>JALOPJ010000058.1 GCA_025453955.1 Candidatus Edwardsiibacteriota bacterium
CACCAGCGGGATGATCAGGTAGGGGTAGACCACCTGCCCCTTCACCGGCAGGATCGGCAGCTCCGCCGGTATCTTTATGTCCTTGACTTCTTCGGCCATAGTTCACCGTATGCGATTATTGGTTCCCGCGCCCGGTTCAATTCGTTTCAGATCCTTCGGTGTGTCGGGCACGGAGCCGGGCTCAGGATACGGGATAAGCGTTCTTCGTGTCGTGGCGTCCCTTCGCCACCGCCCAGGGCATGCGTTGTGGTGAACGGCCACCCCTCCTAATCGATCTTGACCTCCAGCACCTGCTTGGCGACCTTGGCCAGCCGGATCTCCAGGATGCCGTCCTTGTAGACCGAGCGGATGTCCTGGCGCGAGACGTGGTCCGGCAGCACGATCAGCTTGGAGAACCGGCCGTGGTTGATCTCCATCTTGAGGTAGGTGCGCCGGGCGTCGCACTCGGCGACGTCCTTGCGGACGCCGTTCACCGACAGCTGGTCGCCGCTGACGCTGATCGACAGGTCGGTGGTGGAGACGCCGGCCAGCTCCAGCTTGATCACCAGGTCGCGGTCGGTCTCGTAGATGTCGCCGAAGGGGTGCCACACCGATTCGTCGTCCAGGGAGTAGACCGGCTGGACGATCTCGGTCAGGTCGTGGAACAACCGCCCCAGGTCGGAGCGCACCCTGCTGCCCAGCGCCGCCCGCTGCTCGTCATTGGTCATCGTGGCACCTCGTCATAGGATCTCGACCAGCACCGCCGCGCCCCGCGCCAGCCCCAGCGCCGCGGCCGCGCTGCCCTTGTTGACGGAGATCTCCAGGGTCTGCAGGCTGCCCACCACCGCCAGCGGCGCGCCGGGCGGCACCGCCCCGTAGCCCTGCGACAGCCCCGCGATCACGGCCTTGCCCGCGGTGACGCGCAGCTGCCTGCCGGCGGCCGGGGCCAGCAGCTCGGCGCCGATGTTGGTCACCAGGTTGCCGAAGCCGTCGACGTAGACCACCAGCCCGGCGATCCGGTTGCCGGCGGTCTTGACCTCGGGCAGCTGCAGCCGGGTGAAGTCGGTGATCTCCTGCCCCAGCCAGCGCGGCTCCACGCCCGACGCCAGGTGCGCCGCCACCGGGCCGAAGATGTCGCGGCCGTGGAAGGTGTCGCTGACGCCCGCCGCGAAGTAGCGGGTCGCGGTCAGGTGCCAGGCCCGCTCGATCCGCTCGTCCTGGCTGACGAAGCTGAAGATGCCGTTGTCGGGCCCGATGAAGGAGTGGTCCCGCGACTCCATCAGCACCGGACGCCGCGGCCCGCCCACGCCGGGGTCGACCACCGCCAGATGGATGGTGCCCTTGGGAAACGAGCGGTAGAACCCGTGCAGCACGAAGGCCGCCTCCAGCACGTCGTGCCCGGTCACCAGGTGGGCGGCGTCGACGATCACCAGGTCGGGGTTGATCGACAGCATCGCGCCCTTCAGCGCGCCCACGTAGTAGTCGCGCAGGCCGTAGTCGGTGGTCAGGGTGATGATCGGCCTAGCGGACATGGGCGGCTCCGTAAGAGGGTGCAATACATTTCATGATCCCGCAACTGCGTTCATAGCGCCGGGACCGCGGCTAGCCGTCCCCGCGCCGCAACCGATCGATCAGGGCCGGGAGCGGCACCAGGGCGATGGTGCAGCGCTGGTCGGACGTCGCGTAGGGGACGACCAGCATCCCGCCGTGGGACAGCGCGCCGCAGGTGTAGACGACGTTCGGGACGTACCCCGACCGGGTGGCCTCCGTCCACCGGATCAGCGGCCGGCGCAGGCGGCCCAGCACCCGCGACGGGTCGTCCCGGTCCAGCAACGCGGCGCCGATGGCGTACTGCCGGAACGGGCCGACGCCGTGGGTCAGCAGCAGCCAGCCGTGCTCGGTCTCGATCGGCGAGCCGCAGTTCCCGATCTGGACGAATTCCCAGGGGGACGACGGCCGCAGCAGCGGGACGGAATCGTGCCAGAAATGGATGTTGTCGGAGTACATCAGGAACAGGTTCTCGTTGTCCTGGCGGGAGACCATGGCGTAGCGGCCGCGGATCTTGCGGGGGAACAGCGCCATCCCCTTGTTGGCGGCGGCATCACCGTTGAGGGTCCGCATCTTGAACTGCCGGAAATCGCCGGTTTCCATCAGCTGCGGCAGGATGGCCTTGCCGTCATAGGCCGTGTAGGTGGCGTAGTAGCTCCGGCTGCCGTCGTCGTGCGTGAACAGCACGAACCGCGCGTCCTCGATCCCGTTCTGCTCGCTGGGCGACATCGGGAACAGCACCCGCTCGGACAGCGGGATCGACTGGTCGAACCGCGCCTCGTAGTTGCAGCGGGCCAGCCACAGCACCTTGTCGCTGGTGATCCGGTCCGCCTGCGATACCGGCTTGTGGACGAAGAAGTACGACCTGGTCAGCTCCAGCAGGTCGTCCAGCGCGAACTCGTCCGGCAGCGAGCCGATGATCGACCGCGAGCAGTCGTTCCAGACGTCCATCTCCCGGAGCTTGCGGGCGAAAGTGGCCTTGTCGTACAGGGTGCTGGGCGTCAATTCGGCGGCGGCGGCATGGCCGCCGGGGGCGTCGATCGTGACGGCATGGTCGGCGGCGATCGTGCCGGACCGGAAGGTCAGCGACGAGATGTGGCCCTCGCCGGTCGCCCGCAGGCTGAGGATCACCCGGAGCGCACCCGGGTCCAGCCCCGACTGGTCGGGGTGCGGGACGATCGCGGGGTTGAACAGGGCCGCCGCCTCGAACGCGTATTCGGCCAGGAACAGCGAGCCGATCAGCAGCCGCCGGTCCGGCGACGGCAGCACGTCGGACGGCAGGTGCCGGCGCACCGCCTCGAACTGGCGCTCCAGCAGCGTCTCGAAGCCCCGGTGCCGCCCCTCGAACTTGGCGCGGACGTCCCCCAGCTCGCGCTGCGCCGACGCCTCGTCCAGCGACAGCACCCGGGCGATGATCCGCTCCACCCGGGACTCGCTGACGGGGACATGGGCGCGGGCGATCACCCGCCGGGCATCGGGCGCCAGGGTGATGTCAGTATTTTTCACCAGCATTGCAGGCAATCCAATTCATGGTATACACTCAAATCTCGAAATCCGAAACACGAAACCATACCGCATGACCAGATGACAAATGTTCAAAACGAGATCTGCCCCGGCCATTCGGATGTAAATCCTTTCAACTTGCCTCGAGTTTCGATATTCGTATTTCGAATTTGCTATTCCGGGATCGGTTCCTTGAAGCTCTCAAGGATGTTGGCGGTGTCGGTCATCTCGCACAGCGACAGCAGGAACGCGATGGTCGACTCGGCGCCCTGGTTGCGGTTGACCCGGTCGACGTGCAGGCCGTCGTAGCAGCCGCCGTTGGACGGCTCGTACAGCGGGATCCCCAGGTCGTTGGCCCCCAGGAACCATTGGAACGCCTTCCTGGCCTCGTCGTACCAGCGCCGGTCCTTGGTCGTGCGGTAGGCCTCCAGGCAGGCGGAGACGGTGGAATAGGCCTCGATCGGCTGCTGGTCGAAGACCGGCTTGGCCGTGCCGCGCTGGTAGATGCGGTCCGTGCCCACCGGCTGGAAATGGCCGCGGGACGACGTCTGGGCGGCGGCCAGCCACCGCAGCGAGTCGATCCCGCAGCCCAGCATCGCGTCGTCGGCCAGGGCCCGCCCGCCCAGGATCAGGGCATGGGACAGCGCGGCGTTGTCGTAGCTCAGGCTCTGCTCGAACCAGTCCCAGCCGGCCCCGCTGTTCTCGCGGTAGAGCCGCAGCAGCTGCGTGGCCAGCGTCTCCAGGCGGCTGCGGGACGACCGGTCGCCCGGGAACCGCTGCTGGTAGGCGTAGGCGCCGATCAGGGCGAAGGCCCAGGCCCGGGGCGAGGAGAAGGTCGACACCGGGGTCAGGGCCTGCTCGAAGATCTCCGCCGCCATCTGCGAGAAGCCCTGGTTGGCCGAGCGGCTGATGCAGGTCCCCAGGGCCCACACCGCCCGGCCGTGGCTGTCCTCGGAGAACCCGGCGTCCGCCCAGGTGCGCTGGAAGCTGAGGAAATTGCCGAAGCGCGCGGCCGCGGCGTCCCAGGCGTAGCGGATGAACCCGAGGTAGCGGCTGGCCAGGTCGTCCAGCCGCCGGGGGTTGATCGTGCCCAGGTTCTCCAGCAGCACCGTCAGGATCAGCGCCCGGGCGTTGTCGTCGGTGCAGTAGCCCTCGGCGAAGTTGGGGACGTTGTGCCGGGCGTGCTGGAAGATCCCGATGTCATCGGTCATCCGCAGGAAGTGGTCCAGCTTGATCTCGGGCAGGATGGCCGGCTGGGCGTTGAGCGGCCGGAATGATTTGTTCCGTTGCATCACCCCCGGCCGCTTCTGGCGGGCCTCCTCGAACAGGCCGGCGTACTGCAGCGCCACCTTGTCCCAGGTCATGTCGCGGCCGATCAGGTAGGCCTGCTTGCGCATGGCATGCCGCTCGACGTCGTTGCCCAGCAGCCGGATGGTCTCCCGGGCGATGGCCCCGGGATCCCCGAACGGCACCAGCACCCCCCGGCCGTCCGCCAGCAGTTCCCGGGCGTGCCAGAACGGCGTCGAGACCACCGCCTTGCCCGACCCGAACGAGTAGGCCAGCGTCCCCGAGGTGATCTGCGACTCCACCAGGTAGGGGGTCAGGTAGACGTCGGCCAGCACGATCAGCTCCTTCAGCTCCTCGATCGAGACGAACCGGTCGTGGAAGATGACGTTCCCGGCCACGCCCAGCTCGTCCGCCAGCAGCTGCAGCGACAGCCGGTACTTCTCGCCCTCGTGCCGCAGCAGGTTGGGATGGGTGACCCCGGCCACCAGGTACACCACGTTGGGATGCTGCTTGATGATCGCCGGCAGCGCCCGCAGCACCACCTCGATGCCCTTGTTGGGGGCCAGCAGGCCGAACGTCAGCAGCACGGTCTTGCCCTCGACGTCGTACTTGTCCTTGTAGAAGCTGGGGTCGATGAAGGGCACGTCGGGGATGCCGTGCGGGATCAGGCGGACCTTGTCCGGCGGGGTCCGGTAGACGCCGCGCAGGATCTCGACGCCCTTGCGCGACATCACCACCACGTAGTCGGACAGCGCCAGCAGTTCGTCCATCACCCGGCGCTGCTGGACGCTGGGGTTCTCCAGCACCGTGTGCAGGGTCGTGACCAGGGGCATCCGCAGGTTTCGCAGCAGCGACAGCACGTGGCCGCCCGCCTTGCCGCCGAAGATCCCGTACTCGTGCTGCAGGCAGACGATGTCGACATTGTTGAGGTTGAGGAAGTCGGCGGCGGCCCGGTAATCGTCCAGGTCCTGCTCCCGGATCTCGAACCGGACGCGTTCCGGGTAATGGTAGCCCTCCTCGATGTCGGTGATCGGCACGGCGAAGCACTGGACGCCGGGATTGTTGGCCGCGAACGACTCGCAGATGTCCGTGGTGAAGGTGGCGATGCCGCACTGGCGGGGCAGGTAGTTGCCGATGAAGGCGATCTTCTTGATGTTCTTCATTCCATCATTTCAGGCATGCGCCCCGGGGCAATCGCGCAGGCTTCGACCGGTGGCCGGGTGACGATGCGCTGACCGGCAAGGGCCGCCCGGACCGGCGGCATCGGGAATGCAACAAAACGCGGTTTTTCTGCAATTTATTTCATCGCCTCGGCCCGGCCGAACTGACGGCGCAGGGCGAACTCGGGGTAGGGCGGTTCCTTCGCGCCGGAGCGGACGAAGGCCGCCATGGCCTGGCCCATCGCCGGGCCCAGCATGAAGCCGTGGCCGCACATTCCGCCCAGCACGTAGAACCCGGCCAACTCGGTGCGGTCCAGCACCGGGTTGCCGTCGGGGGTCACCTCGTAGCTGCCGGCCCACTGGCGGACCACCTTGACCTCGGCCAGCGCCGGCACCAGCTTCAGCATCCGCCGCGGCATGTCGGTCAGGAACTCGAAGGTCGAGCCGGCCGAGTGGCCCGGCACCCGCGGCGACGGCGAGTAGCAGCCGATGAACTGGCCGTTGTGCCGGAACTGCTGGAAGTAGCCGCCATCGGCCCGGTAGTCCACCAGCATCGGGATGCCCAGGTACTCCACGCCCTCGGTGATCAGCGCCTCGTGGCGCTCCGCCTCCACCGGGACCTCGATCCCGGCCAGCGCGCCGACCTCGGCCGCCCACGGCCCGGCGCAGTTGACCACAACCGGCGCGTGGTGCTCCTCCCCGCTCGCCAGCCGGATGCCGGTGGCCGCGCCGCCCGCGCTGATGATGCCGCCGACCTCGCTGAACGCATGGACGCGGCCGCCCAGCTTCCGGATCATCTGCGCGTAGCCGTTGACCACGGCGAAGGGATAGGCCTGGCCGTCGGTCGGACAGTACGACCCGCCCAGCAGGCCGGCGGTGTCCAGCAGCGGCACGATCTCCCTGGCCTCCGCGGCGTCGACCCAGCGCACGTCCTTCAAGCCGGCCGCCTGTTGGATCCTGATGTTGTCGAGGAAGGCCTGCTTCTTCTGCTCGTCGTGCGCCAGGAACAGGTAGCCGCCCGGGTGCCAGTGGACCTCCGTACCGAGCTCCTCGTCCATCCCGGCGAACAGTTCCACGCTGCGCATCATCAGCTTGATCGAGCTCTCGGACGTGAACTGCTGGCGCACCCCGCCGATGCAGCGGCCGGTCGAGCCCGAGCACAGGAAACCCTTGTCGAACAGCGCCACCTGCAGCCCGGCCTTCGCCAGGTAGTACCCCGTGGCCGTGCCGGCGATGCCCCCGCCGATGATGATGATGTCGGACGTGTTAGCCATGCGAAATCAACAATTTCCCGCTACACACGCGAAAGACACGAAAACATCATCCAAAAAGATCCGATTCCGATTTAGCGTGTTTTGCGTTTTTCGCGGGGATCATTGGTTGGAATCCGCGAGAACCTTCAGGCTGACCGGCTGCAGCGGCGAGCGCTGGGTCACCGGCTTCTGGTCCGCGGGCCGCTGGCCCAGCCGCCGCGCCAGCAGCTGGTTGACCAGCCGGCGGCAGGTGCGGCCCTGGCAGTGCCCCATGCCGGCGCGCGTCAGGCGCTTGACCTCGTCGGCGGTGACGGCGCCCTGGGCGATGGCCCGCAGGACCTCCTCCTCGGTGACGTCCTCGCAGCGGCAGATGATCTGGTGGGCGGTGTCAGGCATACGTATCACACACGCTCTGTTGAACCCCACCCTGCCCTCCCCTCGAGGGGAGGGCACAGGGGGGGGTGGGGTCACCTGATCACGTGGATCCAGTCGGTCAGCAGGAACTGCACCCGGCCGATCAGCAGCGAGACGCGGCCCATCACGGTGTTGCCGAAGCTGGCGCCGAAGCCGACCATCAGGAACCAGATGCCGATGTTGGCCGAGTACTTGAGCGCCCCCTTGTGCTCGCGCGAGAAGAAGAAGTACGACAGCGTGGTCAGCACGCCGACCAGCGAGACGATGCCCCACACCAGCGGCCAGCCGCCGGCCGCCACGTTGGAGGCGTCGCCGATGGCGCTCTGCATCTGCTTGATGATGTCGGTCTGGATGATGGCCGCCAGCCCCATGCCGCTGCCCAGCCCCAAGCCGATGGCGATCGGGACCAGTATCAGGTGCGACAGCGACGGGATGAACCGGCAGATGTAGAGCAGGCCCAGCAGCGCGGGGACGATCAGCCAGAACCTGGGGTCGGCCAGCAGCGGCCCGGTCGCCCCCCGCTCGGCCGTCAACGCGGCCCAGAACGGGTTGATGAAATTCGGCACCAGGGCGTTGTTCCACACCCGGGCCAGGCCGTAGCCGGCCGACATCCCCACGAACAGGTACTCGGCGAAGCGATAGAACGGGTTCTCCTTGTAGAGGAAGGAGAAGATCGCCAGCGTCAGGACGGCCGCGATCCATACCCAGATGTCGTGAGAGAACATTGCGGTCACTCCTCCCCTGCTTTCTGCTGGGCCGATTTCTTGGTGACGAAGTACCCGACGTTGCCCAGCACGATGAACCCCATGATCAGCAGGTGGACGATCGAGACCGCGTCCATCCCCTTGCCCGCCACCCGCGGCGCGGACGAGTAGCCGCGCTGCTGGTTGAGGAACTCGTAGTCGCTGGCCCCCTTCATCCCGTTGAGCAGGCCCACCATCTGGCCCGATTGTAAAAATGGGTAGTAATCGGCCGAGCTGACCGCGGTGCTGCCGCCGCCCACCCGGGCCCGGTAGCGGGCGCCGGCGTAGACGATCCAGTAGTTGAGCACCGCGCTGCCGGCGATGCAGTTGACCAGCGGGATGTCGGCGTAGTTGCGGACGTCCCGCATCATCGGCAGGCTGTCCAGCGGCGTGCCGTAGGCGTCGGCGGGATAGGCCTGGCGGATGTTCTCGCCGATCGACATCATCACGATGGCCGTCCCCGGCTTGTAGCCCAGGAACACGTAGTCGCGGCCGTAGACCGCGCTGTCGGCCGCCGACCCGGCCCGGGCGTTGATCTCGTCGGTGATCTGGCGCAGGCCGTTCTCGGCCAGGCCGGCGCCGGTGGGGTCCAGCGTCATCACCATCAGCCGGACCTTGCGCGCCAGGCAGTGCCGCGCCATGGCCATGAACATCGGGTGCAGCTCCGGCATCATCGACGGGCTGTAGTCGGCCGAGATCAGCACCGGCTGGGAGCGGGGCGGGATGCGGTCGACCGCATCGAACAGCTGCAGGCTGTACTTGCCGGGGGCGTCGGGCAGGCCCATCCGTGCCATCAGGGGCACGATCACCGCCAGCGCCACCAGCAGGTAGATCCAGCGGCGGTCGATCTGCGACAGCTTCTGGAAGAACTTCATTTGCCGCTCCCTCCCAGCCAGCTGCGCTCGATCCCCAGGATGATCTTCAGCGCGGTGGCGGTCGAGCCCAGGCCGATCCCCAGCAGGATGCCGCGCTTGGAGGCCATGTTGGGCACCATCATGATCCACTCCGAGATGTCGGGGATGCGGCGCCACAGCATCGCTCCGAACGGTATGATGCCCAGCATCACCACGAAGCCGGCGATCAGCAGCACGGTGGCCTCCTTGGAGCGGGCCCGGAACGCCCGGTAGGACGCCGAGGCCATGTAGAACGCCAGGATGGCGAACATGGCGGAGTCCATCGGGGCCTGGACGAACAGGAACAGCTGGTTGTAGGCGGCGTTGGCCCAGCGCAGGCCGACGCTGGGGCCGCCCATGATGCCCAGCGCACCCATCACCAGCAGCCCGGCCAGCGTCACCCAGCTGAAGGCCCAGTGCTCCTTCCTGCGCTTGATCTTCAGCACATGATGGTTGACCAGGCTGCCCAGGGCCAGCACCATGGCGAAGCTGCTCATCACCAGCCACCATTGCAGGGCGGTCTGGTAGGTGACCTCCGATGCCCGGCTGGGGATGAAGAACTGGACGGTGAAGGCGATCCCCAGCACCAGCACGATCATCAGCGGCAGTTGTCGTTTCATGTCATTCGCTCCTTCACTCGATCGACAGCATCTTCATCACCAGCTGGCGGGGCCCCGGGCCGGCCAGGGCCAGCGCCGTGCCGGCCAGCAGCAGCAATCCCACCAGCGCCTTGCTCCAGTCCTGGGCCTTGAGGGTGCCGATCAGCATCGGCTGCTTGCCCAGGTAGGCGCTGGCGGCGTAGAGCTCCTCGCCCATCAGGGTGTAGTCGCAGGCGGTGATGAAGAACGGCAGCTGGGTGACGCTGTCGGTGCCGGCGATCTGGATGGCGCCGGTGGTGGCCCCGGTCTCGGCCAGCACCAGCGACTCGGCGTAGAAGTAGCCCATGAAGAAGTTGGTGGCCGGCTTCTCCCGGGTCATGATGCCGTTGACGCCGGAGGTGTATCCCATCTGGTTGTCGGTGAGGTAGAACACCGAGTCGCGGTTGTAGGCGTCGGGCCGGCCGATCTCGGTGTAGGCCTCCTTGACGATCTCCTCGGCCACGGTGTAGACGATGGGATCGCGGTTGGGCACCAGCAGCGGCGTGTCGTATTCGGCGGCCTTCTTGGCCACCTGGCCCAGGATGTTGAGCGCCGCCAGGGTCGAGATGCTGGTCACCCCGTCCATCCCCGGGCAGAACAGGATCGGCTTGCCCATCTCGGTGGCGCGGCCGATGGCCTCCTCCACCGCGGTCAGGCCGGCGATCCGGCGGATGAACAGGTGCCGGCCGCTCTTGGCCCCGTTGATGAAGTAGACCACGATCAGGGTGAACAGCAGCGTGCCGACCAGGGCGTTGGTCTTGGCGGTGTTGTACCACTGCTGCCGCGACCGCACCGGGCCGACCGCCGGGCTCTCCGCCGCCGCGATCCCGCCGCCCACCGCGCTGACCCGGTAGTACAGGTCCTGGCCGTCGGCCGGCACCGCCTGGTCGTCGTACCCGTCGATGCCCACGGGCACGTAGCCGACGCGCTGGTACGGGCCGTCGGCCGCATCGGAGCGCAGGATCTCGTAGCCCTCGATGCCCCGGGCCTCGTCCGGCGAAGCCCGCCAGGTCAGCGACACCGACAAACCGGCGTCGTTGGGAGTGTCGGACGCGGCCACGTCCGCCGGCGGCGCCACGGCCGGCAGGGCCGGGGCGACGATCTCCGGGGCCGGCGCCGCGAGGACCGCGCCGGACACGGCGGCCAGGCACAGCAACGCGGCCAGTGCTCGTTTCATGCGTTTCTCCGAACCTAGGTTGCGGGTGGGTTGTGGCGGGTCACTTGATCCAGTGGATCCAGTCGGTGAACAGGAACTGCAGCCGGCCGATCAGCAGCGACACCCGGGCCATCACGGTGTAGCCGAAGCTGGCGCCGAAGCCGATCATCACGAACCAGATGCCGACGTTGGCCGAGACCTTCAGGGCGCCCTTCTGCTCGCGCGAGAAGTAGAAGTAGCTGATGGTGCACAGCACCCCGACCAGCACCACGATGCCGACCACCAGCCCGCCGAACGGGTCCCACGGCCGCTCCAGCATCGAGCTGGTCAGCATCGTGCCCTGGATCTGCTTCAGGATGTCGGCCTCGACGGTGAGCGGCAGCG
>JALOPJ010000173.1 GCA_025453955.1 Candidatus Edwardsiibacteriota bacterium
GATCGCCGACGTCAGCGTCGTCTTCCCGTGGTCCACGTGCCCGATCGTCCCGATGTTCACGTGCGGCTTGGTCCGCTCGAATTTCGCCTTCGCCATGGTCGTGACTCCTGTGAGAATCTGTGGGGTGAAGATTAGCGGATCCGCGCCGGCCGGCGGCCGCGCGGCGTTGGTTGGCTGGAGCCCACCATCAGGATTGAACTGATGACCTCGTCCTTACCAAGGACGTGCTCTACCGACTGAGCTAGGTGGGCCCGGGTATCGCCGAAAAGGACGCAACACCCCGCCTCCCCGGAAAACCGCTATTCCAGGGCGAGGTTGCGCAAAGAACGGTAATTATATCAGATTTGGCGGAAATGTCAACTGTTATTTGACGGAAAAGAGCGGTCCCCGCCGGTCATGACGCGGAGGGGACCGACGCCGGGGATGGAGCGGGTGAACGGAATCGAACCGTCGTATCCTGCTTGGAAGGCAGGAGCACTAACCGTTGTGCTACACCCGCGTGAATTGCTCCCTTGTCCTCCATCGCCGCGCGAAGGAGGATGCGACACCCGTTCGCGACGAATCAAAAATCCTAAACCCGAAATTCTAAGCTCCGTTAGGATTTAGAATTTGGAATTCAGGATTTTTGGCAAAAGTGGTGGTGAGGGGAGGATTCGAACCTCCGAAGGCTGAGCCGACAGATTTACAGTCTGTTCCCTTTGACCGCTCGGGAACCTCACCCCTTGTTTCTGAAGATACGAACTTGCGAATGCGAGGAAATGTGCGCTTTCAGCTGATGATCGCGGTTCCTCACCTTCGAAAGTTCCGGCAATCAGATTGGAGCCACCGAAGGGATTTGAACCCCTGACCCGCGGTTTACAAAACCGCTGCTCTGCCAGCTGAGCTACGGTGGCCCGCGGCGCTGCCCCAGCTGACCGTCATTCCCGCAGAAGAGGCGTATTGTATCAGATTTGCCGGCCGGATGTCAAGGCCCAACGGCTGGTCAGGGCAGGTCTATGATGAACTCGGTGGCCGGATCGCCCCGGGCGATCGACGCGCCGATGCCGACCCGATGGTCCTCGTTGCCGCAGACCTGCAGCGCGCCGTGGAGGTAGCCGCCGATGCGGGCCTCGAACAGGGGGTGCGACTCGTCGACCCCGGTCATCCGCAGCAGGATGCGATGGGGGGTTTGCTCGGCCACCTCCATCCGGCCCGGCGTGTAGTAGGTGCTGAACAGGCTGGAGGTCTTCTGCAGCAGGAACGGCACGGTGGCGATGCGGACGAAGAACCGGTAGATGCCGCGCAGCGAGTCCTGGGCGCTGAAGGCGCCGATCTCCCAGGCGCCCCGCGGGTCGCCGCCGTAGAACAGCCGGCAGACGGCCTCGGTGGGGACGAACATCCCGTCCCGGGCCGGGTACCAGTTGTTGGCCAGCACGGTGCCGCCCAGCAGCTCCCGCGGCCCCCGCGGCAGCGCGTCCCGCAGCCGGTCCAGGCCGTCCTTCCCGAACCGCTGGTAGACGCACTTCTTCATCGAGATGATCGAGGTGCCCTTGATCTGCATCCGCCGTCCCTCCGTCGCGGTTCCCTGGCCCGGCGCCGGACCGCCTACTTGGCGGTCCCCTGCTGCTGGCTCCTGACCGCCGCCCGGCGGTTGAGGATCCGCAGGCCGTCGTTGGCCACCGCCAGCAGCATCAGCGCGATCAGCAGCACCACCCCCACCTGCTGGATGAACGACTGGACCTTGACCGGCAGCGGGCGCCGCCTGACCCCCTCCAGCACCGAGAAGAAGATCACGCCCCCGTCCAGCACCGGCAGCGGCAGCAGGTTCATCACGAACAGCATGATCGACAGCGACGCCATCAGCGCCATCAGGTCGGAGAAGCCCTTCTTGGCGGTCTCCCCCGCCATCTGGCCGATCATCAGGATGCTGCCCAGCTGCTTGGCCGTCGCCGGCTTGACCACCAGCCGGAACAGCACCTTGTAGATCAGCGAGATCGTCCGGCCGATCGAATAGACGGCGGTGGCGGACGCCTCCAGCGGCCCCAGCCGCTGCCGGTAGCTGCCGAACTCCGGGATGGTGATGCCGATCATCCCCGCCGCGCCTTCGCCGGTCTGCTGCTCCACCGGCCGCAGGGTGACCCGCAGCGTGTCGCCGCCCCGCAGCATGGTCAGGGTGACGTCCCGGTCGATCTTGGTGACGATCAGCGAGCGCATCTCCTCCCACGTGCGCACCGGCCGGCCGTCGACCGCCAGCACGGCGTCGCCCTTGTGCAGCCCGGCCTGGTAGGCGGGGAAACCCGGCTGGATGTCGCCCAGCCGCGCCGGCACCAGCGGGGTCAGCCCCGCGAACCACTCCGCCCGGCTGCCGTGCACCGCCCGCACCGTGTCCTGCCTGCCGCCGCGGGCCAGCACCACGGCGACGCGGTCGCTGCCGGCCCGCTCGGCCCGTTCCCAGGCCGCGTCCGCGCCGTGCCAGCTCGCCACCGGGGCATCGCCGACCGACACGATGCGGTCGCCCGGGACCACCCCCAGCCGCTGGGCCAGGCTGCCCGGCGCCACCGTGTCCACCACCGGCTCGAAATCGGGCACCCGGATGCCGGCCAGCCCGATGGCGAAAAAGATCACCAGCGCCGTGGCCAGGTTGGCCAGCGGGCCGGCCAGCGCCATCAGCACCCGGCCCCACCAGGGGCAGGCCATGTAGTCGCCGGGCTGGGGGACGTAGCCCTGGTCGAAGGCCTCCTCGCCGGCCAGCTTGACGTAGCCGCCCACCGGGATGGCCTGCACCACGTACTCGGTGCCGCCGCGGGTGAACCCGAACAGCTTGGGCGGGAAGCCGAAGGAGAACTTCAGCACCCGGATGCCCACCCGCCGGGCCATCCACAGGTGGCCCAGCTCGTGGACCAGGATCATCACCCCCAGCAGGAAAATGGTCGCGAGGAACGCAATCATGGTGCAACGCTCATTGGTGGAACGGTACGGTCATTTCCAGGAGACGTCGAAACGGTAGTTGGCCCGGCCGCCGGCCGGCTGGTTGTCCATCGCGATGGCGATCTCGCGGCAGCCGCAGATCTCCAGGGCCCGCTCCACCCAGCCCGCGATGGCCTGCTGGTTGTAGGGGTTGTCGGGCTCCACGCCGCGCACCTCCAGCCGCACCGCGCGCTCGCCGGCCGGCTGCGCCGCGGCCTGGGTGTCGGTGTAGTACGAGCCCCAGATG
>JALOPJ010000174.1 GCA_025453955.1 Candidatus Edwardsiibacteriota bacterium
TTCTACATCGACGGCCTGGCCACGCTGATGGAGCTGGCGGCCAGCGTGATGGGCGTGATCGTGGTGGTCTACTCCATCTGGTACTTCTCGGAGAAGACCGAGCGGGAGGAGGCCCACCCCTTCACCAGCATGACCAGCTACTACGGCCAGATCCTGATGTTCCTGGGGCTGATGAACTGGACCTGCGCCACCAACAACATCATCATGCTCTACGTCTCGCTGGAGTTCACCACGCTGGCCACGGTGTTCCTGGTGACCTTCCACTGGAACAAGCCGGCGCTGGAGGCGGGGTACAAGTACCTGCTGCTGGTGACGGTGGGCGTGGTGTTCGCCCTGCTGGGCTCGGTGCTGCTGTACGCGGCGGCCATCCCCTACCTGCCGGTGTCGCGGGTGCTGCTGCTGACGGAGCTGGGCACCATCGCCACCAAGATCCCCACCAACATCGTGCTGCTGGCCGCGGCCTTCCTGGTGGTGGGGTTCGGCACCAAGGCCGGGCTGGTGCCGTTCCACGCCTGGCTGCCCGACGCCCACGCCGAGGCGCCGGCGCCCGTGTCGGCCCTGCTGTCCGGCATCGTGATCAAGGTCGGGGCCTACGCCCTGGCCCGCACCATCTCGGTGTTCGCGCCGCACTACGGCACCATCCCGCTGTTCGTGGCCATCCTCTGCTCGCTGTCGATGGTGGTCGGCATGATGATGGCGCTGGTGCAGGACGACCTCAAGCGGATGCTGGCCTACTCGTCGGTGGCCCAGATCGCCTACGTGATCGAGGGGCTGGGGATGGGCACCTACCTCGGCATCTACGGCGGGCTGATGCACCTGGTCAACCACTCGATCGTCAAGGGCCTGCTGTTCCTGGCGGTCGGCGCGCTGATCTACGCCACCGGCAAGCGCAGGATCTCGGAGCTGGCCAAGGTGCGGTTCGCCATGCCGGTGACCGCCTTCGCCTTCTTCACCGGCGTGTTCGCGCTGTCGGGGATGCCGCCCTTCAACGGTTTCGTCTCCAAGTTCACGCTGTTCCTGGCGCTGGGCCAGTCCCAGCTGCTGTGGGCCGCCGTGGTGGGCATCATCACCAGCCTGTTCACGCTGGTCTGCTTCTTCCGCGCGGGATATAAAATATTCTGGTCGGACAAGACGGTCCCCGCGGTGGGGGCCGAGGCGGCCGCCGCCCGCGAGGTGCCCGCCGGCATGTGGATCGGCATGGCGCTGCTGGCCGTCGCGGCCATCGTGCTGGGCGTGTTCCCGCAGCTGGTCCATCCGCTGCTGGACAGCGCCACCAAGTGCATCCTGCGGATCCTGATCGGCGGCTGAACGGGGCGGCCGGGCGACGGTCCTCAACGGAACACCGCGGGCAAACGCGAAACAACGACGGGGGGGAGCCGGATGTTCAGAACGATCACGGCGTGCGCCTGCGCGCTGCTCATGCTGGTCTCCGCCGCCGGCGCCGCCCGCTACCCGGTCCTGGGCGGCCCGGGGCTGGTCCGCCTGCAATCGGCCAAGGCCGGGCAGCGGTTCGGCTACCGTACCATCAACCTGCTGACCAGCTACTCCGACGTCGGCTACCTCCAGGGCGGCAGCCTGCCGGGCTCGTCCTACCTTGACGGCTGGACCCACCAGCTGGGTAGCTATTCGCCCCACCCCGACCTGGCGGTGCTGGTCGCCCTGGCCGGCCACGGCAACAAGTGGTCGCTGGGGACCCAGCCGGCCGTGCCGGTCGACCTGACCCTGGGCAACGTCGGCGACGCGGTGCTGGCGTTCAAGTACCACCGCGCGCTGCTGGGCGGGGCGCTGGACCTGGGCGCGCTGCCGATGCTCTCCATCCCGTTCGGGAAACAGGGCGAGCAGGCCGACGGCACGCCGATCGTCACCGACTACGCCTCCAACACCGGGCGGCTGGATTTCGGCGGCAAGCTGCTGGCCGACTACAACCTCGACCGGATGACGGTGCTGGCCAACGTCGGCCTGCTGACCCGGGGCGAGCAGCGGGCCCAGGTCCCGCTGGGGGCCGGACTGGAATACAGTATCACGCCGGCCCTGACCGGGTTCGGCGAGCTCTCCGGCGAGCTGCGGATCGGGACGGCGCCGGCCGAGCTGCCGGATTCGCTGGTCCCGCGCGGGATGGGGTACGACGCGACCGAGTTCCGGGTCGGAGCCGGCGCCCGGTTCACCCCGCTGCCGCTGGTGCAGGTGATGGCCGCCATCGAGGTCGGCCTGACCCATGCCACCGCGCCGTGGCACGTGATCCTGGGGCTGGACCTGCCGGCCCTGGCGGGGCGGGTGCGGGGCGGCCGGGTGCTGGGCTCCATCGCCGGGCTGATCAAGGACCGGGACAACGGCGTGCCGATGAAGGGCATGATCACGTTCCCGGGGGCCGAGATCCCGGGCACGGTCAGCGACGACGTGGGCAAGTACGTCGCGGAGCTGCCGGCCGGCAACTACGTCATCCACATCTACGCCAACGGCTACCGCTGGCTGCAGCGCAAGATCTCGGTGGAGCAGGGCAAGCGGATGAAATGGGACCTGACCCTCAAGCGCAAGCTGGGGACGGTCAGCGGCAAGGCGTTCGACGCGCGGACCATGGCGCCGCTGGCCGCCACGGTCAAGTTCGCCGGCACGGCGCTGCCGGAGATCAAGGCCGACTCCCTCACCGGCGCGTTCACGGCGGTGCTGCCGCCGGCCAAGTACCTGATGACCGTATCGGCGCCGGGCTACAAGCCGCGCGAGTTCCCGTTCCCGCTGCGGGACAAGCAGGAGCTGGACCAGCCCGCGGCGCTGGACCCCGACGTCGTCGAGCGGCCCCAGCCCCCGGCCGGGCCCGCGCCAAGCAGCGCCGCGAGGCCGGCGCCCAGTCCCGTGTTGACGCCGTCCGCGCCAGCCCCGGCGACCGCAGCCGACAAGGTGCTGACCCCGAAGATGCCGGAGTTCAAACCGTCGATCCCCGAGCTGGCGCCGGGGCCGTGAGGCACGACCGGCAGTCCCGGACCGACGTTCCCGATGATGCGTACCATAGCAGGATATAATCGTTTGGAGAAGACCACCATGAGAAGGATCATGGCCCTGTCGCTGGCAGTATCCATCGCGCTGGTCCTGACCGCCGGCTGCGGCGGGGGCGGCGAGCAGATCAAGATCGGGGTGGCCGGCCCGCTCACCGGAGAGCAGGGCAAGGCCGGCCAGGACCTGCTGCACGGCGTG
>JALOPJ010000175.1 GCA_025453955.1 Candidatus Edwardsiibacteriota bacterium
CGATGCGCCTGCTCGTCCTGGCGATGTTGTGGTCGCCCTCATTGACAACGAGTTCACCTTGAAAACCCTGGCGATGGAGGAGGGCGAAGCCGTGCTGCAACCCGCCAATCCCGCTTATCCCGTGCTGCGCCCCGGCGACCGCTTGCAGGTCTTTGGGGTGGTGGTCGGTTTGGTCCGCACGTATCGGAGGTAAAGTGCATGTTAGCTGTCGCTGCTGAAAGACTCCACGCCCGGGCGTTCCCGCCCCGGCTTGAAGCCGATCTCGCGCCCGGTCCGGCGCGGGAACCCGGCTGGCCGCTGCTGGCCACGCCGGTGCCGGCCGGGTTCCCGTCGCCCGCCGACGACCACATCGAGCGCCACCTCAGCCTGGACGAGCACCTGATCCGCCACCCCGAGAGCACCTTTTTCATGCGGGTCCAAGGCGACGCGCTGCGCGAGGCCGGCATCCGCGACGGCGATTTGCTGGTGGTGGATCGCGCCCTGCCGCCCACCGCCGGCAGCCTCGTGGTGGCGGTGGTGGCGGGCGAATTTGCCCTGCGGCGCCTGGGCCGCGACGCGGCCGGCCGCTGGGGGCTGGAACCGGATTCGCCACCGTCCGATCGCGCGGCGTCCGCCGGCGAGCCGACCGACCTGTGGGGCGTGGCGCGCTGGGTGATTCATCGGCTGTGGCCGGGGCGGAATCCGGTATCTTGATCGGGCCGCCGAACCGGCGGCCGCCGCCCACCACGCCGACCGCCATCACCGTGGGGAGGAAGTCCCGATGGACACCGCACTAATGGTCACCGGGCTGGCCAGCGCCGCCTTTGTCGCCAGCCACCTCGGCTTGTCCGCCGCCCCGCCGCGCGGCTGGCTGGTCGCCCGACTGGGGGAGAAAGGCTTCCAGGTCCTGTACGCCCTGCTCGCCGTGCTGGCGCTGGGGGCGATGATCGCCGCCTACAGCCACGCTTCCCATCACCTCTACCTGTGGCCGCCCGGTCCGGGCGTGCGCCACCTGCCGTTGCTGGTCATGCCGCTGGCCCTGATCCTGATCGCCGGCGGGGTGCTGACCCCCAACCCTTCAGCGACCGGGATGACCGGCGCGCTCGACCGGCCGGAGCCGGCCCAAGGCGTGCTGCGGGTCACCCGCCACCCGGTGATGTGGGGGGTCGGGCTGTGGGCGGCGATGCACATCGTGGCCAACGGCGACCTGGCGTCGCTGTGGTTCTTCGGCGGTTTTCTGCTGACCGCGCTGGGCGGCGCCGGGCATCTCGACCGGCGCCTGGCGCGCCGCTTCGCCGAGGTCACCTCGTTCCTGCCGTTCGCCGCGCTACTCGCCGGGCGCCAGCGCTGGGCCTGGGCCGAATGGCGCCGGCCGGCAGCCTGGGGGCTGGGGCTGTTCGCCCTGCTGCTGGCCTTGCATCCCGACCTGTTCGGGGTGCGGCCGTACTGAAGCGGGGGGCCGGCCGGGATGAGCGCCATCGCCCTGATCGACGCCAACCATTTCTACGTCGCCTGCGAGCGGGTGTTCGATCCTCACCTCGAACGGCGGCCGGTGGTGGTGCTGTCCAACAATGACGGCTGCGTGGTGGCCCGCTCGCCGGAAGCCAAGGCGCTGGGCATTCCGATAGGGGCGCCGTGGTTTCGGTGCCGCGAGTTGGCCCGCCGGCACGGGGTCGTCGCCCGGTCCAGCAACTACGCCCTCTATGGCGACCTGAGCGCCCGGCTGATGGCGGTGTTGGGCCAGTTCTCGCCCCGCCAGGAGGTCTACTCCATCGACGAGTGCTTTCTCGATCTGGCCGGCATGGACCACGACCCGACCGCCTACGGCCAGGCCATGCGCCAGCGGGTACACCAGTGGTTGGGCTTGCCGGTTTGCGTCGGGATCGGTCCCACCAAAACGTTGGCCAAGCTCGCCAACCGCCTCGCCAAGCAGGAACCGGACTGGGACGGCGTGTGCGCCCTCGGCGCGCCGGCGCTAGCCGACCCGCTGGCGCGTCTGGACGTGGCCACGGTATGGGGCATCGGTCCCCGTTGGGCCGCCCGGTTGCGCGCCCTGGGCATCGAAACGGCCCGGGACCTGCGCGCCGCCGACCCGAAGACGCTGCGCCGGCGCTTCGGGGTGACGATGGAGCGGATCGTCTGGGAACTGCGCGGCGTGGCCGGCCTGGAACTGGCCGAGATGGCGCCGCCCCAGCACCAGATCATCGCCTCCCGGTCGTTCGGCCGGCCGGTGTCCGACCTGACGGAACTGCAATCGGCCATGGCCCAGCACGTGGCCCGCGCCGCCGAGAAACTCCGCCGCCAGCGCTCTCACGCTCGGCTCGTGCAAGCGTTCGTCGGCCTGGACCGCTTCCCGTCCCCCGCGCCGACCGCCGGCCTGCTGCGGCTGCCCGCGCCGACGGGCGACACCGCCCGGCTGACGGCGGCGGCAGGGCGGCTCGTCGCCGCGTTGTACCGGCCGGGCGCGGCGTACCGGCGGGCCGGGGTGATGCTGCTGGAGTTGACGCCGGTCGCCCGAGCCCAGGAAACCCTGTGGGAACCGGCGGACGACGACCGAACCGCGGCGCGGCTGGCGGTGCTGGACCGGATCAACGCCCGCTGGGGCCGGGGTACGCTGCGCCTGGCCCGCGAGGGCTTCGCCCAGCCCTGGGCCATGCGTCAGGACTGCCGCTCGCCGGCCTACACCACCCGATGGGCCGACTTGCCGGTGGCGCGAGCGGGATAGGCCGCCGCGCCCGCATCCCGGCGGATACGCGCGTCGGGATTACCGTCGATGGATCGCGTCGCGGTTCGGGGCGAGGTCGTGGTGCCGTTTTGGCTCCGGCCCGGCGAGGCGGCGGTGACGCTGGGGGCGGGGGCGGAGCGGGAAGTGGAACGGATACCGGAGCCGTTGAGGCGGTTGTTGTGAGAGTAGATTCGGGATAACACGGAAGATGGGTCCAAACCTCTTCCATAGGCCAAACAGAGTCGGGACTGACACTCGGAATGCACCCTGCTTGGCGCTGCCACGGTTTGAGATCGTTGTTTTGAGCACCCGATGCACCGTATCGGCGGAAATCGTGTCGATTGGCCGCAGTTCAATGAAGCGATCCGCCAGTCATTGCAAGGTCCACCGATGGCGCCCAGGGGGCGGGGTCGTGCCCGCCCAGGCGACCAGAAAGGCCGCCGGTTGGCCGGTCAAGGCCGGAGGTGAACCCGACCGTGGCCGCTCACTGAACGAGTCAGCCCTTCGTCGACCCACCGTGGGCGGATGCGATGCACGCTGGCCATCCCTAGAGGGAGGGTTTTTGCGATGTCCTCATCGGTGGTCTCCTCCGCCGCACGCAGCAAGACGTGGGCACGGGCTACCCGGCGCGCTGCCGTTTTGCCTTTGTGGATCCCGTCGAGCCGGTCTCCCTGCTCCTCGTCGGTGAGGTCAACCCGCTATTGGTCGGCCATGGGGATTCCTCCTGTTGATCCCACCATAAGGTATCTATCGGTCCCTATCAAAACTTCTGCGGCAGCCCATGAGTCTCGATTTGTATTTCAGCATCCATTGCTTCCAATATTTCTTCATAAAACACCTACTTCGTTTTCCCTAGAGAGCCGCGAATAGAGCCATTGATCTGGCCTGAAAATTAGTCCGACACGGACCCTTTAGTTGCTACAACATCCAGCGCCTGCCGGAACGGTGGCCCGAACTCTTCATGGCGCTGACGAAGTAGGTCCGCTGTCCCGGTCGCGCGTCCGGGTTGCCTGCCGCCGGACCTGGCCCGATAGAACAGCCATCCGGCCAGCCATGCGGCCAGCGGCACGCCGGCCGACCACAGCGCATGCGTCATGTCGATGCCGTTGCGCCCGGTCACCCAGGCATTCAGCAGGGGCGCGTGCAGGGTGACGCCCAGGTAGATCGCCGGCGCGGCCAGCGCGGTTCCCGTTCCCCGCAGTTGCAGCAGCAGGGCGCCGAAGTAGACGCCGATGCCGATCAGCCGGTGGCTGTCGGCGTCGGACAATCCCGTGAGCCGCGCCAGGTCGTCCTGGCCGTAGCCGATCAGGACGATGCGCGCGGCGTTGGCCAGCAGCGTGGTCAGCCAGGCGGCGGCGAAGGCGCCCAGCGCCAGCGTCGGCCCCAATGGCCGCGTGCGCCAGCGCCACAGCCAGCCCAACCACGCGGCGATCAGGAAGTTGCCGCCCGCGCAGGCCTTGACGATGATCAGGCCGTGGCCGGCGTCCAGCCATTCACCTCCCGCCACCGGCATGAAGTTGAACACACCGGTGGCGTTGAGCAGTCCGGCCAGCGGCCGGAGTAGCCATTGCAGTGGCTCCGTTGCGGCCGCCGAATAACCGGCCTTGAGCGCCAGGGCCAGCAGCAG
>JALOPJ010000176.1 GCA_025453955.1 Candidatus Edwardsiibacteriota bacterium
GTGTCCGCGGCCCAGCTGGAGAGCGTCGCCGCCCAACTGGCGGCGGCCCGCTGTCCGGTAATGATCGCCGGCCGCGACCTGCTGCAGACGGCCGGGGCCGATGCGGGGTGCGGGGCCCTGGCCGACATCGCCCTGCTGCTGGCCGACCGGCTCTCGGTGCTGGTGGCCGCGGCCGGGGCCAACGACCATGCCGCGCTGCGGGTGCTGAACTCTCCCGATGGCATGACCTACCTCGAGATGGCGGACGCGCTGCGCCGCAAGAAACTGAAGGCGCTGGTGCTGGCCGGGGAGGATCCGTTGCGATCACTGCCCGGCGGGACCGCGCTGGAGCAGGCCTTCGCCGGAGCCGAGTTCATCCTGGCGATCGACGCATTCCCCGGTCCGGCGCAACGTCATGCCGCAGTGGTGCTGCCGCTGGCGCTGCCGGCGGAAAAATCCGGACGGTTCTCGGCGATGGACGGCGGCGAGCAGGCGTTCACCGCGGCCCTCCGGCCCTCCGGCCAGAGCCGGCCATTGAACGAGATCCTGCATGATCTGGCGGGCCGGTTCCGGGCGCGGCTGGCGCCGGCCGCAGCCATGCCCCGGGCGCCGGTCGCGACCTGGCACCCGCTGCGCTCGTTCGCGATCCCCAAACAGTCGCCGCAGATGGTCCTGGAACTGGGCGGCGTCTATCCGAGCCTTCCCGGCGGCGAGAACCTGGTCGGCAACACCTATCATCTGGCGCGGGAGTTTTCCGGCAACTACGTCGAGCTGAACCCGGAGGACATCGCCGCGCTGGGGGTCCGCTCCGGGTGGAAGGTCAAGGTCGTCACCGCCGCGGCCGCGCTGGAGGCCCCGGTCCGCGCCAATGGGGCGGTCCCCAAGGGCACCGCGTTCATGCCAGTCCATTTCGGCGGCTTGGCCCTGGCCCCGTTCCCGGGCGGGACCGGGCTGGGCCGGCCCGAGTTGCGGGGGATCCCGGTCACCATCGGGAAGATCTGACGCGGTTCCGAACAACGGGGAACAGCCCGGACCATTCGGTCCGGGCTGTTCCTCGTTCCCGCCGGAGTCGTTCATTTCGTGCCCAGACCGGACACCCCCACGAAATCGCAGGCCGAACGGACCTCTCCGGTCAGCGCCCGCGCCAGCTCCCGCAGCACGTCGCTGCGGACCGGCAGCAGCAAGACGGTCGTCATGCCGGCGCCGGACGGCCGCAGCGCCGCCCGGATCCTCCCGGCGGCGGCGGCGGCGGAAACCTTCGGTTCCAGATATGCCGTGGTCGTGAGGTAGGGGCATCCGTTGGCCGCGGCCTGCTCCCGCGCCAGGGAGTTGGCGGTGAAGCGGGGTTCGAACAGGACCAGCCCGTTCTCCCGGCAGAACCGTGCCACCCGTCCGGTAATCCGTTCATCCTTGAGCGCCCGCGAACCCGCCTCCACCGCGAATCCGGCGGGCCGGTCGGCGATCCGGAACCGCTTGGCCAGCTTGGCGGCGACCTTCGAGTCGCTGTCGTCGAGCAGGATGGTGCCCGGGCCGGGATCCTGCTTGGGATACCCGATGGGCTCGAGGGGCAGCGATACCAGCAGCTCCCGGCCGGCGGCCGCCGTCGCGCGGTCGATGACCAGGGTCCTGATCTCCGGCAACTTGGCCAGCTCGGATCGGGCGGCCTTGTCCGCGGCGGCCAGGCCGTAGGCGACCAGCGCGATGCGCGGCCGCGAGTCGCCCGGTCCCCCGGCAGACTCGCGGCCGCTTCTCCTCACCGATACCGAGACCAGCGGCCTTCCGGCCACCCCGTACGCCAGCTCCAGCCGGTCCCGCCTGCGGTCCTCGGCCGCCGACAACAGCTCGATCCCGCAGGCCCGGGCCCGGCGCGCCAGCATCAGGTTGGTGAGCGCGAACGGCCGGTTGCGGGTGTCGGTCAACGTCATCGCGAACAACGAGTCGGCTGTCCCGCTCTTGACGAGATAGCCGTCCCGGTCCGCGGCGACGGAGCGGCAGAAACGCTGGGCGGACTGGCGCGGGGTCGCCCCCTGCGGGGGCCGGACGATTCCGGGTTTCCAGCGGAGGACGGCGCGGTATGCCAGCAGCGACAGCAGTACGGCGACGAAGACCGCGACGGCGAGGCGCAGCGGCCGGTTCTTCTTGGTGCGTCTGGACATGCGGTGGCTACTCTACCAGAAGCCGGCGTCAATGTCAAGGATTTAGTTCCGGACGCGGCCTCGCCGGCCCGGGACGCCTCCCGGGTAGCCAGCCAGTCGGGTCGTCTGGTCTCCGGACCAGACCGTGTCAAGCAATGGAACATCAGATGAATCTTTTCCCATTAGGTAGTTGACACATAAAGTAAAATGTGCTAATCTATCATCACATAACTGCCTATTTTTCAGGACAGTTTCACGACGATGTTCATGAAGACCGTGAAGTATTGCTTGCACGGGGCTCTGTTGGTCATTTTATCTGCGGGGCTGGCCGTTGGTTATCCCGGTCCCGCCAATGCCCAACAGGTTGGCCTGGTCGACCGCGCGACGGGCGGGACGATGATCACCACCATCAGCGGCGAACGCGAGGTGCTGATCGAGGTGCAGGTCTGGGGCCAGGTGAACCGGCCCGGCATGTACCGGGTGCCGGTATCGACCGATGCGGTGGGGCTGATCTCCTACGCCGGCGGGCCGACGGAGTATGCCGCGCTTTCGCGGGTCAAGCTGGTGCGCAACGGGTATCCCAGGGGCGCGGCGACCAAGTTGAACCTCGATCGCTACACCGGCAGCGGTGACCGCGCCAGCATCCCGCTGCTGGAGAGCGGCGATGTGGTGATGGTCCCCACCACCCTGGCACACAAGGCCGCGGTGTTCACCGCCTGGGTAAGCCAGGCGGCGGTGATCATCAGCGCGTACCTCGTGATCGCGGACCGGGTCAAATGAAGAGCCAGGCCGAGAACAAGATCGGCTCTGCCGAACTATCGCAGAACACGCTGCGGGACCTCTACCGGGTGGTCAACCAGCGGCGCTGGGTGGTGCTGACCGCCTTCGCCGCGGTGTTCCTCGCCACGCTGGTCTTCTCGCTGCGCCAGCCCAACATCTACCAGGCCTCGACCTCGCTGATGGTCCAGCGCGAGAACAAGCCGATCCTGGGCGTGATGATGGAGACCGAGCAGAGCCGCAACATGATCAACAACCAGGTGGAGATCATCCGCAGCCGCAGCGT
>JALOPJ010000177.1 GCA_025453955.1 Candidatus Edwardsiibacteriota bacterium
GGGACAACGCCGGCAGGGACGTCTGCAACGGCATCTACTTCTACAAGCTGACCTCGGGCGACTTCAAGGCCACCAAGAAGATGATGGTGCTGAAGTAGCCTCCGGCACGAGTGATGACGGACCAGGAGCCCCTTTCCGAGCATGATGCGGAGGAGAGGGGCTCTTCCCCAAGGACGGGGTGAGCCATCAGGATGACCGAACCTACCGGGACGGGGTCCCGGTCGAACCATTATAACAAGGGACCCCCATGAAACGTACGACCCTCATAGTGCTGGCGATCGCGCTGGCCGCGTCCTCGTCCATGGCCACCGACCCCAGCGTGCTCAAGTTCAAGATCGGCGCTTTCTCCACGCGGGACGGCATGCCATCGTACCGGCGCTGGGGGCTGGAGCGGACGGACCCCGTCAAGGGCCGGCGCTGGGGGCTGGAGCGGACGGACCCCGTCAAGGGCGGCGAGCGGGCCTACTACCTGGTGCAGTTCGCCGGCCCGGTGACGGACCTTGACCGGGCAGCGCTGGTGCGGTACGGGGGAAGGGTGTTCGACTACATCCCCAACCATGCCCACGTGGTGCAGATGACCGAGGAGCAGCGGGCGTCCGCCGCAAAGGCCCCGGGCGTGGTGTTCACCGGCTACTTCCAGCCGGCGTTCCGGATCGATCCCGACCTGCTCGAGCCGCAGGTGGCGTACGACGTGGAGGAGCCGGGCCGGATCATGCTCAACGTGCAGACCTTCGAGGTGGCCGACCGCGCCGTGGTGCGCGACCGGCTGCTGGCGGCGCACGCCGACGCCCGGTTCCTGAAGGAGGACGGCGGGGGCAGGATCTTCCAGGTCTCGGTCCCGGCCGCACAGTCGGTTGCGATCTGCACCGAGATCGCCAACTATCCCGAGTCGCGCTGGGTGGAGCGACTGGGGGTGCCGGTGCTGCACAACGCCTGGAGCCGCTGGATCAACCAGTCCCGCGACACCACCGGGATGGGAAGCAGCGGCAGCACCTGGGCCGCCAAGCTGCGGATCAAGTCGGCCGACGACTCGCTGAAGATGCCGCTCTACCGCCGCGGATTGTACGGTCAGGGCCAGATCGTCGGGGACGACGACACCGGCATGGACTACGACAACATCTATTTCCGCGACCCGGGCGGCTTGAAGCCGGTCTACGACCGCGACACCACGACAGCGAACGGCCACGACACGCTGGTGTACGGCACCAACGCCCACCGCAAGATCGTGGCCTACAACGTCTGGGCCGACACCCAGGACCTCAACAGCTCCGGCCACGGCTCGCACACCAGCGGGTCGATCGCGGCCGACAGCATCAACAGCACCCACAACGGGGCGCTCTCCGACACCGTCCTGGCAAGGGTGATGGGGATGGCGCCGATGGCCCGGATCGCCTTCACCGACATCGGCGGGGCCAGCGACGGCCTGTACACGCCGGCCAACCTCAACAGCATCTACCGCTGGGAATACAACGCCGGGGCCCGGATCACGTCCTCTTCCTGGGGGTACAATCCCGGACAATCCTCGAGCTATGGCAGCTTTGAGGAGCAACTGGACACGCTGGCCTGGAGCCATCCCGACCTGATCATGTTCCGTTCGGCCGGGAACTCCAACACCAGCAACGATTCCGTCAACTGGCCGGCCTGCGGCAAGAACATCGTCTGCGTCGGCGCCAACGAGTCGGGGTTCGGCACCGGCACCAGCTGGGCCGCGACCGGCGTCACCACCCGCAACGAGATCAGGGACGTGGCCGAGTTCTCGTCCCACGGACCGACCCGGCAGGGCCTGCGGCGTCCGCACATCCTGGCATCGGGCGGGTGGTACATTTGGTCGGTGGACTCCGACGGCAACCTGGGCTCGAACAACACCGGGTACACCTACATGGGTGGGACGTCGATGTCGACACCGACCGCGGCGGGGTTGTGCGCCCAACTGCGGCAGTACCTGACCGAGGGCTGGTGGAAGACCGGTACCAAGCAGGCAGGCGACGCCATCGCCAACCCGTCGGGCGCGCTGATGAAGGCGCTGATGATCCTCTCCACGCGCAACACCCCCGGCGCCTATAGCACGGACGCGCTCAACAACACCGGCACCAAGAACGTGCCGTCCCAGGGCCAGGGCTGGGGCGCGGTGGTGATGGACGACGCGCTGTACTTCAGCGGTGACGCCCGCAAGCTGCGGCTGCAGACGGCACAGTTCACGGCCAGCGGCCAAAGCCACAGTTACACCATCACCACGGGCGTCTCCACGGACACCATGAACCCCTTCAAGGTGGTGCTGGTGTACTACGATTATCCGTCGGCCCTGTCCCCGATGGACATCTCGGTCAACAACCTGAACCTGACCGTGACCATCGGAGCGAATACGTACCTGGGGAACGTCTTCGGGACCAACGGCAAGTCGGCTACCGGCGGCACCGCCGACACGACGAACCCGGAGGAGGTCGTCTGGCTGCTGCCGGCTGCGGCGAAGTCGAACCAGGTCGCCACCATCACCGTAACGGCGGCCACGCTCAACCGGACGCCGCAGCCCTATGCCATCGTGGTCGGCGGGGACATCTCCACCAGCAGCGGCTTTCTGGGCGTCAGCTTCAGCCAGATGGCCGTGATGCAGCGCGGCGACGCCATGGAGGTGTTCTGGCGCACCGAGAGCGAGCAGGACTGCTACCGCTGGGACGTCGAGCGCTCGCGATTCGCCGGCCACAGCTACCGGTTGCTGGGCTCAGTGCCCGGCCACGGCACGACCGGTGCGCCGACCGAGTATAGCTTCACGGACGGGCAGGATCTCGAGCCGGGCACGTACTGCTACCGGCTGATCCAGGTCGACCTGGGCGGCCAGCGCACCGAGTACGGGCCGGTGGAAGTCCAGTACGGCGGCGGTTCCCCGCTGGAATACTCGCTGGGACGCTGCCTGCCCAATCCGGTGCGCCACGGAATGACGGTCCGTTACACCGTCAGGAACGCCGGTCACACCAGCCTGGACGTCTACAACGTGATCGGGCAGAAGGTCAGGGCCCTGGTGGAGGGGCGCAGGCTGCCGGGGACCTATGCCGCGACGTGGGACGGCCGCGATGCGGAGGGCCTGCGGGTCGCGGGCGGCGTCTATTTCTGCATGCTGCGGTCCGGAGGGTACTCGGCCACCGAGCGGCTTGTCGTCCTGCATTGACCGGGCTCCGCCGGCAGCGAATTCGCATTGACAAACCGTGCCGTGAAGGCGTACAATGTATCTCCCAATGCACTGATGCACAAGGAGCGACCATGAAACGATCGAACGCGATCCTGGCGGCCCTGGCGCTGGCGGCGCTGCTGGCCGTCGTCGCGGCGCCCGGCGCCGCCGTCACGCGGCAGCGGACGAAGCCGGTGTCCTGGCCGGCGCTCCCGCCGCCCAAGGGACCGGTCGATACGCTGTTCTTCGACGATTTCGAGAGCGATACGCTGGCCTGGGGCACCACGGACGTGCTGGTGCAGCAGCCGTACTGGCACATCGACAGCT
>JALOPJ010000059.1 GCA_025453955.1 Candidatus Edwardsiibacteriota bacterium
CGCACCTCGAACCGGTAGTTGAAGTACGGCAGCCCGGTCACGCTGTAGGTCCCGCCCGCCGCGCTGTCCGTGGCCGTGGTCGCGTACAGGCTGTTGTCGTCGCTGCGGTAGACGCTGACCGTTGCCGCCAAGGGGATCCCGGTCCCCGACTCGGTCACCGCGCCCGACACGTCGCCGGACGGCGCCGCCGTGATCGCGAAGTTGTACGTGTTCGGCCCGTACACCACCATCGGCGTCTCCAGCTGGCCGATGTACCCGAACTTGGTGGCGTAGATGTCGTACCGGCCCACCACCAGGCTGTCCGGCACGGCGTAGTTACCCGAGCCGTCGGTGGTCAGGTGGAACGCCGCCGGCGTCGCCGTGGTATCGGCGCCGGAGACCCAGCCGCCCAGCGCCACGCCCGCCACCGGCGTGCCCGGCCCGACCTCGGTCACCTGCCCCGCCAGCGTCCCGTAGACGATGCGGCAGGGGAAGGTCTCGGTGTAGACGTTGTAGCCGCCCTTCACGATGTTTGCCGTCACGGTGCCCACCGCGGTCGGCGTGCCGGGCGCCTGCAGGCTGCCGCCCGCCGTGTTGGCGGTGAGGTCCAGCCCGCAGCCGCTGACCAGCAGCGCGAAGTCCGCCGGGTCGCAGCTGGCGTCGAACAGCGCCTCGTAGTCCGGCGTCAGCACGTTCGACAGGCCGAGGTCCGGCACGCTCACCGACACGTCGGCCGAGGTGAAGCTGGCCGCGCCCGTCACCCAGATGCTGCCCGTGAACATGTCGTAGGACTCCCCGACCTCGCGGCCCCGCACCGTCAGGACCTCACCGAACATCGGGAAGACGTTGAAGCTCGCGACGCCGCTGCCGTCCGTGGTGTCCGCCAGCGCCGGGGTCACCCCCAGGCCGCTGATGGTCACCGCCACGTTGGGCACCGGGCTGCCGGACCCGGGCTCCAGCACCGTCACCGTCACCGGGGTGGCGGTCAGCACCGGGATGGTGTCGGGTTCGATGGTCACCACCGCCGGGACGATCACCAGGGCCTGGCCCTCGTAGGGGTCGAAGTTGTGCTTGGTCACCGTCACCAGCATGGTGTCGCCGGCAGTGCTGGGCGCCGCCGGCAGCGTGACGTTGCCCGAGGCGTCGGTGTAGGCCGACCAGTGCTCGCCGGCGCGGTTCTTGACCCAGCCGCAGACCAGGGCGCCCGCGATGTTGGTGCCGCCCTCCTTGACGTTGACCGCGAAGGTGCCCGACATCGGCGCCACGCTGGGCGCGTGGGCCACGGTCAGGGCGTGCGGCACGTCCGTCCAGAAGTCCTGGGACGGGTCGTTGAAGACATGGTAGGCCTCGAAGTAGTACTGCTTGCGGCTGGTCGCCGTGTTGTTCTGGATCCAGTACAACCCCCATTGGGTGAACCGCCCGGTCTCGTTGATCTTGAGGTTGGGCGTGCCCGGGATGCTGTCGTAGATGGCGTCGAAGTAGCGGCGCTGCAGCCAGTCGTCCTCGTCCCAGTAGGTGGAGGGGACGCTGCCGAAATAGGTGACGCTGCCCTTGTTCGCCAGCTTGGGCCAGGTCTCCGCGAAGCAGTCCTCCGAGTACTGGTAATCGCCGGCCAGGCAGCAGTGGCCGATCGGGAAGGTGTACATGTCCTGGTTGGTGAGGTCGCCGTTGAGCTGGTTGGCGTACCAGTACGGGCTGGTGCACCAGCAGGTCTGGCCGCCGTGGGCGGTGTAGATGGTCCAGGCCCGGCCGGCATTGACGCCGGCCACGATCCTGGCCTTGCCCTCGCTCGAGCCCAGGATCAGCGTGTCGATGGTGGTGTAGCCCTCGCGCGCCAGGATCTGCCGGCAATACTCGTTGGTGGCGATGCCCAGCCACTGGTACGAACCGTCATACCCGGCGGTGAGGGTCGCCTTCTTCAGCCAGGCCGTGCCGGCGCTGCCGAACTCGGCCTTCTCGTAGTTGATCAGCTTGTCGATGGCGATGCCGGCTTCGGCCGCGGTCTTCACCGAGATCCGGGCGTTGAACAGGTCCGGCAGGTAGCCGCTCTCGTCGGTCTCGGCGTAGTAGAGGTCGGTCTGGTCGGCCGACGAGCCGCCGGTGGCAGAGGCCGGCACGATGTCGCTGCCGACGGCGTTGGGGTCGCTGATCACCGCCACGTAGGTGGCCTTGGGGGAGCGCAGCCGGATCGAGTCGTTGACCCGGGCCGCGGTCCAGCCGCCGGCGTCGTTGATCCGCACCTTGTAGCCCTTCTGGGTCTTCCAGTCGGCCAGGCGCTGGGCGGCGGATGCGAAGCTCGCGCCGTAATAGATGTCGTAGTAGATGGGGAGGTTCAGCAGCGAATCCTTGGCGCCGTACAGCGACGGGTCGTAGTTCAGCACCATCCGCTGGATGAAGCTTTCCCAGTCGCGGGAATAGTCCTGACGGACCAGCTTGGCGCTCTTGGCATAATCGCCCCCGCTGATCCGCACGTCCGCTTTGATGTCGGAATAGACGCGCAGCATCCCGCTGGCCGGATTGTACTGCACCGGGTACAGCCGCACCGTCACCAGCCGGTGGCCGCGGGCCAGCCCGGCCTCCTTGGAGTCGTCGGCCACGTCGGTCAGCTTGCCCGGGTACATGGCGTCACTGGCGTAGGCCGCCTGGTCGAGCACGAACTGCGGCACCGCGCCCGCGACCTTGGGCACCGACGGCAGGGCCGGCACGATCCGGGCGTCGATGCCCAGGTCCGACAGCCGGTATTCCCGGTAGTCGCCGTCCACCACGCTGGCGGACACCGTGGCGCCGACCGGCACGTCCAGCACCGCGGTCAGCATCGGCAGCTTGGGCTTGCCCAGCTCGCCGGTGTGGGCGTAGCCGGGTATCGTCAGCTGGGTGAACGCCTCGTCCTTGGCACCGGTGAGGCCCACGGGCATCAAAGCCCTCTCCAGTCCCGGCAGCGAGGCCGTAATGGTCAAGGCGCCCCTGGCCTGTCCCAGCAGCTTGACCTCGGCCTTCTGGTTCGATCTGCTGTTGACGGCGATCCAGCCGATGTCCGCCGCGGCCAGCGCGACGCCGGCCAGCAGCGAGACGGCCACGAACAGGGCCGCGAACTTTCTCCCGGACATGATGGCCTCCTATTGAAGGTAAAAAATGGTTTTCAACTTATTAGTGTATAGCAGAAACGGGGGAAAGTCAACAGACTTTCCCCCGATTTTAGAAAAAACTTTCAACGGGCCTGCGGTTCTTCCTGCGACAGCAGGAACCGGTATTCCTCGTTCTCCGGGTTGACCGCCACCGCATCGCGGAACCCAGCCAGCGCGCCCCTCCGGTCACCACGGTTCTGCCGGACCTGGCCGGCGATGAACGCCGCCCGACCGGCCAGGTAGCGGGCCAGCGCCGCCGGCCCGGCCCCGGCGAACACGCGCCCCAGGTCCGCCGGCCGTTCCGTCAGCATCGCGATGTTCCGCTCCCAGTTGGCCGGGTCCTTGGCCGCGGGGTCGAAGAACTCCAGGTAGTTGCGGTCGTCGGTGCAGGGCACGGCTCCCTCGGCCAGGGCAGCCGCGCCGGCCTCGTCCAGCAGCAGGCAGGCCGCCAGGGAGTACGGGTCCTTGTGGAACAGCGGGTCGTCCAGCGCCCGCAGCCGACCGGCCAGCGCCGCGAAATCGACCGCCAGCGGCGCCGGGGACCCCAGCAGCACGCAGTGGGAATGCCCCAGCCACACGGTGGCGTGCGGGAACACCGAACGGAAGCCCGCCACGATGCCGGCCAGCATCCGCGGCGTCAGCCCGTGCAGCGGCAGGTACTGGCAGATCGACCCGCCCGGCCGCAGCCGGCTGCGGCACAGCCGGAAGTACTCGACCGTGTAGAGGCCGGCGCAGCCCAGCGTGGGGTGGGTGGGGTCGGCCGAGATCATGTCGTAGGTCCGGGGGGTCCGCGCCAGGAACGCCCGGCCGTCGTCCGCGATGAAGCTGACGGCGGGCGACAGCGCCACGCCCCGGTTGTACTCGGTGAAGTAGCGGGCCGCCTCGCGCACGCCGGGCGCGATCTCCACGCAGTCGATCCGCCGCACCCCCGGGTGCGCGGCGATGGTGGCCGCGGTGACGCCGGTGCCGAATCCCACCACCAGGACGTCGCGGGCGTCGCTCCCGGCCAGGAACGGCAGGTGCCCCAGCAGCTTCACCACCTTGATGGCGTCATAGGTGGTGCCCACCACCGCGCTGTTGTTGACGTGGCAGGCGCGGATCCCGGTGCGGGCGTCCTCGCTCACCGTCACCGTGCCCTCGGCCGTCTCGCGGTAGTGGATCACCCGGGTCTGCCGCCGGCCGGACTGCGAGAACGACGGCGGCAGCAGCTGCGGCCGCGCCGTCGCCAGCAGCAGCACGGCTCCGGCCGCGGCCAGCGCCGTGACCGCGGCCCGGGTCCTGGCCGCGGCCGGACCGGACCAGGCCGCCCCCAGCGCCACGCCGAGCGACACCAGACCCGCCGCCTGCACCGTCTTGGCCACGCCGAGCAGCGGCAGCAGCAGGAACGCGGCCAGCGCCGGGCCAGCCACGCTGCCGGCGGCGTTCGCCATCCTGACCAGGCCGACCCCGGTGCCCAGCCCGTCCAGGGTGCGGGCGCGCATCGCGCACAGCAGCGGGAACGTGAACCCGGAGCACAGCGCCGGCACGAACGCCAGCGCCAGCGCCAAAGCCACCGGCGGCAGAAAGATCCGCGGCCACGGCGCGCTCAGGGCGTCCGCCAGCGGGAACAGCACCAGCGCCGGCAGCCGGGCCAGCAGGAACGACGACAGCAGCACGAATCCGCCGGCGACCGATTGCACCACGGCCAGCCAGGCCAGCGGCCGGCGGATCCTGCCGGTGAGGAGCTGGAACACCCAGCTCCCGCCCGCCAGGCCCAGGATCAGCACCCCGGCCACCAGGCCGAAGCTGTAGCTGGTGTTGGGCAGGAAGATCTTCAGCGCGCGGATCCAGGCCACCTGCAGCGACATGCCGGCCAGTCCGGTCAGCGCCGCCGCCGACATGATGAACCGGGCACTGATTGTGTCCTGTGTTACATGTTGCTGGGCGGTCTTCTCCGGTGCCGGGATCGGGACCGGGACGGCCGGGAGCACCCAGGTCAGGGCCGCGGCCAGCAGGGTCAGACCCGCCGCCACCAGCAGCGTGGCGTTCTGCCCAAGTGTTCCCAGTAGTACGAATCCCGTTACCAGCCCTCCGGCGGCCCCTCCAAGCGCGTCGACCGCGGCCAATGCGCCGACGCCCCGGCCGATGCCGGTGTCTTCCTTCACCAGCGCCCGGGCGATGATAGGGTACGCTCCCCCGATGGCGAATGCATATGATGCGACGATCCACGCGAATACCCCGTATCGCACAACGGTCGATTGGGTCGGGTTATCGTTTGAAAAGAAGTATCCTGCGTAGAAAATGCCAGCGACTGCACAGAGCTGGGTGAACGCAAACAGTTTTCCCGGTCTGACTTTTCGGTCGGCCAGTCGCCCCCAAATGAATCCGCCGGCGGCCAGGCCGGCCATCCAGGCCGTCAGCACCACCGTGGCCGAGACCACCGTGCCGCCCAGGGCCAGGCCCAGCATCCGGCTCCAGCTGACCTCGCAGGCCAGCGCGCTGAAGCTGGCAAGGAACAGCGCCGCCAGCAGGACGGCGCTTCGTGCCCGGGGCGCGATCATGCGTCGACGCGTCCCGTCATTTGCCGCCGGCCGCCTTCCGTTCCATCAGGATCCGCTGCTCCGGGTGGGAAATGAAGATCAGCGTCATGCCCGCTGTCACCCTCACCGAGGGCGCCGGGTTGTACTCGAACTCCTCCTTGCCGGGCTGCCGGCAGGAGATCACCAGCAGGCCGGTCTGCTTGTGGACGTCGGCCAGGGTCAGACCGGCCAACGGAGAGCCGGCCGGCACCTCGATCTCCTCCACCCGCATCGCGCGATCGGCCTTGTTGCGCAGCATGGTGTCCAGGAACGAGACCGTGGTGGGCCGCACCAGTTCCGAGGCGATCCGCATGCCGCCGATCATGTTGGGGGACACCAGGTAGCCGGCACCGGCGTTGGTGAACTTGTGGCGGGTGGCGGGATTGTTGAAACGCGAGGCGATCTTGATCCCGGGATGAATGTCCTTGGCCGCCACCACCAGGTAGAGGTTCTCCTTGTCCGTCTCCAGCGCGGCGACCAGCGCCTGGGCCCGGGCGATTCCGGCGCGGGCCAGTACCGCGTCGTCGGTGGGGTCGCCCTCGATGGCCACGGCCGAGGGCACCTCCTTCTGCAGGATCTCCAGCGCGTGGGCGCTCTCGTCGATCACCACGAACTGCCGCTTGGTGTCGGCCAGCTCGCGCGCCACGTAAATACCGATGTCCTTGGCCCCGCAGATGATGTAGTGCTTGTTCATCCGGCCGATCTGCTTCATGATCTTCTTCACCTGGAAGTATTTGTTGAGCCGGCCCTCGATCAGGAAGGCCGTGAAGTTCGAGACGGCGTAGGCCACGCCCAGCATGAACACGAAGATCAGCGCGATGTTGACGAGGGTCAGCGGCGTGCTGCCGGCGCAGCCGATCACGTCCTCGTACCCCACGGTCGACAGCGTGATCGCCACGTGGTACAGGCTGCGCAGCAGCGTGACGTCCCGGCCCTCGAGGCGCGCCACGCCGTGGAGCAGCAGCGACGAGGCCAGCACCAGCAGCACCAGCAGCAGGATCGGCGCCAGGATCTTCCTGAACTCTCGGTCGATCAGCATGGTATCATCCTGGAAGTGGAGATGGTCCCCCGCGGCGGCCGGGCCGTCAGAACCGCGCGCACAGGGCGATCCCGTCCGGCGCCGCCCGCAGGGTGATGGCCGGATCGGAACGCTCGTCGAACTTGAACAGGTGGGCGTCGACGTAGGCGTCGGCCAGCGAGAACAGCCAGATCCCGATCCCCCACCACTGGAAGCCGCGCCGGCCCTCGTAGTGGTAATCGTACTGGACGGCGTTGGCCAGCGAATCGTTTCGCGTCGCCGGCGCCGCCGATTCCAGCCGCCGCATCTCGCGGTCCTCGCGCCAGAAATGATAGCCGCAATAGCCGATGGTGCCGGCGAACGCCGCGGCCCGCAGGTACTTCTGGGTGTAGAGCTGCCCCCCGCCGGGGAACACGGCCGACAGCGACAGGGCCACCAGCGGGTAGCGGCGCGGCACCTTGTCGGTGCGGTCGACCGGCCGGCCGGGTTTGGCGGCCGGGGCGGCCGGCATCGCCAGCGTGTCCGGTGCGTCCGTCGCCACGGTCGCGGACAGCGTGTCGGGCGCGGCCATCGTATCGGGGGATGCCGGCGCCGCCTGATCTGCCAGCGCGGCCGTCCCGATCGACAGCGCCGCCAGCAGCGCCAGCAGTCTCACAGCATCCATTTCGCCACCTCCTCGTCGCCCGGCCGGACCGCGGCGATGACCGAGCTCGCGTCGCCCCGGTAGAGGTTGATTTTGACTTGCCCGCCCGCCGGGACGTCGCAGTAGCGGGCCAGTATCATCGCCGCGACGCCCAGCTGGGCGTCGTCGGCCGGGCCGCGCAGCAGGCCCACCGGCCCCTTCACCTCCAGCGGCGGCCGCAGCACGGCGTCCCCGGCCAGCCGGGCCGCCAGCAGCCGCTCGTTCTCCGCCTGCCGGCGGCCGACCACCAGCTTGGTGCGGTCGCCGATCCGGAAGTGGCGGCCGGTGGTCAGCAGCTCGATGTCGGCCCGCACCAGCCCCTCGTGGGCGATCAGCTCCTTCAGCCGCTGGGAGAACTTGACGTCGGTCAGCAGGCAGCCGCCGGCCGGCTGGGGGTAGTCGGTCAGCCCGTACTGCCTGGCCAGTTCCTCCTGCGGCTTGCGGCCGCGGCCCGAGAGCCCCAGCAGTCTCTCCCGGTCGACCCAGCCCTCGCGCTCCGGCTTGGTCGGGTCCAGCAGCTTGGCCGACAGCGGCCGCAGCACCAGGTCGCGGTCCGCGGCCAGCTTCAGCACCGCGTTGAGGCCGGAACGCGTCTGCGACATCGGCCGCTCGCCCAGCACCTCGCCGGTGGCCAGGAACGACGCGCCGTGCCGCTCCAGCATGCCGTGGGCGGTGCGCATCATCAGGCCGTGGCAGTCGATGCAGGGGTTCATGTTGCCGCCGAAGCCGTAGCGCGGCGCCTTCATCATCTCGAAGTAGGCGTCGGTGAAATCATGCTCGACCAGCGCGATGCCCAGCTGCCGGGCGGCCTTGCGCGCGCTGTGCGGCCCGAAGAACGGCGTGACGAAGCACAGGCCGGCCACCTCCACGCCCTGGGCCTGGACCACCTTGACGGCGAGGATGCTGTCCAGCCCGCCGGAGAGCAGCGCCAGGCACTTCATTTGCATTCGCTCATTGATGTGGGCGCCATCACTGGCCCCACGGTGTGCGAACGCCCAGGGCGAGCGCTAGCGTTGGGGTCCAATTATCGACGGTCCGTATTTGCTTGATGCCGTCCGAGAACGAATAATATGTGACACCGCCGATCAACTCTGCCTTGAAAATCCTAAAGAACTGCTTCTCGAGCGATACCTTCATCGTGCCGGATCGAACATGCTCGCTGTAGGAGTATTTCATGCCATCCCATTGATAACCGAGGCCGATAGCCATAACAAGTGGCAGTATGCCGGTATCAAAACTTGCCGTGCTTGTTCCGCCGCCGTAACCCGCCGAGAAACGACAGTTCCAACTCCTGTTCAGGGGCAGGCGAAATACCCCCTTGACCCGATAGAAACTGTATTCCAAAGTTGAACCGCCGACCATCGTCGCGGCGAATTCCTCAAAGGGATCACCTTCCTCGTGTTCCAGCTCGATACCCACTCTATGCCACGATAGTATGCAACTGCTTCCGATGGACAATGAGCTCCGCTGAAATTGAAAGTAACCTTGATAATCAAATCGAGGTGCATCGTTTTGCCGGTCGAATGCGAAGGCGGTGGCGGATAATGCCATCAATGTAAGGATCAGGCGCCGCATCAGCTGAAGCTCTTGAACCTGTCCCCGGCGTCGTCCCCGCCCACGATGCACTCCAGCGCCCGGGGCACGATGCCGATCTCGAAGCGCCTGACCGGCCGCGGCCAGAGCTCGCCGTCCACCTGCGCGGCCATCGGCGTCTCGGACTCCACCACGACCTTCGTCAGCGTGCCGAGGTTGACCTGCTTCAGGTGCTTGTGCTGACCCTTGAACACCTTGGGCACGTGGCGGAAGAACTCCAGCCAGGAGAGCTTCCGCACCAGGCAGAGGTCCAGCCGGCCGTCGTCCACCACTGCGTCCGGGCAGATGTAGTAGCCGCCGCCGATGCACTTGCCGTTGGTGACCTCCACCAGCAGCGCCTCGAACCAGACGCGGTTGCCGCCGAAGTCCAGGCAGACCCGCTGGCCCTTGTAGCGCGCCAGCGCCCGGATGGTGGCCCACAGGTACAGCTTGAGGTCGCGCAGGCCCTTGATCTTCTCCTTCTCCACGATCACCTCGCCGTCCAGGCCGATGCCGACGCAGTTCATGAAGTGCCGCCGGATCTCGGGCCCGCCCCCGTCGGCCGGGGAGCCGACCGTCCCGGCGTCGATCACCTGGGTGCGGCGGTCGCGCACCGCCGCCACCGCCTTGGAGATGGAGCGGCCGATCCGCAGCGACTTGGCGAAGTCGTCGCCCGAGCCCAGCGGGATCATGCCGAACACCGCGCCGCTGCCCACCAGCGCGCCGGCCACCTCGCCGGCCAGCCCGTCGCCGCCGGCCGCCACCACCGTGGTGAAGCCGCGGGCCACGGCCTCCAGCGCGGCCCGGCGGCCGTCGCCCGGGACGTCGGTCAGCGCCAGCTCGTAGGGGATGCCGGCCGCCCCGAACAGCGACTTGACCTGCTCCAGGTGGCCCGCCGCCTCGCCGCCGTGGGACTGGGGGTTGAAGATGATCTTGGTCCTATGCATGCTCTGCCTGAATACTGAATGTTGGAGGCTGGAGACTGAATACCCGGGCGGGAGTCAGCTGTTCGCCTTGATCGCCGCGATGTACCCACCGAGCATCCGGCTGACGACATCCAACTGCCCGAGCAATACGGAACTATCCCCATAACCGAGGTCGGATGCCAAGATCAAGTAGTACCGTGCTTCTTCCAATGAACCTTGGCTGATGTTCATGAACCTGATCTTGTCGGGTCTGCCCCTTTTCTTGAAACCCTCTGCGATGTTGGCCGGGACCGAGATGGCAGCCCTTCGGATCTGGGAAGTCAGACAATGGTTTTCCTTCGCCGGGAAGCGATCTGAGTATCGGTAGATGTCCAACACCAGTTGGTGCGCCTTCTGCCAGATGACAAGGTCCTGAAAACTTTTCGCAGGCTCCCTGTTCATTCGGTCTCCCGCATTCGGTCTCCCGTATTCATCAGGTATCAGACCTCGGCGATGGCCTCGATCTCCACTTTCGCATCCTTCGGCAGCCTCGCCACCTGCACGGCCGAGCGGGCCGGCGGGGCACCTTCGAAGTACGTGGCGTAGACCTCGTTCATGGCGGCGAAGTCGTTCATGTCGGCCAGGAACACCGTGGTCTTGATCACCTTGTGCAGGCTGGAGCCCGCGGCGGTCACCACCGCCTTGAGGTTCTCCAGCGCCTGGGTGGTCTGGGCCTTGATGTCGCCCTCGACCATGGCGCCGGTCGCCGGGACCAGCGGGATCTGGCCCGAGGTGAACAGCAGCTTGCCGGTGACCTGCAGCTCGATGGCCTG
>JALOPJ010000060.1 GCA_025453955.1 Candidatus Edwardsiibacteriota bacterium
CGGCCCGAGGACGCCTTCGAGATCGACGCCGCCTCCGATGCCCTGGGACCGCTGGACCGGTTCCTGGCCTATGCGCCGGAGGCCACCGACTCGGCGTCGCCCAAGCTGAAGGCGCTCCGGCTCTACCAGTCGCTGCTGTCGTTCCACCGCGCCGCGGGCAACACCGACGCGGTGATCGATCTCGATCTGGAACGGCTCTTGTACGTCAAGAACAACTCGTTCGGCGAGGACCGCACCAAGGTGCTGATCACCCGGCTGGAGGAGATCGTCGCGCAGCACGGATCGCGGGAGATCGCCGCGCTGGCCGCCTACCATCTGGCGCGGGCCTGGGGCGAAGAGGGCGACCTGGTCAAGGCGCACGCCATCTGCGCCGAGTGGGAACGGCGGTACCCGAAGGGCCTCGGCGGGCAGTCCTGCGCCGCGTACCGCACCGAGATCGAGCAGAAGTCGCTGGCCCTGACCGGCGAGCGCTGCGTGCCGTCGGCTCCGTCGAAGCTGCAGGCGCGGTACAAGAACTTCACCACGCTGCACTTCCGGGCGGTGCGGGACGACTGGAAGCGGTTCATGTCCAAGAAGTGGGGCTACCCCAACAACCCAAGCGACGCGGAACTGGGGGCCCTGCTGGGCGAGCCGGCGGCGGCGTCCTGGGAGGCCGACCTGGCGCCCACCGATGACTTCAAGGAGCGCGCCGTCGAGGTCGACATCCCGAAACTGAAGCCGGGCTACTACCGCATCTTCGCATCGTGGCAACCGGACTTCGTCTCCTCCTCGATGGTCCAGCACACCTGGCTATGGGTATGCGACTACACCATGGTGGTGCGGACCGGCAACGGCCGGGTGGACGGCCTGGTGGTGGAGGCGGTGACCGGCGAGCCGGTGGCCGGGGCCGAGGCCACCGTCGTGTACCGCGACGGCGAGCACTACAAGTTCGGCAAGCAGGCGGCGACCGACCGTGACGGCCGGTTCGTGTTCGAGGCCCTGGGCAGCTACTACGACAACCACATCCACCTCAAGGCCAAGGGCCAGGAGCTGTTCGACGCCAACGGCGTCTACCTCGGCGGACGGTCGGAGCCGCACGCCGACGAGCGGACCGTGTTCTTCACCGACCGCTCGCTCTACCGGCCGGGCCAGACCATCCACTTCAAGGGCATCTGCGTCCGGGTCGACCAGGCCAAGGACGACTACCAGGTGCTGCCCAAGCGATCGGTCACCGTGGTGCTGCGGGACGCCAACTGGCAGGAGGTCGCCCGGCAGACGCTGGCGTCGAACGATTTCGGCAGCTTCGCCGGGACCTTCACCGCGCCCGAGGGCCGGCTCACCGGCCAGATGACGATCTACGCCGAATCCCCGGTGGAGGGCCAGGCGATGGTCCGGGTGGAGGAGTACAAGCGTCCCAAGTTCACGGTCGAGCTGGCCAAGCCCAAGACCGCGTCGCGCCTGAACGACAGCGTCACGGTGACGGGTTCGGCGATGAACTACAACGGCGCGGCGGTGGACGGGGCCGAGGTGCGCTACCGGGTGCGGCGGGTGGTGCGCTGGCCGTGGTGGTGGGGCTGGTACTGGTGGCGGCCGCGGCCCGAGCACTCGCAGGAGATCGCGCACGGCCGCGTCAGGACGGAGGGCGACGGCTCGTTCAAGGTCACGTTCTTCGCCAAACCCGACCTGTCCGTGTCACCAAAGGACGACCCCTCGTTCGAGTACACGGTCAGCGCGGACGTCACCGCGCCGGACGGCGAGACCCGCTCGGGCAGCGCCATGGTGACGGTGGGCTACGCCGCCCTGGCGGTGAGGATCGCCGCCCAGGAGGACGTCCAGGCCGACACCTACTTCGACGTGGCGGTCAGCGGCCAGACGCTGGACGGCGAGCCGCTGGCCGCCGGCAAGGTCGCGCTCAACGTCTGGAAACTGAAGGAGCCCCCCCAGCCGGTGCCGGGCAAGCTGTGGAGCTACGACTGGTGGTGGGGCCAGGGCGGCGAAGTGGTGAAGAAGGACGGCGAGTTCGGCCCCAACTGGATGGAGTGGCCGGTCGACCGGCTGGCCGGCGAGCGGCAGATCGCGGTCTCGGCCAAGCCGGAGTCCCTGCGGCTGCAGCTGCCGGCCGGGCTGTACAAGATCGAATGCGTGGCCCGTGACAAGTTCGGGGCGGAGGTCAAGTCGTTCCTGCCGGTGATGGTGCTGCCGGACTGGGAGGGGCGGAAATTCGCGCTGAAGCTCCCGAACCTGGTCAAGACCAGCGGTGCCACCGTCGAGGTCGGCAAGGAGCTGCGCGTGCTGTGGGGCACGGGATACCAGACCGGCCGGGCCCTGGTCGAGGTCGAGCACCGGGGAAAGACCGTCAAGCGCTACTGGACCGACAAGCAATCCACCCAGCACGCGTTCACCGTTGCCGTGCCCGAGGAGTACCGCGGCGGGTTCACCGTGCGGCTTACCCAGGTGCGCGAGAACCGCTCGTACGTCAGCCAGCTGCCGATCATGGTCCCCTGGGACACCAAGGAGCTGGCGGTCACGGCCGAGACCTTCCGCGACAAGCTGCTGCCCGGCGCCATGGAGACCTGGAAATTCCGGATCAAGGGGAAGAAACAGGAGATCGCGGCGGCCGAGCTGGCCGCGGCGCTGTACGACGCCTCGCTGGACCAGTTCTACCCGCATGCCTGGCCCGGGCTGGACGTGTTCAGGCGTGACTACAGCAGTTTGAACAGCCAGTTCGCCAACGGCGCGCAGGGGTACGGCTTTCGCGCCAACAGCTGGAACGCATACTACGGGTATCCCTCCATCAGCTACGCGCACTTCCCCTCCAGCGTGATGGAGAACCTGTTCTACTACGGGTACGGCTACGGCGCGGCCGACTCGCCGCGCGACGGCCGGCGCTACCGGGTCTCGAAGTCCGCCGGCGACGGCGCCGACCTGGCCGTGGCGGAGTCCGCGCCCCCGCCCGCGCCGTCCGCGGCCCCGATGCAAGCGGTCGCCCAGACCGCCGGTGTCGTGGCGGCGGACGAGCAGAAGGCGCAAAGTCCCGGCGCCAAGGGCGAGCCCGGGCCCAAGGCGGCCAAGGCGATGGACCTCTCCGGCATCGCCATCCGCACCAACCTCAACGAGACGGCGTTCTTCTTCCCGCAGCTGCTGATGGAGCCGGACGGCTCGGTCAGCATGAGCTTCACCATGCCCGAGGCCCTCACCAAGTGGAAGCTCCTGGGCTTCGCCCACGGCCGGGAGTGCCAGGGCGGGTCGATCACGTCGTACACCGTCACCCAGAAGCAGCTGATGGTCCAGCCCAACGCGCCTCGCTTCCTGCGCGAGGGCGACGAGATCTTCTTCACCGCCACGGTGACGAACCTGTCGGAGAAGGCCCAGAAGGGCAAGGTTCAGCTCAACCTGAGGGACCTGCTCACCGACCAGCCGGTCGAGGCGTCGCTGGGACTGAAGACCGCCGCCTACGAATTCAACCTCAAGCCCAGGGCATCGCAGGGCTTCTCCTGGAAACTCAACGTGCCGAAAGGCGCAAAGCCGCTGGCCTACACCGTCGCGGCCAAGAGCAAGCTGTTTTCCGACGGCGAGGCCGGCGCGGTCCCGGTGCTGACCTCGCGCATCTTCATCACCGAGTCGGTGCCCTTGTGGATCCGAGGCGACCAGGTCAAGCGATTCGCGTTCGATCGATTGAAACAGATCGGCACCTCGGAAACGTTCGATCCCTACCGGCTGACCGTGCAGATGAGCTCCAACCCGGCGTGGTACGCCATCCAGGCCCTGCCCTACCTGATCGAGTACCCCTTCGAGTGCTCGGAGCAGGTGTTCAACCGGCTGTACGGCAATTCGCTGGCCGGTCACATCGCCAATTCCAGCCCGCGCATCCGTCAGGTATTCGACTCCTGGCGCGGCAGCGACGCGCTGAAATCCAACCTGGAGAAGAACCAGCAGCTCAAGAGCGTGATGCTGGAGGAAACGCCGTGGGTGCTGCAGGCCCAGGGCGAGTCGCAGGCCAAGCGCAACGTGGGGATATTGTTCGAGGACAACACGCTGAAGGCCAACATCGCGTCGGCCTACGGGAAGCTCGAGGCGATGCAGCTGTCCAACGGCGCCTGGCCCTGGTTCCCGGGCGGCCGGCCCGATCCCTACATCACGCTGTACGTGGCCACCGGCTTCGCGCGGCTGCGGCACCTGGGCGCCAGGCCGGAGATGGCCATGCCGCTGAAGGCGGTGGGCTATCTCGACTCGTGGCTGCGGGAATACTACGACCGCATCGAGCACAAGGAGCTCAACAACCTGTCGCCGCTGGTGGCGTTCTACCTCTACGGCCGCAGCTTCTACCTCAAGGACCGCGACATCTCCGCCCATAACCGCGTGGCGGTCGACTACTTCCTGGGCCAGGCCAGGAAGCACTGGCTGTCGATCAATTCGAGGATGAGCCAGGGTTATCTGGCCCTGGCCTGCCAGCGGTTCGGCGACGCCAAGACCGCGAGGGCCATCATGGCCTCGATCAAGGAGCGCGGCGTGTCGGACGAGGAGCTGGGCATGTTCTGGCGCGAGGACGAGCTGTCGTGGTGGTGGTACCGGGCGCCGATCGAGACCCAGGCGCTGATGATCGAGGCCTTCGACGAGGTGGCGGGCGACACCGCCGCGGTCGAGGACTGCAAGGTCTGGTTGTTGAAGCAGAAACAGACCCGCGACTGGAAGACCACCAAGGCCACGGCCGACGCGGTCTACGCGCTGGTGCGGCGGGGCGACGACCTGCTGGCTTCCACCAAGATGGTCGAGGTCAAATTGGGCGACCTGGTGGTGCAGCCGGACAAGGTCGAGGCCGGCACCGGTTTCTACGAAAAAGCCTACCAGGGCCCGGAGGTCAAACCGCAATGGGCGGACATCACGGTCACCAAGGCCGACAAGGGCATCGCCTGGGGCGGCGTGCACTTCCAGTACTTCGAGGACATGTCCAAGGTCACGCCTCATAAAACGAACCTCAGCCTCGAGAAGACGCTGTTCGTCAACCGCGACACCAAGGCCGGAGTGACCATCGAGCCGGTGAACGGCCCGCTGGCCGTCGGGGATCTCGTGACCGTGCGGGTGGTGCTGCGCGTCGACCGCGACATGGAGTACGTCCACCTCAAGGACCTGCGGGGCTCGGGGATGGAGCCGGTCAACGTGCTGTCGCAGTACAAGTACCAGGACGGCTTGATCTACTACGAGTCGACCCGCGACGCGGCGTCGCACTTCTTCATCGACTACCTGCCCAAGGGCACGTACGTTTTCGAGTACCAGCTGCGGGTGCAATTGAAAGGCAAGTACCAGAGCGGCATCGCCGAGATCCAGTGCATGTACGCGCCGGAGTTCAACAGCCACTCGGGTAGCGTCTGGGTGGAGGTGAAGTGAACCGGGTTGCGCCCATCGTCATAGTGCTCATTCTTTTGCTAGCGCTCGTCACCGCGTTCGTCATCAGTGAAACGCCGAAACCGCCGGATCTGGTGCGTGACCGTGAGGCGATCTTGAACGCCGCCTTGCAGGAGATCGTACGCACAAATGACGACAACACCAAAGGCTATCGTCTATCCACATACTACATAGCGATCGATGATGGCGATCCCGAACCGTTGCTTCTTCGGAAGTGGTCAGCGTTCGTCCGCTCCTCGCTCCGGCCGATCTCGCAGTACCACGGCCAACACGGATTGGCGATCGGTCTGCACCCCGGTCGAGCGGAGGTCATTGGTGACACGGTCAAACTGGGCTACGGGTATCAATTCGGTCCGCTGCACGGACGCTGCGGGACCTTAGCATTGACGCGGAAGTTCGGCGTCTGGAAAGTGGAATATTCGGGCGCGATTTACCAGTTATAGGGGTGACGAGCTAAGTGGTTTAGTATCGCGCGTGGGAACGAAATTTATTGACAACTGTGGGGTAGAAAGGGGACGGCCAGGCGAGGCGGCGCATCCACGATGCGCCGCGTTCTTTTTTGGAAAATCCCATGAAAAATATCCGGATTTATGGTAGTATTGTCGAATGGTCCACGAAGTCCTGCCGTTGGCCGGCCGCGAGGCCGTGCTATGGATCGGCGCCGGCGCCGGCTATTACCCGCTGCCCCTGGTGCTGCGCCGGGCCGAGGTCAACGAGCTGGCCGGCGACTGGGCCGCGGCCGAGCGCGACCTGCGGGCGGCGGTGTCCCATGCCGACGGATCGGGATCGGCCGCCGAGCGGATCGACAGCCGGCAGCGCCTGTCCTCGCTGCTCCAGGGCCGGGGCGACAACCGCGAGGCCCTGGCGCAGGCCGAGGCCGCGGTGGCGCTGGCCCAGGACGCCGGGGACGGCCTGCTGGCCGCCGAGGCCAGGACGGCGCTCTCCGCCGTGCTGGCCCGGCTGTCCGAACACGAGCGGGGCCTGGCCGAGTGCCGGCGGGCGCTGGCGGTGTTCCGGGAGCGGGGCGACCGGCGCGGCATCAGCCGGGCGCTCAACAACCTGGGCGTGATCCTCAGCAACGTCGGCGAATACGCCCAGGCCATCGAGTGCTACCGCGAGCGGCTGGCGATCGATACGGCGCTGGGCGACCGCCGCGGCGTCAGCACCGCCTGCAACAACATCGGCGCCTGCCTGCTGTACCTGGGCGACCGCGCCGCGGCCCGCGAGCATTTCCAGCGCAAGCTGATGGAGGACCGGGCCATCGGCCACAAGATGGGGCTGGCCGTGGCGCTGTGCAACCTCGGCCACCTCGACCAGCTCGACGGCCGGCTGGACGACGCCGAGCGCTGCTTCGAACAGGCGCTGGAGATCTACCGCGGACTGGGCGAACGCCGCGGCACCTGCGTCGTCATCAACAACCTCGGCAACGTCCACGACGCCCGGGGCGAGTACCGAGAGTCGCTCGACTGCTACCAGCGGTCGCTGGTGCTGGCGTCCGAAATGGGCGATCCCAAGGGCGAGGCGCTCTACCGCTGCAACATCGGGCTCTGCCGCAAGCAGCTGGGCGAGGCGGAAGAGGCGCTGCGCTGGTACGACGAGGGCATCGCCGGGCTGGTGGCGCTGGAACAGTACTACGACGCCTGCTACCACCTCTACGACCGGGCCGAGCTGCTGCGGCAGCTGGGCAGGACCGGCCAGGCGCGGGCCTCGGCCGAGGAGGGCATCCGGTACGCCGAGCGCTCCGGCCGCGACGAGGTGCGCTTCGACCTGCAGGTGCAGCTGGCCGGGATCGGCTCCGGGGACGACCCGGCGGCCGCGGCCGCGCAGCTGCGGGCGCTGCTGGACGAGCACGACCAGCCGTCGCGCCGGGCGGTCCTGCACCACGAGCTGTACGAGCTGACCCGCGACGATGGCCACCGCGCCGCCGCGGCCGACCTGTACCGCGGGCTGCTGGCGGCGACGGGCGACCCCAAGTACGGCCGGGAACTCGACCGGCTCGGCACCGGAGGTGCGCCGTGACACCGTACGTCCGGAGGCTCGCCGACATCGGGCCGGACCAGCGGGCGCTGGTCGGCGGCAAGGCCGCCGGCCTGGCCTGGCTGATCGGGCGGCACTTCGCCGTGCCCGACGGCTTCTGCATCACCGCCGAGGCCTACCGCGAGTACGCCGAGGACTGCGGCGCCGACGCCGCGGCGATGCCGCCGCCCCGGATCCGCGAGCTGCTGGCCGGCGGCGTGGTCCCCGCAAGCATCCAGGACCAGGTGCTGACCGCCTACTGGGAGCTGGTGGGGTCCTATGGCGGGGACATCGGCGTCGCGGTGCGCTCATCGGCCGTGGGCGAGGACCGATCCGGCTCGTCGTCCGCCGGGCAGTACGACACGGTGCTGGGAGTCCGCGGACCGGAGGACCTGCTGGCGGCGGTCCGGCGCTGCTGGGCCGGCCTGTGGTCGGAGCGCGCCGTCGCCTACCGGGCGGCGGCCGGCCTGCCGGCCGCCGCGATGGCGGTGGTGGTGCAGGCGATGGTCGAGCCGGAATCCGCCGGCGTGGTGGTAACCTGCGGCCCCGGCGGCGGGAACGAACTGCTGGTCAACGCGGTGTGGGGCCTGGGCGAGGCGCTGGCCGCGGGGCGGGTCTCGCCGGACGAGTACGCGATCGGCCGGGAGCCGCTGCAGGTGAGGGTGGCGCGGGTCGCGCCCAAGACTCGGATGACGGTCCCGGCGCGGCCCGGCGTCCTCGACGTGCTGGTGCCGTCGGCCAAGATCCGGCGGCCGGTGCTGAACGACGCCCAGCTGCGGGAGCTGGCCAGGATCGCGTTGACCATCGAGCGGCTGGCCGAGGGGCCCCGCGACATCGAGTGGGCCTACCGCGACGGCCTGTTCCACATCCTGCAGGCCCGGCCGGTGACCGGCGCCCCGCGGGAGACGCCGGCGGTGACGTGGGGCGACCCGGTCAACCGGGAGCTGGCCCGGACCCAGACCGTGTTCTGGTGCGACTGGAACACCCGGGAGAACATGGCCTACCCCCTCAAGCCGATGGCCTGGTCGTTCTTCAACGACATCCTGGTGCCGGAGATCATGACGGTGCTCTATGGCATCGGGCCGGGCTCGCCGCTGGAGCATTACTGCCATTTCATCGATCTGGTGAACGGCCGGGCCTACTGGAACATGACCCTGCTGGCCGGCCATCCCTTTTCGCGGGCCACGGTCATGAAGCTGCTGGGCAGGCTCGACATGGAGGCCCATCGGGCATTCTCGGCCCTGGCCGCGGCCGGCGAGTTCGTCCCGGCCCGGCTGCCCATCGTCCGGCGGTCGCTGTTCCTGCCGTTCCTCCGCAACGCGCTGACCTTCCTGTCGTTCCCCTGGCTGGCCTCGCCGGCGTGGATCGCGCGGCGCACCCGGAGGTTCTGCGCCCGGGCGGACGAATACGTCGGGCTCGACCTGTCGGCCCTCAGCACGATGGAGATGTTCGCCCAGGCCCGGCGCTACGGGCGCGTCATCGCCGCGTTCGCCTTCCCGCTGCTGGTGGTCGCCAGCAAGTCGCTGGCCGGGATCGCCGTCATCGAGCGGCTGATCCGGCGCTGGCCGGAGCTGCGGGTCGACGACCTGCTGGCCGGAATCCCGGGCAACAAGACCACCGAGACGGCGCTGGAACTATACAAGCTGTCCCAGGCCCCACACCAGGTCCGGGAGATTTTCCGCGACGCCGACATCGCCGACATCGGACAGGTGCGGGAGCTCGACGCCGCTCTGGAGCGGACCGAAGCGGGCAGGGCCTACCTCCGACGGATCGCGGGGTTCCTGGCCGAATACGGACACCGGGGCATGAAGGACCTCGATGCCGGCCACCCCAGCTGGCGGGAAGACCCGACCTACGTCTACCGGATGATCATGAGCTACATGGCCCTGGGGCCGGACGATCCGGACCCGTTGCGCCAGTTCGAACTGGCGGCCCAAAAGCGGGTGCGGCTGGAACAGGAGATCGAGCGGCGGCTGTCGGCCTCGCTGCCGGACCGGGTCCTGCCGTTGCGGCGCTGGCTGTTCCGGTGGGCCAGGCGGCTGGTCCACGATTTCCTGCCCTGGCGCGAGAACGAGAAATTCTACGGCATCAAGGTGTTCCCCGGCAGCCGGCGCATCATCCTGGAGGCCGGGCGGCGCTACGCCGCGGCCGGGCTGATCGACGCCGCGGACGACATCTTTTTCCTCACCATCCCGGAGGTGGAGGAGCGGGAACGGGCCCCGGGCCGCGCTCCGGACGAGATCAAGCGCCTGGTAAGGGAACGGCGGGCCGCCTGGGAACGGCAGGTCGGCATGGCCGCGCCGTTCATCGTCCGCAGCGACGGCAAGCCGTGGCGGCCGGCGGAGGCCGGCGACGGCGGCGCGGTGCTGCGGGGCGTGGCGGCGTCGAGCGGGGTGGCCACGGGCATCGCCCGGATCGTCCGGGAGCCGGCGGAGGCCGGCCGCTTCGTCCCCGGCGAAATACTGGTGGCGCCGTACGCCGAACCCGGCTGGGCGCCGTTGTTCCTGCTGGCCCGGGCGGTGGTGATGGAGGTGGGCGGCAGCCTCTGCCACGGCGCCATCGTCGCCCGCGAGTACGGTATCCCGGCGGTGGTGGGCGTGACGGGCGCCACCGGCCGGATCAGGGACGGCGATGTCATCACGGTGGACGGCGACCGCGGCGAGGTCCGGCCGGCGCACGCCGGTCACGGCGGCGCGGACAGCACGACGGAGGTGAAAGAGTGAGCAAGACGGTCAATGAGCTGGAGGCGGCGCTGGCCGCCGTTGCCCCGGGCGATGTCCGGCAGCGGGCGCGGCTGCTGAACCGGCTGAGCCGGGAGGTCGCCGCCAGTGACGCCGCCCGGGCGCTGGAGACATGTTTGGAGAGCCAACGGCTGTGCCAAGGCGGCGGCTGCGACCTGGAACTGGGCGAGGCGTTCGACAGCGAGGCGATGCTGTGTTGTGCCCGCGCCGATTTTACCCGGGCCAAGGCCCGCTGCCAGGACGCGCTGCGGCTGTTCGAGAAGCTGGCGGACGACCGGGCCAAGGCAGGGGCGCTGCTGACGATGGGCGACATCCTGGCCGCGCAGGGGGACTACACCAAGGCGCTGGTCAACCACCTGTCCGCGTTCAAGCAGGTCCAGGCGTGCGGCGACCGGCCCGGACAGGCCGAGGCCGAGGACCGCATCGGGTCGGACTACGCGCTGATGGGCGACTACGCCAGCGCGTTGGAGCACCACCTCAACGACCTGGCCATCCGCCGCGAGCTGGGCGACCGGGCGGGGCCACCGGGGAACGGGCCCAGGCACTGCGCAGCCTCGGCCAGAGCATCGACCTGTTCGCCGGCAGCGACGACATCCGACGCAGCCAGGCGCACAACGTCATCGGCGAGATCCACCGCCGCAACGGCGATTACCAGGCCGCGCTCAACCATCTCCAGAAGGGCCTCAAGATCGCCGAGGGGCTCGGCGACAAGCGGGCCGCGCTGTCGATCACGGCCAACATCGGCCACGTCTGCGTCGATCTCAAGCAGCCGGCGCGGGCCGAACGGCTGTTCACCAAGACGCTGCAGGACGCCACGGCGGTCGGGGACAAGCAGAACCAGGCAGAGTGTCTGCAGGCGCTGGGAGACCTGCTGCTGGAACAGCGCCAGGAGGGCCTGGGATTCAGCTACCTGACCCAGGCCCTGGCCCTGGCCGACGAACTGGGGGCGCGGACCGTGGCCCACCGCGCCCTCCGCTCGCTGGCCGCGGCCTGCAAGCGGGCGGGAGAGCTGCGCTCGGCGCTGGAGCACTTCGAGCGGTTCCACCAGCTCGACCGGGAGCTCTTCACCGAGGCCGCGGAACGACGCCGCCAGGGCCTCAGCGCGCAGCTGGAGATGCGGCAGGCGGAGCGGACCGCCGAGGTCTTCCGGCTGAAGAACGTGGAGCTGGCCAAGACCTTCCAGCAGCTCAAGGACCTGCACCGGTCGCTGCAGCAGGCCGACACCCAGAAGGCCAAGCTGGTGAACAGCCTCAACCGCAAGAACAAGCAGCTGGAAGCGATGGCCCGGGAGGACGCCCTGACCGGGCTGCTCAACCGCCGCTCCCTGGACCTGGAGCTGGCCAAGGAGTTCTCCAAGGCCAAACGGTTCAAGCAGAAGCTGGAGGTGGCCGTGGCGGACATCGACCACTTCCGGAGGATCAACGAGCTGTACGGGCACCAGGCCGGCGACGAGGTGCTGAAGGCGGTGGCCGGGCTGATCGACAAGAACCTGCGCAAGATCGACACGGCGGCGCGCTACGGCGGCGAGGAGTTCGCGATCGTGCTGCCGGAGACGCCGCCCGACGGTGCCATGCTGGTGTGCGAGCGGATCCGCAGAGAGGTGGAGCAGTACCGCTGGTCCAAGGTCGGCCAGGGCCTGTCGGTGACGGTCAGCATCGGGCTGACCGGCGACTTGGGGGTGGCCGACCACGAGAAGATGCTGGCGGCCGCGGACGCCAGCATGGCCCAGGCCAAGCGGGCCGGCCGCAACCGGGTGTGCGGATAGAGATCTTCCGGCGCCATAAAACGCTTCTCATCCGGTCGTCCGCATGGTATAATACTCCATCAGAGAGGGACGCATGAAACACTTCGATCTCCCGCAACGGTACGGCGTGCTGGTCAAATGGTTCGAGCGGGCGCTGGCCCTGCTGGTGCTGGCCGGGGTCGTGATCTCCGCGGCCACCGGCACGGCCCACTTGGTGCGGCAGGACTGGACCGCCACCGAGACGTTCTACGAGCTGATCTACCGGGTGCTGCTGCTGGTGATCGGGCTGGAGCTGGCCCGGCTGCTGGTGACCCATAGCCTGGTGGCGGTGCTGGAGCTGCTGGCCTTCGTCATCGCGCGCAAGATGCTCAAGCCCGACCTCACCGCGGCGGACATCGCGCTGTCGGTGCTGGCGTTCGTGGCGCTGATGGCCGCGCGCCGCTACCTGATCCGCGACGCAGCGGCCGACGCCTGCATCCCCCAAACCGACCTGCGACGGGAGGGTTGAGATGCCCCGACGAAAGATGCAGCTGACCCTGCTGGGCCGCCGAGTCAGCAAGCCGGGCAAGAAACTGGAAGCCTTTCCCAACCGGCATCCCGGCCGCGACTACCGGGTGGTGCTGGAGACCGCGGAGTTCACCGCGTTGTGCCCGATCACCGGCCAGCCGGACTTCGGCACCATCACGGTCAGCTATGTGCCCGACAAACTGATCGTGGAGTCCAAGTCGCTCAAGCTCTACCTCTGGAGCTTCCGGCAGGAGGGGCATTTCCACGAGGAGGTCGTCAACCGCATCCTCGACGACCTGGTCAGGAAGATCAAACCGCGCACCATGCAGGTCAAGGGCGTGTTCAACGCCCGGGGCGGCATCGCCATCACGGTGGTCGCCGATTATCCGGACAAACAATGAACGACGGACATCGGTCATTGATGTACAGTGATCATGGCCCCGTCGGGAGAGACTGATATGCCACTACGGAAACTCTTCTCGCTGTTCACGCGAAAGAAAAAAGACCAGCCGAGGCACGGCGACGACACCGCGTCCAAGGAGGACATCGCCAGGCACAAGCACCATGCGGGCCCCACGGCGCATCAACAGCACGGCGCCGGCCGTTCACGCCCCGCCGCGGTCCAGCAGCACAAACCGCCGCAGCAATCCCATCACCAACCGCAGCGGCCGGCGCAGCCCCACGGCCAGCACAAGCCGGCGCAGCCGCCGCAGACACACCGCCAGGGCGGGCAGCAGCGCCCGGCCCAGCAACCGCAGCACGGGCGCCCGCGCCCGACGCAGCAGGTCGCCAGGCAGCCCGTTCGCCCGGCCCCCCGGCCGGCCCCCCAGCAGCCGGCGCGGCCGCAGCACGTCCCGCATGCTCCCGCACCGCCCGCCCGCGCGCCGCATGCCCCGGCCCACCTTCCCCGCGCCCCGAAGCCGGCGCCGGCCGGCCCGTCCCTGCGGTTCGACCAGCTGGGCCTGAAGCCGAACCTGCTGGAGGCGGTGCTGGAGGAGGGCTACGCCGATCCCACGCCCATCCAGCAGCAGGCCATCCCGGTGGCCCTGTCGGGCCGGGACATCATGGGCTGCGCCCAGACCGGCACCGGCAAGACCGCGGCCTTCGCCCTGCCGATCCTGCAACGGCTGGACCGGCCCGAGGTGATCAACCAGCGCTACCATGACATTCGGGCGCTGATCGTGACGCCCACCCGCGAGCTGGCGGCCCAGATCGGCGAGAGCTTCAAGGCCTACGGCCGGCACACCAAGCTGAAGTACGCCGTGATCTACGGCGGCGTGTTCCAGGGCGTGCAGGTCAAGGCGATGTACGGCGGGGTGGACATCCTGGTGGCCACGCCCGGCCGCCTGCTGGACCTGATGAACCAGCGGCTGATACTGTTGCACAAGGTCGAGGTGCTGGTGCTGGACGAGGCCGACCGGATGCTGGACATGGGCTTCATCAACGACATCCAGCGGATCGTGGCCAAGGTGCCCAGCCGCCGCCAGACGCTGTTCTTCTCGGCCACCATGCCGCCCGAGATCCGCAAGCTGGCCGGCGGCATCCTCGACGACCCGGCGTCGATCGCGGTGACGCCGGACGTCTCCGCCGCCGAGACCGTCGACCATGTGCTGTACTACGTGGAGCGCGACGACAAGCCGGAGCTGCTGCGGCGGCTGCTGGCCGACCCCGGCATCAGCCGGGCGCTGGTGTTCACCCGCACCAAGGTGCGGGCCGACCGGGTGGCCCGCAAGCTGACGGCCTGGGGCATCCCGGCCTCGGCCATCCACGGCGACAAGTCGCAGGGCGCGCGCGAGCGGACGCTGGCGGCCTTCAAGAGCGGCGAGTCCCGGGTGCTGGTGGCGTCCGACATCGTATCGCGCGGCATCGATATCGACGACATCTCCCACGTCATCAACTTCGACATCCCGCACGAGGCCGAGGCCTACGTCCACCGCATCGGCCGCACCGGCCGCGCCGGCGCGGCCGGCCGGGCCTTCTCGTTCTGCGACCGCGACGAGCGCGACGACCTGCGGCAGATCGAGCGGCTGCTGGGCAAGCAGATCCCGGTGGTCACCGACCACCCGTACCACTCGGCCGCGCCGGCGCCATCACCGAGGGCGGCGGAGCGCCACGGCGGCGGCCACGCGGCCACCGGGCCGCGGGGCCAGTACGGCCGGTCCGGGAACCGCCGCCGCGGGAGATGACGCCGTGAACCCCGGGCGGTGAAGCGGGGAACGACGAGCAACGAAGCACGAACAGCGAACGACGAATCGATGTACTACGCCACCGTCGTCAGATCATTTTCCGCGGCGCACCACCTGCGCGATTACCAGGGCAAGTGCGAGCGGCTGCACGGCCACAACTACAAGGTCGAACTGCAGGTGAAGTCCCCGATCGTCGACCGCTCCGGGATGGTCACGGACTTCACCGTGCTGCGCCAGGCGCTGGACCGGCTGCTGCAGCGCTTCGACCACCAGGACCTCAACGAGATCAAGCCGTTCGATACGCTCAATCCCACGGCCGAGAACATCGCCAAGCTGATCTACGAGGAGATGGCGCTGAAGTTCAGCTCCCGCAAGGTCAAGATCGGCTCGGTCACGGTGTGGGAGACCGAATCCTCGTTCGCCACCTATGCCGCGCACTAGGAAGGCGGTCATCCTGCTGTCCGGCGGCCTGGACTCGGCCACGGCGCTGTACTGGGCCCGGTCCCGGGGGTACGACGCCCGCGGCCTGCTGTTCGACTACGGCCAGCGGCACGACCGCGAGCTGCGGTCGGCCATGGCGCTGTGCCAGCGGCTCCACATCGACTTCGAGCTGGTGCGGTTCTCCCTGCCCTGGCGCGGCAGCAGCCTGCTGGATCCGTCGCGCCCGCTGCCGCACCCGCGCAGCCGGGCCGAGATCGGCGCGCGGATCCCGTCCACTTACGTGCCGGGGCGCAACGCCATCTTCCTGGCGTTCGGGGCGTCCTACGCCGAGGCCGAGGGCTGCGGCGCCCGGATCCTGGCCCCGCTGCTCAAGCTCACCAAATCCCAGATCATCACGATGGGACTGCGCCTGGGCGTGCCCTACGAGCTGACCTGGTCCTGCTACCAGGGCGGCCGGCAACCCTGCGGCGCCTGCGACTCCTGCCTGCTCCGGGCGCAGGGCTTCGCCGCGGCCGGCACCGCCGACCCCGCCCTGCCGAAAGGCCGCCGATGAAGATCGAACTGACCAAGGACCAGTACCGCGACCTGCTGTCGCTGGCCTACCTGGGCGAGTGGGTGGCCAACGCCTACGAGAAGGAACGCCGGCGGTTCCTGCTGGCCGAGACCCAGCAGCGGCTCTACAGCCTGGCCGGCGACGCCGGCTGCGGCGACTGGATCGCGACCGACCCCACGGAGCAGCGCCTGGTCCCCAGCGCGGCGATGGAGAAGGCCCTGGGCCCGCTGATCGACGCCTACGACGACCACGCCTTCTGGGACCTGCTGGCCGAGCGGCTGGCCGAGCGCGACCTGGTGGTCGAGCGCGGCCATGACGCGGTCCACGAGCTGACGGACGACCAGTACGACGAGGCGCTGCAGCCGCACCTCGACCGCTGGTGGGACGAGCTCGACGGCCACGGCCTGGACCGGCTGGCGGCGGGCGGGCTACCCGGCCGGCAGCGCCGCAAGTGACCGGCACCGGGCAATGCTCATTTTCCTCTTGACAGCGGCATGACGATCTGATATCATCCCGGCATAATCTCATCCAGAGAGGCGGAGGGACAGGCCCTGAGATGCCTCAGCAACCTGGGATCGCAAGATACCCAAGGTGCTAAATCCTGAAGTGATGCCATATCACTTGAAGATGAGCGAAAGGCAGAACGCCCTTTCCTGATGGCACACGCTTCGGGAAAGGGTGTTCCCGTTTCCGGGCGCCCTTCCCGCCTCTCTCCACGATCGTTGGAGGGACGGCCATGGCGAAGACTCTGGACCAGATCAACCGGCGGATCGCCGCCGGCGAGGCGGTGGTGCTGACCGCCGAGGAGGTGATCGGCTACGCCGCCTGCTCCTCGGGCGCCTACTTCAACCTGGGGCACAGCAAGCCGCGCATCAAGCTGGGCGGCGGCAGCGTGCTGATCGGCGGCGTCCCGGCCTACGCCGGCCTGGCCGCGGTCGACGTCTTCCTGGGGGCCACCGCAGTGCCGCCGAACGACCCCGGCAACCGGCTGCACCCCGGTGAATACCGCTACGGCGGAGGCCACGTGATCGAGGACCTGGTGGCGGGGAGGGAGGTGCGCCTCGCCGCCAGCGGCTGGGGCAGCGACTGCTACCCCAGCCGGTCCGTGGACACCCGCATCAGCTTGCGGACGGTCAACGAGGCGGTGTTGTTCAACCCGCGCAACTGCTACCAGAACTACAACGTGGCGGTCAACCGCTCGGACCGCGTCATCCACACCTACATGGGCGTGCTGCGTCCGCGCCTGGCCAACGCCACCTATTGCAGCGCCGGCCAGCTGTCGCCGCTGCTCAACGATCCCTACTGCGAGATGATCGGCGTCGGCACCAGGATCTTCCTGGGCGGCGGGGTGGGGTACGTGGCCTGGCCCGGCACCCAGTTCGACCCCGACCCGCCGCGCGGCGCCAACGGCGTGCCCACCCGCGGCGCCGCCACCCTGGCGGTGATCGGCGACCTCAAGCAGATGGGCCCGCGGTTCCTCTGCGGGATGAGCTTCACCGGCTACGGCGCCACGCTGGCGGTGGGCATCGGCGTACCGATCCCGATCCTGTCCGAGCAGGTGTTGCGGCGGACGCTGGTGACCGACGCCGAGATCCTGGCCCCGGTGGTCGATTACTCGGGAACCTATCCCGAGCGCGGCAGCGAGGTGATCGCCGAGGTCAGCTATGCCGAGTTGCGCAGCGGGCGCATCACGATCGATGGGAAAAGGGTGCCGACGGCTCCGCTGTCCAGCCTGGCGCGGGCCCGCGAGATCGCGCAGACGCTCAAGGAGTGGATCCGGCGGGGTGCTTTCGAGCTGACCGCACCGGTGGCCGGCCTGCCGTCCGCGGGGTCGGGCGTCCCGCCCAAGCCGATGAGCGAGGCGATGGCGGAGGCGCGGCCATGATATCCCGCCGCTTCATCCTGCACTTCCCCGCCGCCGTCGCCGACCGGCCGGTGGTCGGCCGGCTGGCCCGGGAGCACGGGCTCGACTTCAACATCCTGCGGGCCACCATCGATCCCGGCAACTACGGCATCATGCTGCTGGAGCTGACCGGCGAGCGGGAGGCGTTGGCGCGGGGCCTGGCCTTCCTGGCGGACGCCGGCGTCTCGGCCTCGCAGCTGGACCGGCAGATCCAACGCGACCAGGACCGCTGCGTGGACTGCGGCGCCTGCCTGGGGTTCTGCCCGGCCCGCTGCTTCGCGGCGGAGGCGGCCAGCGGCCGGATTGCGTTCGACAACGGCCGCTGCACCGCCTGCGGGCAGTGCCTGACGGCCTGCCCGCGCCGGGCGATGGAGATGGCATTGTGAAGTCGCCGCGCTACCAGCCGCGGCGCTACCGCGAACGCCTGCGGCCCGCCGCCGGCGCCGTCTTCCGCGTGGCGCTGGGCGAGACCGACCTGTGGATCCATGCGGACCGCGACCTCTCCGCCTTGGCGCAGCAGGAGGTCGCCACGCTGCGCGCCCAGCTGCAGCGGCGCATCTCGGAATGCCCGGAATTCCTGAGTTCCTTGGTGCCGCTGCCCCAAGACGAGGGGGCGCCGCCGCTGATCAAGGAAATGCTCGCCGCGGGCCGGCTGGCGAAGGTCGGGCCGATGGCGGCCGTGGCCGGGGCCATCGCCGAGGCGGTGGGGCGCGAGCTGCTGAAACACTCGCCCGGGGTGATCGTCGAGAACGGCGGCGACCTGTTCGTCGGGCGCGACGGGCCCTGCCGGGCGCTGGTCCACGCCGGCGACTCGCCGCTGAGCGACCGGGTCGCGCTGGAGGTCGACGCCGGCGGCGCGCCGTTCGGCCTGTGCACCTCGTCGGGCACCGTCGGGCACTCCCTCAGCTTCGGCGCCGCGGACGCCGCCTGCGTCCTGGCGGACAGCGCCGCGGTGGCCGACGCCCACGCCACGGCCATCGGCAACATGGTCAAGACGAAGCGCGATATCCCACGGGCGCTGGCATATGCCGAGGAGCAGCCGTCGGTCATTGGCTGCGCCATCATCATCGGCGACGCGGTCGGTGTTTGGGGCGAGCTGACGATCGTCGGGCTGTGATCGTGCCAACCGGGCATACATCTACTTGACTCCGGCACGGGGCTGGGGTATTCTTACATCGATCCAAGACGAGGGGCAGCATGCACGTTACCGAACATCTCGGGCAGCGGACCAAACCGCTGATATCGCTGGAGATCACGCCGCCGGAGAAGGGCCACAGCATCCAGGGGATCTACGACACGCTGGACCTGCTGTCGCCCTACGGGCCGTCGTTCGTCAACGTCACCTACCACCAGCAGAGCATCGTCTACGAGGAGCTGCCCGGAGGCGCCATCCGCAAGGTGCCCACCCGCAAGAAGCCAGGCACGGTGGGCATCTGCGCGGCCATCGCCAACCGCTACCGGATCGAGACCGTGCCCCACCTGATCTGCGGCGGCTTCGACCGCTACGAGACCGAGGACGCGCTGATCGACCTGCAGTACCTGGGGTTCGCGAACCTGTTCGTGATCCGGGGCGACCCGCCGCCGGGCCACAATGAATACGTGGCCGAGCCGGACGGGTACAAGTATGCGTCCGAACTGGTGCGGCAGATCGCGGCCCTCAACCGGGGCGAGTATTTGGAGAAGCTCGACGACGCCATCCCGACGAACTTCTGCGTGGGCGTGGGCGGCTATCCCGAGAAGCACTACGAAGCGCCCAACCTGGCCGAGGACATCAAGAACCTCAAGCACAAGGTGGACCAGGGCGCCAGCTACATCATCAGCCAGATGGTGTTCTCGGCCGGAGCCTTCGGCGACTTCGTCGGGCTGGCCCGCGATGCGGGCATCACCGTGCCGATCATCCCCGGCGTCAAGGTGATCACCTCGGAGCGGCAATTGACGGCCATCCCCCGCGACTTCCACGTCAACCTGCCGGACCAGCTGGTGTCCCTGATCCGCGGCGCCGGGGACCCAGCCGCGTCGCGCACGGCCGGGATCGGGTTCGCGGTCAAGCTGTGCCTCGACCTGTTGGCACAGGGCGCGCCCTGCCTGCATTTCTATACCATGGGCAAGGGCGGTTCGGTGGCCGAGGTGCTGGCGACATTGAAGGGCAAGGGATTGATCTGAAGTGGTCCAGATTGACGAGGCGATCGTCATAGTCCCGCACGATCCGTTCTGGTCGATGCGCTATGACCGGGAGAAGATCCTGATCATTGGGGCCATCGGGGAGCATGTTGCGCGGATCGAGCACATCGGCAGCACCGCGGTGCCCGGGCTGGGCGCGAAGCCAATCATCGATATAACCGCGATCCTGCATGCGTGGAATGGCCTCGAAACATGCATCGCTGCCTTGGGCCGTATTGGATACGAGCACCGGGGCGAGGCCGGTATCCCCGGCCGGCAGTTCTTCCGCAAGTTCGATCCGGACACCGGCCGACGGACGTGCCACCTCCATCTCGTGGCGGAGGGAAACCCGTTCTTCATCGAGCACGTCCTGTTCCGCGATTACCTGCGCGCGCATCCCGCGGTGGCCGATGCATACTACAGTCTTAAGCAGACACTGGCGGAGCGATACGGGGATGACCGTGATTCCTACACCAGCGCGAAAGCGCCGTTCATTTCCGCGGTCCTCGAGAACGCGGGACGCTGGGCCCGTCAGTGATCGGCCGGCAGCATGAGAACAGACCTCGCCACATATCTTACGGAGAACCGCACCCGCATCCTGGTCTGCGACGGCGGGATGGGCAGCTGCCTGCTCAGGGCCGGGCTGTCAGATCAGGACTACGGCGGACATCCCGGCTGTCATGAGTTCCTCAACATCATGCGGCCCGATGTCATATCGCAGATCCACCGCGACTATTTCGCGGCCGGCGCGCGGATGGTCGAGACCAACAGCTTCGGCGGAGCGGCGCACATCCTGGCGGAGCACGGGTTGGCGGACCGCTGCGTCGAGATCAACAGGGCCGCGGCGGCGCTGGCGCGCACGGTCGCCGATGATTTTCCAAGATCCGCTGCACCATGCTTCGTGGCGGGGTCCATCGGCCCGGGCTCGAAGCTGCCGAGTTTGGGGCAGATCTCGTTCGACGAGCTGTTCGCCGGGTACACGGCGCAGGCACAGGGCCTGCTCGAGGGCGGCGTGGACTGCTTCATCTGCGAGACATCGCAGGACCTGCTGCAGCTCAAGGCCGCGATCATCGCGGTGCGCGATGTCCGCAAAACCGCCGGTGTCGACATCCCGATCATCGCGCAGGTCACCATCGACCGGACCGGGCGGACGCTGACGGGCTCGGATATCGCCACGGTACTGGGCACGCTGGAGCCATTGCCAGTGATGGCGATCGGGCTCAACTGCGGCATGGGCCCGGACGGCATGTCCGAGGCCATCCATTATTTGGCGGCGCATTCGACGAAGCTAGTATCCGTGATGCCCAATGCGGGATTGCCGAAGCTCGTGAACGGCCGCGCGGTCTACTCGCTCAAGGCCGAGCATTTCGCAGGGCAGATGCTGCGGTACGCGCAACACCCGGGGTTGAACATCGCGGGCGGCTGCTGCGGCACCACGCCGGAACATATCAGCGCCTTGGCCGAAGCGCTCAAGTGCATACCCGCGAGGAAACCGGCGAGATCGAGGAAACCGTGCCTGACCTCGCTGTTCCAGGCGCAGGAGATCGACGTCTCGCCCAAGCCGCTGATCCTGGGCGAGCGCACCAACGCCAGCGGCAGCCGCGCCTTCAAGGAACTGCTGCTGCGGGACGACTTCGGGGGCATGGCGGCGATGGCGCTGGAGCAGGAACGCGAGGGCGCCCACGCGGTCGACCTGTCGCTGGCCGCGGCCGGGCGCGACGAGGAGGCGGACTTCTGCCGTTTCGCCGCCATGCTCAACCAGCGGCTGCGGGCGCCGGTGATGGTCGACAGCACCGACCCGGCAGCGGTCGAAGCGGCGCTCAAGCGGCTGGCCGGGCGCTGCGCGGTCAACTCGGTCCACCTCGAGGGCGGCGAGGACAAAGCCAAACGGATCATCGACCTGTGCATGCGCCATGGCGCGGCGCTGGTCTGTCTGGCCATCGACGAGCGGGGCATGGCCCTGACCGCGGACCGCAAGGTGGAGGTCGCCGCCCGGCTGCACGGGCTGGCGCAGGCCGGCGGTCTGGCGGAGGGAGACCTGTTCTTCGACCTGCTGACGTTCACGCTGGCCAGCGGCGAGCAGTCGCTGCGCGGCTCGGCCGCGGAGACCCTGCGCGCCATCGGTGAAGTGAAGAAACTATTTCCGCGCGCGTTCACGTCGCTGGGCGTCAGCAACGTTTCATACGGCCTGCCGCCGGCCGCGCGGCCCTATCTCAACTCGATATTTCTGCACCACGCCGTGGCTCGCGGGCTGGACGCGGCCATCATCCATGCCGGGAAGATCCGGCCGCTGCACGCGATCCCGCCCGTGGTCGCCGCGATGTGCGATGACCTGGTCCTCAACAGGACGCCGCAGGGAAGGCCGCCGCTGGAGCGGCTGCTGGAGTACTTCTCGCGCAAGGACGGCATGGGGGAGCGGCAGCAGCGGGCGGTCCCCATCCCCGCCAACAAACGGTTGACCAGGCAGGTGGTCGAGGGCAACGCGGACAGCCTCGATATGTTGATCGCTGAGCTGCTGAAAAAGCACGACGCGACCGCGATCATCCAGACCATGCTGCTGCCGGGCATGGACGAGGTCGGCAGATTGTTCTCCCGGGGCCAGCTGCAACTGCCGTTCGTGCTGCGCTCGGCCGAGGTGGTCAAGCAGGCGATGGCGCTGCTGGCGCCGCAATTGAAAAAGCACCGGGTCGCGGCCAGGGGGACGATCGTGCTGGCCACGGTGCGGGGCGACATCCACGACATCGGCAAGAACCTGGTCGACATGATCCTGACGGCCAACGGCTACAAAGTCGTCAATTTGGGCATCAGGCAATCCGCCGAGGACATCCTGTTGGCCGCCCGCAGGGACAAGCCCGATGTCATCGGCCTGTCCGGCCTGCTGGTCGAGTCGGTCAAGGCGATGGCCGAGTACTTGGAGATCTTCGCGGAATCAGGGTTGGACATCCCCGTGATCTGCGGCGGGGCGGCGCTGTCGAAAAAATACCTCGACGCGCGGATGAAACCGATCTACCCCGCGGGCGTCCATTACGCCAAGGACGCGATGGCCGGGCTGAAAATCCTGAACGAGATCATCGCCCGGGACAGGACGGCAGCGAACGACCGGAAGCGGAAGCCAACCATCCGTGGTGTTCAAAAACCGAGGGAACGCGCCAAGGCCCCGGCGAGGGCTTCCCGGAAGGCGACCGTGCCGACGCGCATCGTGGCGAAGGTGCCGGTCGCAGGGCTTTACAGGAATCTGGATAAAGTTGCGCTGCTTGAGCGGCGCTGGAAGCTCGGGAAACTCTCGCAGAAGCAGCGGCTCGAGGCCGAGACCCGTCTGGCCGGCTTGTGGCGCATCCTGCGGCCGATGATACGGCCCAAGGCCGTGTACGCCATGGTTCCTGCGGACGACCGGCGCTTCGATTTCAAGACGAACATCCTGAAGCATCAGGCGCAATATGGCATCCAGCTCGTGACGTTGGGAGCCGACCTGGGGAAAACCAAGCCGCTGACCGCCGAGGATCAGTTCCTGCTGCACGGGCTGGCCGCGGAGCTGACCGAGGCGCTGGCCAAGTGGTGCGACATGAGGCTGGCGCGGGAGAACGGCTGGAAGCGGACGCGGCGGATCAGCCCGGGTTACCCGGTGTGGCCGGAACTGTCCGAGCAAAAGAAGATCTTCGCATTGCTCAAGCCGGGCCGAATCGGCGTCAGGCTCAGCGAGGGATTCCAGATGATCCCGGAATACTCGACCAGCGCGGCGGTGCTGCCGCGCTGACGACCGGGCCCCGCCCACGGCGGGGCCCGGTCATTTATCGGTTGATTTTATCCGCGGAACGGTGTAAAGTTATCGCACCGCACCCACCGGGACCACCGACCGTCGTCCCGAAACGAGACGCGCCGCGATGCCGACCGCCAAGATCATCGAGATGTTCCATTCCCTGCAGGGCGAGGGGATCCGTCTGGGCGAGCCGATGACGTTCGTCCGGTTCCTGGGCTGCAACCTGTCCTGCGACTACTGCGACACGCGCTATGCCACCGATGAAACCCGGGCCGCTGAGCTGTCGTCGGACCAGGCCGTCGCCCAGGTGCGTTCGCTCGGACAGCCGGGCGAGTTCGTGGCGCTGACCGGTGGCGAACCCCTGTTGTGGGCGGATTTCATCGCCGAAACCGGCCCGGCGCTGAAAACCGCCGGCTCCAAGTTGTATCTGGAAACCAACGGCACGCTGCCGCAGGCGCTCGAGAGCGTGGCGGCCCTGCTTGACGTCGTCGCGATGGACATCAAGCCGCCGTCGGCCTGCGGCGCCGACCTGTGGGACGCGCACCGCGAGTTCCTGCGCATCGCCGGGGAACGGGCGTTCGTCAAGCTGGTGGTGGCGGCCAACACGCAGATGGCCGAGGTCGAGCGGGCCGCGGCCCTGGTGGCGGAGCGGGGCCGGGCCGTCCATTTCGTGCTCCAGCCGGCGGAGGGTCCGCTGGCCCCGGACCTGCAGTTCGTCCGCCGCTGCCAGGCCGCGGCCGACCGGCACCTCGACCAGGTCCACATTATTTCGCAAATGCACAAGCGCTGGGGCGTGCGATAACAACGCGGGGAGGTCGACCATGTTCTGTCCGTTCTGCGGCACAAAGAACCCCGACGGCATCGCCCGCTGCACCCAGTGCGGCGGCGAGATCCCGGTCCCCGGCCGCCCCGGCCGGCCCTGGTTGGCCTATCGGCCCGGCCCGGGCCTGGGGTGCATGATCGGGCTGGCGGCGATCGGGTTCGTGTCGTTGGCGATCGCCGTGCCCCAGTACATCCTGTACCGGCGCCACATCGCCATGGCCAAGGAGGCCGTCGTCCGCAGCAACATGCGGTCGCTGCGGGTGGTGATGGACCAGTACGCGGCGGAGTTCGGCCGCTATCCTGTCGATTTCGACGCCCGCGGCATCAGCCCCGGCGAGCCCGACCTGCGCGACGTCCGGATGATGCTGAGCCGCCTGCAGAACCCGTTCGACCCGGTGCACGCGGCGGTGGTCGTTTCCCCGGCCTATCCGCCCGACTGGAAGGCGCTGCGGCCGGGCCAGGTGGTCTACGTCCCGCGCGACACCTGCGACGGCTGGGCCCGCGGGTTCCTGATCTACGGCATGGGCGGCAAGCGGCCGCTGGCCGACAGCATCCTCTCGAGCTTCCCATGACCGCATCCGACGCGCCCCGGATCGACCTGCCCGTGCTGGAGACCGCCCGGCTGCGGCTGCGCAAGCTCTCCCTCGACGATACTGAGGACGTGTTCGCCTACGCCTCTGATCCCGAGGTCGCCCGGTATGTCACATGGGACGCGCACCGCAGCATCCAGGACAGCGCCGCTTTCCTCAACATGGTCAAGCAGAAGTACGAGAACGGCCAGATCGCCGAATGGGGCATCGTGGATACATCCACCGGGCGAGTCGTCGGCACCTGCGGATTCACCTGGGTCCGTTCGGAGCACGGCAAGGCCGAGATCGCCTACGCCATCTCCCGGAGTTACTGGAACCAGGGCTTGGTCACAGAGGCGGTCGGCGCCTGCATCTCGTACGGGTTCGACGTGCTGAAGCTCAATCGGATCGAGGCGCGCTGCATGCCGGACAACATCGGCTCGGAACGGGTGATGCAAAAATGCGGGATGCGCTGCGAGGGCACGCTGCGGCAGACCATGTTGGTCAAGGGAAAGCACGTCGACCTCAAGCTGTACGCGATCCTGCAAGAGGAGTGGAGGAGGGGGAACGTTGCGTCCTAGCTTGGTCCGCATCACGGTCGCCGTCGCACTGGCGCTGCTCTGCCATCCGGCCAGGGCGCTGACCTTCAAGCAGCAGCAGCTGCGGCATGCCCACGTCCAGGCGGCCTACCGCGACAAGGAGGCGGCCGTCAAAAAGCTGCTGGCGGACAAGGGCGTCGCCTACCCGCCGGGCCGGCTGTTCATCCGGGTCTTCAAGCGCGAGGGGCGACTGGAGCTGTGGGCGGCGTCGCGGCCGGCGGAGCGGCTGTCGCTGGTCGCGACCTACGCCATCTGCGCCGCCTCGGGCGACCTCGGGCCCAAGCGGCGGCGCGGCGACGGCCAGGTGCCGGAGGGCTTCTACCGCATCAACCACTTCAATCCGAGCAGCACCTTCTACCTGTCGCTGGGCGTCAGCTACCCCAACCGCTCCGACGTCCTGCGCAAGACCGGCCGCGACCCGGGCGGCGCCATCTACATCCACGGCGACTGCGTGACCATCGGCTGCATGCCGCTGACCGACGACAGGATCAAGGAGGTCTACGTGGCCGCGCTGGAGGCCTCGGACCAGAACCGCCGCGAGATCCCGGTCCACATCTTCCCCTGCCGGATGGACAGCGCCGGCATGGCGGCGCTGCGCGCCGAATTCAACGGCGACCGCGAGCTGCTCGACTTCTGGGCCGAGCTCAAGCCGGGATACGACCGCTTCGAGCGTGACCGCACGGTCCCGAAAGCGGCCATATCCGCCAAGGGGAAGTACCTGTTCCCGGGAAACTGAGGCCAGCGGGGAGACGCCATGCCGGACAACGCCATTCCCATCCATTACGTCGGCACGATCGAGGAGGCGGAACA
>JALOPJ010000061.1 GCA_025453955.1 Candidatus Edwardsiibacteriota bacterium
ACTCCAGGTTGGCCAGGGCCAGCCGGGTGCCGTAGAACTCGTCGTAGTCGTAGCCGTGGAGGTCGTAGGGCCCGCCCAGGCTGAACAGCTGGGCGTCCCGGCCGGTGGAGGCGCCGCCCACCAGCCGGGTGACGAACAGCGAGCGCCGCGTCAGCCGCCAGTAGTGGCGCAGGTCGCCGTAGCCGGTGGCGTAGGACAGCGAGCTGCCCCACGCGGTGTTGCTGACCTCGGCGGCGACCATGGTGCGCCTGCCGTCGGCCGGACCGGTGCTGCCCCACAGGGTGTTGTCGGTGACCCAGGACAGCGACGGCGCGATGACGTCGATGCTGGCGTCCGGCGCGCTGGAGTAGTAGTAGGCCTGCTGGTAGTGGTCCCAGCGGGCGGCCAGGTCCAGCCGCTGGAAGCGCGAGAACGGGTACGAGACCAGGCCCTGCACGCCGCGCAGCTTTTCGATCAGGATGTCGCCGTTCCCCGCGTAGTAGTAGCCGTGGTCCTGGTAGAGGCTGACGCCGTAATCCAGACGCTGGGGCAGGTACAGGTAGCTGAGCTGGTAGTCGGAGTTGTCGAAGTCCACCACCATGTCCGACACCCAGTAGAACAGGTGGTCGCCCAGGATGTCGCTGACCGCCAGCGCCACCTGGCCCGACAGGCCGTAGTGGCTGCTGTACCCCACCGTGCCGGCCGCCCAGTCGATCGAGAACTTGCGCGAGGCCCTTCCCGGCGCCGGACCGGCGGTGTCGGCTTCCGCCAGCTCGACGATGCGGGGCGCGGCCCAGCCGCTGTCCGGCCGGGCCGGCAGCGCGTTGTCCGCGGCCGGCAGCTTGGCCAGCGGGTCCTTGATGGTGCAGATGTTCCAGCCGGTCTTGTGGTACCCGGTGAAGACGATCTTGCCGCCGTCGGCCGACCATTTGGGCTGGAAGCAGCCGGTCAGCACGTCGGTCAGCAGGATGCCGGCGCTGTCCGGGTGCGCCCTGTAGCCGACATTGGCGATGCCGGCGCGGTAGGTGGTGTAGACCAGCCCGGCCGGCGACCAGCTGGGCGACGTCGCCCACGCTTCGTCCGGCGTGGCGCAGGCCAGCGAGTCGCCGCCGGCCGTGACGGTGAACAGCCGGTACCGCCCGAAGCGGATCCTGCCCTCGGGGATGCTGTCGCCCGGCGCCGGCCGGTCGGAGCTGAAGACGATGGCCGAGCCGTCCGGCGACCAGGCCGGCTCGCGGTCGTCGTAGAGGTCGCTGGTGAGCTGGCGCAGGTCCGAACCGTCCGGCGCCACGGTGTAGAGGTCGGCGTGGCCGTCCCGCAGGCCGCAGAGGGCGATCCTATCGCCCAGGGGCGACCAATTCGGGTAGTAGATGCCGTCCAGGTCCAGCGCCAGCCTGCGCACGGTCCTGCCGCTGGCGGCGTCCACCACGTACAGCCGGTCGCCGGTCGATGACTTGGCCGCGAAGCAGATCCACTTGCCGTCGGGCGACCAGCTCAGGCCGCCGCGGAACCAGGCCAGGTGCAGGGCCTCGAACGACGAGGTCTTCTCCCCCTTGACCAGGTGGGCGATGCGGTGGCCGTCGATGCTGGAAATCACGTAGATGCCGGCGTAGCCCCCCTGGTCGGAGATGTAGGCGATCTTGTCGCCGCCCGGCGAGAAGCAGGGGCTGAGGTTGAAGTAGGACTCGTTCTTGTCGTGCTCGGTCAGCTGCCGGGCCGCTTCGGGCACCTCCGTCTTGGCCGCCAGGAACGGCCAGTACGCCTTGCGGACGTCCTTTTCCCAGTCCTCGGAGAGCCGCTCCAGGTCGACCCCCAGCACCTGCTTGCAGGACTTGTCCAGGTTGCGGTCGGTCCGCACCAGGTGCAGCAGCTCGGCCACCTTGGCCCGTCCGTACTTGGCGGCGATGAACCGCAGGATCGACTGACCCTCCTTGTAGACCACGTATCCCCCGCCGTAGTTGTTCAGCTCCGGGATCGGCACCAGCCGCTGGTTGACGGCCAGGTCCTTGATGAACATCTCGGCCTCGGGGTCCCAGCCGCGGGAGGTGTACTCGGCCAGGCCCTCGGCAAACCACAGCGGCAGCTGGGAGAGGCTCTGCAGCGACATCATGGTGCTGACCGAGCCGCCCAGGAACAGGTCGAACATGAAGGCGTGGGTCAGCTCGTGGGTGATGACGTGGTCCAGGTCGGCGTATGACCCGGTGTACGGCACCACCACCCGGTTCTTCATCACCGTGGTGAAGGCGCCCACCGACTCCTCGATGATGTCGGAGATGATGTTGGTCTGCGCGAAGTCGTTATGGGAGGCGTACAGCACCAGCGGGATGCGGTCCTTGGGCGTGTGCCCCAGGTCGCGCGACAGCTTGGTGAACGCGTCCTCGGCGATGCGGGCCGCCACCGAGGCCAGGGTGTGCTGGCGCTGGTAGTAGTAGACGTCGAAGTGCGCCGTGGACAGCTGCTGCCAGCCGAAGGCCTTGTAGCTGACCTTGTTCTTGCCGAAGTAGCCGTCCTGGGCGCTGGCCCGGCCGCAGCAGAGCAGCGCGACCGCCAGGAGCATGGACTGGAACGGACGCATGGGCATGTGATCGCCTCCGGGGTTAGTATTCTGTTCGGAAGATGCAGTCGATCCAGGCCTCGTTGCGGTCGGCCTGGCGCAGGGCCTCGCCCCGGACCAGCAGGCCGGGTGCCACCTGGTATTCCAGCACCAGGTTCTGCTCCGGCCGGCCGCGCGGCAGCCCCACCGACAGGCTGAGGTTGAAGCGGTCCTCCCAGAAGCTGCGGTTGATGGCGAACTCGCGCCCGCCCGCCCGCATGCCCCACTGCCGCGCGAAGTCCCGCACCTGCTCCATCCGCCAGTCCTCGACCAGCCGGTTGAAGTACCCCTGGAAGTAGGCATTGGCGCTGTCGGCGGTCGCCGGCTCCTGCGCGAGCGCCCGGACGGATGGCAGCGCCGACAGAGCTGCCGCCGTCAGTATGATGGCAACACCCCGTCTCATTCGCCCGGGTAATGGACCAGCGAGACCACGGGATAGCGGGCCAGTCTGCGCCGGCCGCCCAGGAAATCGAGCTCGACCACGAAGGCCAGCGCGGCCACCCGGCCCTTCAGCCGCTCCACCATCTTCGCGACGGCCAGCGCCGTGCCCCCGGTGGCCAGCAGGTCGTCGACGATCAGGATGCGCTGGCCGGGTTTGACCGCGTCGCGGTGCATCTCCAGCGCGTCGCTGCCGTATTCCAGCGCGTATTCCTGGCGGATCTTCTTCGCCGGCAGCTTGTTTGGCTTGCGCACCAGGATCACGCCGGTGCCCAGCTTGTAGGCCAGCGCCGACCCGAAGGTGAAGCCGCGCGATTCCACCACCGCGATGGCGTCGATCTTCACGCCCTTGAGGGCGCGCGCCAACCGGTCCACCGAGGCACTGAACGCGGCTTTGTGCCGCAGCAGCGTGGTGATGTCCTTGAAGCCGATCCCCTTTTTCGGGAAATCTGGCACGTTCCGGATGTGCTTTTCGAGGTCTAGTTTCATGATCGTGCTCCGTCCCTGTTTACCGCATTTTCAGGTCGATGCCTGATCTCGAACGATGTGAACCCTTCCATGTCGTTATGCCAGATATCCTCGACACGGTCGATCCTCGCGCCTGGCGGACCCTGCCGCAACCCATCCAACAGACGCTGCAGCGCCGGCGCCTCCCCTTCAGCGACCACCTCGACCCCGCCGTCGGGCAGGTTGCGAACGTAGCCGGTCAGCTGCATCGAACAGGCGGCGCGCTGCACGAACCAGCGGAACCCCACGCCCTGCACCCGGCCGGTCACGGTCGCGGTCAGCCGTTGGGCCATCGCTCAGTCCCGGACCGCCAGCTTGAGCGCCAGCTTGACGGCCTCCGGCGGCGTCCGTACGTGCCTGATCGGCGCGCGGATCTTCCAGGTTCCCAGTCCAACGATGGGGATCTCGAACTGCGCGGCGTAGGCGATCTCGGACAGCGTGCCGTAGCGGCCGCCGACGGCGATCACGGCCTGGCAGCTGCGCACCACGATGACGTTGCGGGCGTAGCCCATCCCGGTGACCACCGGGATGGCGACGTGCTGGTTGGCCTCGGCGGCCGAGCCGCCGGGCAGGATGCCCACGGTCAGGCCGCCCGCCGACCGCGCGCCGCGGCAGGCCGCCGCCATCACGCCGGGTCCGCCGCCGCAGACCAGCACCGCGCCCGCCTCGGCCAGCAGCCGCCCGGTCTCCTCGGCCAGCCGGGCCTGTTTCGGCGTGCAGGCGGCCGCGCCGATCACGCCGATCCGCAGCGGGCGCTCAGCCGCCATCGGCCCATCCGTCCTTGCCGATCAGCGGCACGAAGGTGCAGCGGTCGCGCACGGTGCGCACCGGCTGGCCGTTGCGCTTCTCGACGATCTCCAGGGTCTGGACCGTCCGGTCGCCGGTGGGGATCACGATCCGCCCGCCCTCGGCCAGCTGGTCCCAGCAGGCGTCCGGCAGCTGGGGCGCGCCGGCCGTGACGATGATCCGGTCGTAGGGCGCGTACTCCCTCCAGCCCAGCGTCCCGTCGCCGATCTTGACCAGCACGTTGTTGTACCGCAGCTCGTCCAGCGTCTGGCGGGCCCGGCGGGCCAGGGCGTCGATCCGCTCCACCGTGAACACCCGGGCCGCCAGCTCGGCCAGCACCGCCGCCTGGTAACCGGAGCCGGTGCCGATCTCCAGCACCTTCTCCGTCCCGGCCAGACCCAGCGCCTCGGTCATCACCGCCACGATGTAGGGCTGGGAGATGGTCTGGCCCTCGCCGATCGGCAGCGGATGGTCGCCGTAGGCGCGGTCCTGCAGCGCCGGCGCCACGAACAGGTGGCGCGGCACCTTGCCCATGGCGGCCAGCACCCGCGGGTCGTTGACGCCGCCGGGGATCAGCTGGCGGGCGACCATGGTCTTGCGCAGGGTCTCGAAGTTCATGGCGCGCGTCCCGCGGACGGGGATCCCGCCGCCCCGCTCACGACAGGCACCGCTCCCAGCGCTTCAGCCCCTCGATCGCCCGGTGGTTGGTCCAGTCGAGGTGGAACGGCGTGATGGAGACCAGGCCGCGCTCGATGGCCGCGAAGTCGGTGCCGGCCTCGCGCTCCCAGTCGGGGTCGGCGCCGTCGATCATGAAGTACTTGCGGCCGTCGGGGGCGCGCTTCTCCACGATCACGTCGCGGTAGATCCGCTTGCCCAGCCGGGTGACCCGGTAGCCCTTGATCGCGCCCGGCGCCACGCTGGGCACGTTGACGTTGAGCAGGGTGTTGCGCGGCAGGCCGCGCCGCAGCACCATGGCCGCCACCCGGGCGGCCACCGCGGCGGCCGCCGTGAACTTGGGTTTGGTCCAGTCGACGCTGGACACCGCCAGCGACGGGATGCCCAGCAGGGTGCCCTCGATGGCGCCGGCCACCGTGCCGGAGTAGGTGACGTCGTCGCCCAGGTTCGGCCCGTGGTTGATGCCCGAGACCACCAGGTCGGGCCGGCGCGGCATCAGGCCGCGCACCGCCAGCATCACGCAGTCGGTGGGCGTGCCGTCGACCGACACCGTGCGGGTGTCGCGCCACACCACCTCCAGCGGCTTGCGCAGCGAGAACGAGTGGCTGGCGCCGCTCTTCTCCGACTTGGGCGCGAACACCACGGTCTCGCCCAGCCGGTCCAGGGCGCGCCGCAGGTGGCGGATGCCGGCGGCGTCGATGCCGTCGTCGTTGGTGATCAGGATCAGCGGTTTCCGCTTCATGGATTACCCTTCGTGTCCGGTTCGACCGATCGCCGCAGGTACCAATACGACCAGTTGGTATTGAAGTAGAGCGTGTCGCTGCCGGGCCCGTCCGGCGTGAGCGTGAATACGTCGCTGTAAAGCCTCTTGCCGCTGGTGCTGCGGAAGACGTGTGCCGAGGCCTCCCTGCCCAGGTGGCGCAGCACCTGGTACTCGTCCGGCACCCGGGTCACCACGTAGGCGGTGGTGTCGGACCGGCCGTCGCCGCTGGCCAGGATCACGTCGACCAGCGACCGCCAGCGCCGCAGGTGCGCCCGGGCGGCCGCGCTGTCCCCGCGCTGCAGCAGGCCGGCGGCCGCCATCTGGTTGTACTTGAGGTTGAGCGGGTCGCGCCGCACCAGCTCCCGCGCCGCGGCGGCGGCCGCCGCCCGCTTGCCCTCGCGCACGTTGACGAAGTACTCCCGCTCGCGCTCCAGCAGCTTGGTGTTGACGGGATCGTAGGAGTCCTGGTAGACCTGGCCGTAGTAGAGGTGCCGGTAGCAGCTCAGGTCCAGCGCCGGGTCGGACCGCAGCAGCCGCTGCCACAGCCGCGGGTAATGGTACGGCGAACCGCTGTCGGAAACCGCGCGGCGGATGGCGTCGAAATCGACGCGGGAGATCAGCTGGGCCCGGCCGGTCCCGGCCAGCGCGGCCAGGGCCGCGGCGACCAGCAGCGCCGACTTGGCGGCATGCGTCATGTCCCGGTTCACAGGTACCTCAGGCACAGCGCGATGAACTTCGCCGTGTCGCGCAGGTGGCCGATGTGGCTGGAGGGCGAGGCGATCACCGGGCAGCCGACATGGCCGATGCGGGCGCCCAGCCGGCCGGCCTGGATCAGCAGCTCCGACTCGGCCTGGAACCCGCCCGCCGCCAGCGACAGCCGGCGCAGCAGGCCGGTGCTGACCAGGCGGCAGCCGCACTGGCTGTCCTCGATCCGTACGCCGGCCAGCAGCGAGACCAGCAGCGTGGTCAGCCGGTTGGACAACGCCCGCTCCGGCCGCATGGCGGCGAATCCCCGGCGCCGCGAGGCGATGACCACGTCGCATTCTCCGGCCGAGGCGCAGCGGACCAGCTCGGGGATCATCCCCGGCGGGTGCTGGCCGTCGGCGTCCAGCGTCACCACTGCATCGTAGCCACCGGCCACGGCATGGGCGAAGCCCCGCGCCAGCGCGGCCCCCTTCCCCTCGTTGCCCGGCGACCGCGACACCCGCACCCCGGACCGGGCCGCGGCCCCGGCCGTGCCGTCGGTCGAGCCGTCGTCGATCACGACGACGTCGTCCTGGCGGCAGTACCCCAGCACGCCCTGCAGGACGCCGGGCAGGGTCTCCGCCGCGTTGTACGCGGGGATGATCACCAGAATGTTCATATAACTGCAACCAGCTGTCCGGCAAAGGCATAAAATTGATTATACCGCAGAAAATACCGTTTGTCCATGATAAAACGGCCGCTGTTTCGCAAAGAGAAAAGCCCGCGACTGCGGGCTTTTCTGCCGTGGATCGGCGCCTGGCGAGCGGTCCGTTACACCTGGGTGCGGATCGGCAGCACCACCGTGGTGATGCCCAGCCACTGCAGGCGGCGCTGGATGGCGTAGGCCGTCTCGTTGTGGAGCAGCTTCTGGAAGACGCTCTCGCGCTGGAAGATCAGCTTGCCGGTGAACACCGTCATCCGCGGGTACTCCTTGGCCAGCTGGGCGCAGAGGTCGTCCGCCGCCTCCACCACCTCGGTGCCGACCTCGGCCCGGTAGTCGGCCGGGAATCCCAGCCGGCGGGCCATCTCGCAGTACTTCATCAGGCCGGCCTCGACCGACTCCTTGAGCGCCTCGATCTCCTCGGCGCCCTTGAAGGCGCCGGAGTCCACCACCGCCACCGAGACGAAGATGAAGTTGCGGTAGAGCCGGGGGAAGTTGCGGATGATCGAGAGGAAGCAGTGCATGCCCATGCCGTTGTAGCCGTCGACCAGCATCACCGCGGTCATCTCCTTGGGATCGGGCTTGGCCACGGCCCTGGCCTTGTCCACCACCGGGATGTCCATCAGCAGGTCGTCCAGCTTGCGCACGCCCTGCTTGACGGTGACGTAGTGGTTGCGCACCCGGTAGCAGAACACCACCAGGCAGAAGGTGATCACCAGCGTCACCCAGCCGCCGGCCGTGAACTTCTCGTAGACCGCGATGGCCAGGATGGTCAGGCACAGCGCCAGCCCCACCGCGAACACCAGCACCTGCCGCGGCCAGGACCTCTCCCGCTGCCGGTGATGGACGAAGTAGCGGATCATGCCTGCCTGCGACATCGAGAAGGTCAGGAACACGTTGATGGAGTACATGATGATCAGGGTGGAGATGTGCCCCCCGGTCAGCAGCAGCAGCGCGATCGAGGCCCCGCCCATCAGCAGCACGCCGTTGTGCATGGTCAGCCGCTCGGACAGCGAGGCGAAGCGATGCGGCATCCAGGAGTCCACCGCCATGTTGGCCATCACCCGCGGTCCGTCGATGAACCCGGCCTGGGCCGCCACGAACAGCAGGGCGCCCTCCGACAGGATGGTCACCAGCGCCAGTCCCTTGCCGAACGACCACTGGCCGAACAGCGCGTCCGCCAGCATGGCGTTCAGCGTCCGGCCCTGCTGGGGATGGACGTCCAGCAGCAGGTAGCACAGGAACAGGCCGCCGGCGGTGAAGGCCAGCGAGGCCGCCATCAGTCCCATGGTGCGCTTGCCGGTCTGCACCTTGGGCTCGCGCATCACCTGCAGCCCGTTGGAGACCGCCTCGATCCCGGTGTAGGTGCCGGCGCCCATCGAGTAGCCCCGGAAGAAGACGGCCAGCACCCCCCACAGGCCGATGGTGGCCAGGTCCGCCTGCAGCGACGCGTTGAGCCCGCGGGCGATCGGCGCCACCTGGGTGGTATGGCTGAACACGCCGTAGAGGATCAGGAACAGGTGGGTGGCCGCGAAGGTGATGAAGATCGGGGCCAGCAGCGATACCGATTCCTTGATGCCCCGCAGGTTGAGCACCACCAGCGCCACGATCAGCACGATGCAGAACGGGATCTTCAGCCAGTGGTACTCCAGCGGGATGAAGCTGAACAAGGCGTCGCCGCAGCTGGTGATCGACACCGTGATGGTCAGGATGTAATCCACCAGCAGCGCCGACCCCGACACCACGCCGGCCTTCTCGCCCAGCGTGTGGGTGGCCACGATGTAGCCGCCGCCGCCGTGGGGGAATTTCTCGATGATCTTGGTGTAGGTGTACGAGATGACGAACACCGTCAGCGCCGTGGCCAGCGCCAGGAACACCAGCAGGTAGGGATGGCCCTGGACCGCATGGAACGCCTCCTCGGGCCCGTAGGCCGAAGACGACAGCCCGTCCGCGCCCAGCCCGACCCAGGCCAGCAGGGCCACCAGCGAGATCTTGTGGAAGATGCGCGGGTCGTCGACGTCCTTGGGCGCGCCGATCAGCACGGCGCGGAGCTTGCCCCACGTCCTGGTGAGGAATTCAGATTCGGCGAACGGCATACCGATGACCGCGTACGGTCATACCTTTCGGAAAAATGGAACGCCCCCGGGTAATAAAAAAAGCAAAACCCTCAGTGACGGTGCACTGGAGCATTTGCCTTGGGGTAACGATGTGGTTTGTCGGATATCGGCCGTGTTTGGGTTAAAATGGTCGGGGAGAGAGGATTTGAACCTCCGACTCCCTGGTCCCGAACCAGGTGCGCTACCGGGCTGCGCTACTCCCCGACGTGGTGCTGCCGTGCGCCCGCGGCCGCGGGCGGGAAACCGGGATCCGATCGCTATCGTGAATGGTCGGGGTGAGTGGATTTGAACCACCGGCCCCTTGACCCCCAGTCAAGTGCGCTAACCGGACTGCGCTACACCCCGTTCAAACGGTGATTATACCGGAAAACCGGCCGGAATGCAAGCGAAAAGCGACGGCCCGTCAGTTCCCGTGGTCGATGAACCGCACCAGGTCCCGCAGCTCGGCCACGGCCCGGGAAACCGCCGCGGTGCGGCGGGGATTGGCGAACGGCAGCTCCATCTGGGGCAGCTCCTTGTCCTTGATCTCCCGCAGGCGGCGCCGCGCGCCGTCGATGGTGTAGCCGTCGGTGTACAGCAGCTTCTTGATCAGCAGCAGCAGCTTGATGTCGTCCACCCGGTACTGGCGCCGGCCGCCGCGGGTGGTCTTGGGACGCAGCTGGGGGAACTCGGACTCCCAGAACCGCAGCACGAACGGCTTGACCGCGGTCATCTCGGAGACCTCGCGGATGCTGTGGTACAGCTTGAGCTGCGGCGGCTCCAGGGGAGCCCGCTCGGCCGCCGCGATGCCGGTGTCAGTCGTGCTCATCGCCCACCTCCATGAAAGCGATCATCGTTCCCCGCAGCGTCCCTTCCCTGCGGAAGGAATGGAACAGCGTGCCGTCGCACCGCGTGCAGTGGACCGAGACGTGGATGTGCTCCGGCCGCAGCCCCGCCGCCGCCAGCTGGCCGCGGTTCTCGGCCCGCAGGTCCAGCAGCCATCTGCCGTCCGCCGTCCTGCGCTTGACCCCGCCATCGAACCGGTCCGCCACCTCGGCCCCCACCGGGTAGCAGTCGTCGCAGATGCAGGGGCCGACCACCGCGCGGACCTCGGCGGGATCGGCCGAGTACCGCCGGCAGAACTCCCGGACCGCCGTGCCGGCGATGCCCTGCGCGCTGCCGCGCCAGCCGGCGTGCACCAGCAGCGCCGCGCCCGGCGCCGCCGCCAGCACCGGCACGCAGTCCGCCGTGTGGACGGTGATCACGGTGGCGGGGCGGTCCGTCATCAGGCCGTCGGCCCCGACCCGCGCC
>JALOPJ010000062.1 GCA_025453955.1 Candidatus Edwardsiibacteriota bacterium
CGCCCTGCGGATGGGCCAGCCCGGCATGGCGCTGGGCAACCTGTTCGGCAGCTGCATCTTCAACCAGAGCCTGCTGTTCGTCGACGACGTCTTCTACCGGGGATCCCTGCTGGCCGATGCCGCGCCCACCCACGTGTTCACGGCGTTCCTGCTGATCGCGATGCTGGGCGTGGCACTGGTTGAGCTGCTGTTCCCCTCGCGCAAGAAGATGTTCGGCCTGATCAACTGGGACGCGGCGGTGATCATCGGGCTATACTTGTTGGGTGTATTCGTTCTGTTCAATATGGGATTGTCGGCGGGGTAGACGTTTGAAATGGGATCATTGACGAGAATACAAGATAGTTGCGGTCCATGGTCGGTCGCAAGACATACCTGACTGTGCTGCTGTTGGCGCCATCCCTGGTGGTGATAGGCCTTGTCGTGTTCTTCCCGCTGTTGTACAGCCTGTACGTTTCTCTGACGGACATCACCCTGCGGAGCGCCGGCGCCACCTTGGTCGGACTGCGGAATTACCAGGCGTTGCTCACCGATCAGCGGTTCGTCGCCGCGGCGGTGCGAACGCTCGGCTTCGTCGCTTGCTCGGTGACGGCCGAAATGGCGGCCGGCTTCGGGCTGGCGCTGCTGATGCATGAGCTGGGGAGGGGCCGGGGCCTGTTCCGGGCGGCGGTCCTGGTGCCCTGGGCGATCCCGACGGTGGTCTCCGGCCTGACGTGGCGCTGGATGTTCAACGACCGGATGGGGGCCGTCAATACCATCCTGGGTTCAGTCGGTTTGCTGGAGGAGCCGTTGGCATGGCTGGCCCGTCCCGCGACGGCCTGGGTGGCGATCATCGTGGCCGAGGTCTGGAAGACGGCGCCGTTCGTCGCCTTGATCATCCTGGCCGGCCTGCAGATGGTCCCATCCGAACTGTACGAAGCAGCCACCATCGACGGGGCGGGCCGCTGGCGGCGCTTCCGGCACGTGACGCTGCCGCTGCTCTGGCCGACCTTGTTCCTGGCACTGCTGTTCCGGACCATCGACGCCCTGCGGGTGTTCGACCTGGTGACCGTGATGACCGGCGGAGGACCGGCCGGCAGCACCGAGGTGCTGTCGCTGTACGCCCACAAGGTGCTGTTCGCGCACCTGGATTTCGGCTACGGCTCGGCGCTGACGTTCGCGCTGTTCCTGCTGGTGATGGGATGCAGCCTGGCCTATGCCCGGCAGGCGGTGCGATGATGGCGCGCGCAGGACGCATCGCGATCGGCGCCGCGGCAACGGTCGCCGGGATCGTGATGCTGGCGCCGTTCGCCCTGCAGTTGTCGACATCGTTGATGCCGTCGGGCGAGATCGCCGCCGGGCGCCTGCTGCCGTCCGCGCTTCACCTGGGCCATTACCGCGCCGTCTTCTCGGCCCAGTATTCGTTCCCCCGGTACCTGGCGAACAGCCTGGTGATCGCGGGGGCGGCGGCGCTGATCACGGTGCTGCTGGGCAGCGCCGCGGCGTACGCCCTGACCAGGGTCGCGCGGCGGTATGCGCTGCCGGTGTTGATGATCGTGCTGGTGTCCGCGATGGTCCCCCAGATCGCCGCCGTCAGCCCGTTGTTCCTGCTGCTGCGGGCGCTCGGATTGCTCAACACGTATCCCGGGCTGATCATCCCGTACATCGGTGTGAATCTGCCCCTGGCGATCTGGGTACTGTACGGGTTCTTCCGCCAGCTGCCGCCGGAGCTGGAGGAGGCGGCGGCCATCGACGGCGCCGGATTCGGGGACACGATCCGCCACGTGTACCTGCCGCTGGCGGCCCCGGGCGTCTTCACCACCGCCATCCTGGTGTTCATCTTCTGCTGGAACGAGTTCCTGTTGGCGCTGACCATCAACACCGCCGACGCGATGCGGACGGTGACCGTCGGGATCGCGATGTTCCCCGGCCAATACGAGATGCCCTGGGGCGTCATCTTCGCGGCCTCGGTCGTGGTGACGCTGCCGTTGGTTGTGCTGGTGCTGGTGCTGCAACGCCGGATCGTCTCCGGTTTGATCGCCGGCGCCGTGAAGGGCTGAATGGAGGGTCCGATGATGTGGAAGAAAACGACGATCGCTGCCTGCTGCGTGCTGCCGCTCCTGCTGTCCTGCGCCGACCCCGGCACGCGGACCATCACCTGGGCGGTGGGGAAGGACCCCACCGGCCGTCATCAGGCATTGGTCGATGCGTTCTGCCGGCGGCACCCGGGGATCACCGTGAAGCTGCTGGAGATGCCGGAATCCTCGACGGCCCAGCACGACGCCTACGTGACCCATTTGGCGGCCGCCGACCAATCGATCGACATCTACTCGATCGACATCATCTGGACTGCGGAATTCGCCAACGCCGGGTGGCTGTCGCCGCTGGGGGGGCATGTCGACACGCTCCAGCTGAAGGAATTCCTTCCCGGAACGGTCGCCGGGTGCCGGTACCGCGACACGCTCTGGGCACTCCCCTGGTTCACCGATGCCGGGCTGCTGTTCAGCCGTGCCGACATACTGAGCGAGTCCGGATCGCCCGTACCGAAAACCTGGCAGCAGCTCGAAACCGCGGCCGCCCGGTTGGGGGCGAAGCACGGCATGACCGGATATGTATGGCAGGGGCAGCAGTACGAGGGGCTGGTGTGTAATTTCCTGGAAGTCCTGTGGAGCTGCGGGGGCGACCTTTTCGACAGCACGGGACGGCCGTCGCTGGATTCCCCGGAAGCAGCGCAGGCGGTGGCGATCATGAAGAGGATGTTCGATGGCAACGCCTCGCCCCCGGGGGTGCTGACGTACAAGGAGGAGGAAGCGCGGCAGCTGTTCACCGGCGGCCAGGCGGTGTTCATGCGAAACTGGCCCTATGCCTGGGCATTGGCCCAGGATGCCGCGAAGGGATCGGCGGTCACGGGCAGGGTGATGCTGTCGGCGCTCCCGGCGCCGGCCGGGCGAGGGCCGGCATCCTGCCTGGGCGGCTGGAACCTGGCGGTCAGCAGGTTCTCGAAGAACCAGGCCGACGCGGTCGCACTGGTGGAGCATCTGACTTCGTTCGAGGCGCAGAAGGACTTCGCGCTCAACGGCGGCCGGCTGCCGACCCGGTCGGCGGTGTACGCCGACGGGGAGGTCCGGCGCGCGTACCCCCACTTCGAACAGCTGTACGCGGCGTTCCGGACCGCGCGCCCCCGGCCGGTCCGACCGGACTACCCGGCCCTGTCCGACGAGATCCAGCTCGGACTGCACCGGGCGCTGGCGGGGAACGTTACGGTGGCACAAGCATTGCGTGAATTGCAGGAGCGGTTGATGCGCATGACGTCCCCAGCTGCGCGACGGGAGCGGGGAACATGAAGATCAATCTGACCATCATCGTCTCCATTCTGCTGGTCGCCGGATTGTTGGCGCTGGGCTTCACCTCCTGGCAGGTGTACCAGGAGCGGCAGCGCTCGACCTGGAGCGGCGGGCCGCGCTGCTGGGTGAGAGCGCCAACGACGGCCTGGTCGCGCAGCTGGAGAAGGCCCGCACCAGGCCGGTCCAAGAGATGATCGACCGCGTCAACCGAAGCTCATCCCGCCTGGCCGGCCTGGCCGTCTATGACGCGCATGACAGCCTGATCGCGCTGACCGCCGGGTACGAACCGCTGCGCGGGAAGATGCCCGAATACCGCGGCCGGCAGGCGGCGTTCGATACGGCCGCGGCATCGTTCCTGCGGATCGACGGGAAGAAGCTGTACCTGTATCAGCGCATCTTATCGGGCGAATCCGGCAGGGTCGGCATGTTGGCGGCCGTCTATGATGCCGGGTACATCGATCGCCAGATCGTCGGCATCTGGAAGAACAGCTTCATCCGCTGGTTCGTCCAGGCACTGGTGATCGCGCTGGTGACGCTGCTGGTGATCCGGTGGAGCATCATGCGGCCGCTCAACACCCTGGTCGACTGGATGAAGGATATCCGCACCCACGGCCAGTCGCGCCGGCGTCCGCCACCGGCGTTCTTCGAGCCGCTGAAGCAGGAGGTCGACCGCATCGCGGAATCGATCGCCGAGGCCCGGGCCACCGCCGCCGAGGAGGTCAAACTGCGCGCCACCGCCGAGGCGATCTGGACCCCCGAGCGGCTCAAGGAGGAGATGCGGCAGCTGCTCGACGGCAGGGCGCTGGTGGCCGTCTCCAACCGCGAGCCGTACATGCACGTCCACCGGGGCAAGTCGGTCGAGAGCATCGTGCCGGCCAGCGGGCTGGTGACCGCCATGGAGCCCGTGCTGAAGGCCTGCGGCGGGATCTGGGTGGCGGCGGGCATGGGCGACGCCGACCGGGAGACGGTCGACGGCCAGGACACGGTCCGGGTGCCGCCGGAGGACCCCCGCTACACGCTGCGCCGCGTCTGGATGACCAAGGAGGAGGAGGAGGGGTTCTACTACGGGTTCTCCAACGAGGGCCTGTGGCCCCTCTGCCACGTGGCCCACGCCCGCCCGACCTTCCGGATCGAGGACTGGCGGTACTACCAGCAGGTCAACGCCCGGTTCGCGGATGCCGTGGTCGAGGTGATCGACGGGCTGGATCAGCCGTTGATCCTGGTCCAGGACTACCATTTCGCATTGCTGCCGCGATTGATCAAGGAGCGCCGGCCGGACGCCCGGGTGGCGATCTTCTGGCACATCCCCTGGCCCAATCCGGAGTCGTTCGGGATCTGCCCCTGGCAGAAGGACCTGCTGTACGGCATGCTGGGGGCGGACCTGATCGGGTTCCACACCCAGTACCACTGCAACAATTTTCTGGAGACGGTGGACCGGGCGCTGGAATCGCAGATCGCGTGGGAGCATTTCTCGGTGCGGATCGCCGGGCATTCCACCCTGGTGAAGCCGTTCCCGATCAGCATCGCGTTCACACCGCGCGACCTGGAACCGGGGGAAAGCCCGACGACGGCGGCGGAACTGCTCAAGGACCACGGCCTCAAGGCCGAGCTGGTCGGCATCGGGGTCGACCGCATCGACTACACCAAGGGGATCGTCGAGCGGTTCCTGGCCATCGAGCGCTTCCTGGAGCGCTACCCGGCGTACCAGGGACGGTTCACGTTCGTCGAGCTGGGCGCGCCCAGCCGCACCCACATCAAGCGCTATGCCGACATGGTGAGCGAGGTGGAGAGCGAAGCCGAACGGATCAACTGGCGCTTCAAGACCAAGACGTGGAAGCCGATCCTGTTCCTGAAGAAGCACCACAGCCACCAGGAGATCCAGCCCTGGTACCGCGCCGCCCAGGTCTGCCTGGTCACCTCGCTGCACGACGGCATGAACCTGGTCGCCAAGGAGTACATCGCGGCGCGGGGCGCGAACGACGGCGCCCTGGTCCTGAGCCGCTTCGCCGGAGCGGCCCGCGAAATGCGGGATGCACTGATCGTGAACCCCTATGACATCGAGCAGACGGCCGAATCCATTCGCTACGCACTGGAGATGCCCGTCTCCGAGCAGGCCGAGCGGATGCAGCGCATGCGGCAGCAGCTGGTCTCGCACAACATCTACCTGTGGGCGGCCGACCTGATCCGGGAGCTGTCCGCCGTCCGGCTGCCGATCAAGCCCCCGGCCGAGCATGCCGCCGCCGAGGAGGGCCCGCAATGACGGGCCGTCCGGCCAGGCCGTTCGAGTTCATGACCTCGTCCTCGCTGGTCGCGGTCACCGGCAGGCGGGCGGCCGACGTCCGGGAGCTGCTGGAGGGGATCAAGGCCGTGCCGGGGTCGTCGATCTACCACCATAGCCACCAGGCCTACCGGGAATGGCAGACGTTCGACCGGCCGCCGGTCCATGATTTCGGGTACTGGACGGGCGAGGTGCTGCGGGAGAAGGGCCTGGGCGAGAAGCTGACCGCGATCGACCCCACCCAGTTCGACGACATCCGGGGGTTCCGCGAGGAGCTGGTCCGGGTGATCGAGCGGCACCTGGAGGGCTCCCCCTCGCGGCTGCACTGCCCCCCGGGAAGCGAGTTCACGTTCTGCCAGTCGGTGTCGTTGATCAGCGACACCGGCATCAGGGCCGGCGACATCGGCGGGTTCATCGAGGCGATGGGCCGGGTGACCAACCGCAGCCTGTACTACCACCTGTTCGAGGCCCGGCTGCGGCTGCAGCGGGCCGACAACGATTTCTCGATCTGGTTCCGCGACCAACTGGGCCAGCCGGACCTGGCCGCGCAGATCAGCCGGCTGGACATCGCGGTGCACAGCCTGGACCAGATCCGCGCCCGGTTGTTCGTGATCCTGGGCCAGTACCAGGGCATCTCGGCGCTGGAGATGGTGCGCCGCGTGGCCCAGCTGCCGGTCGACATGGTCGAGACGCTGCTGACGGAGATACTGACCCTGCCGGTGCGGACGGCCACCAGTTTCTGGGGGAAGAGCCCCAGCACGCTGGCCAATGCGCTGACCAAGGGCATCAAACGCGCCAAGAAAGGACGCCGGTCCCATGGCCCTGGCACGGCTTGAGGATTACCGCGAGGTGATCGGCGGGGCCGAGCTCGAGGAGCTGAAGCAGCTGGCCCGCCACCTCGGGGGCGTCCGGATGGCCCACGTCAACTCGACCTCGGTGGGCGGCGGCGTGGCCGAGATCCTGCACCGGATGGTGCCGCTGCTGCGGGAACTGGACATCCGCGCCCGGTGGGACGTGATCAAGGGCGGGGACGACTTCTTCAACGTCACCAAGCTGTTCCACAACGCCCTGCACGGGAAGGCCGAGACGATCACCGACGACATGTACCAGGTGTTCCTCGACTACAACCGGCGCAACGCCCAGGAGTTGGACTTCGGCGGCCAGGACTGCGTCTTCATCCACGACCCCCAGCCGATCTGCCTGATCGACAAGCGGGAGCAGGGGCGCGGCTGCTGGGTGTGGCGCTGCCATATCGACATCTCCGCGCCGCATGCCGGTTTGTGGGAGTTCCTGCGGCGGTACGTCGAGCGCTACGACGGCGCGATCATCTCCTCCCCGGGGTTCGCCCAGCAGCTGGCGGTCCCCCAGTACCTGATCCCGCCGTCGATCGACCCGCTGGCGGACAAGAACCGCGAACTGCCGGACGATTTCATCGCCGGCGTGCTGGACAAATACGCGATCGACCGCAGCCGCCCCATCGTCACCCAGATCTCCCGGTTCGACCGGTTCAAGGACCCCCTGGGAGTGGTGGAGGCGTTCCACGCCGTCCGCCGGAAGATCGACTGCCAGCTGGTGCTGGCCGGGGGCGGCGCCACCGACGATCCCGAGGGCCTGCTGGTGCTGGAGGAGGTCAAGCAGAGGGCCGGGGCCGACCCCGACATCCACATCCTGCACCTGCCGCCCGGCGCCGACCTGGAGATCAACGCCCTGGTGCGGGGCTCGACCGTGATCGTGCAGAACTCCCTCAAGGAGGGGTTCGGGCTCACCGTCTCCGAGGCCATGTGGAAGTCGAAGGCGGTGATCAGCCGGCCGGTGGGCGGCATCACCCAGCAGGTGATCCACGACGCCACCGGCCTGCTGGTGCATTCCACCGAGGGACTGGCGTTCGCCATCCGCTCGCTGCTGGCCAACCCCGACACGGCGGCCCACCTGGGAAGGAACGCCCGCCAGTTCGTCCGCCACAATTTCCTGATCACCCGGCACCTGCGGCGCTACCTGCTGGTGATGCTGGCCCTGCGCAACCCGACGCAGCAGGTGATCGAACTGTGATCCTGCTGATGCTGGATTTCGACGGCACGCTGGCGCCGATCGTCCGGGATCCCGCCCGGGCGTCGCTCGGCCGGGGGATGGCGGCGTCGCTCGCCCGGCTGGCCAAGAGGAACGACGTGGTGATGGCCGTGATCAGCGGGCGGTCGCTGGCCGACCTCAAGCAACGGGTGCGTCTGGCCAACATATACTATGCCGGGTGCCACGGGTTCGAGATGGAGGGTCCCGGCTGGTCCTATCTTCATCCCCGGATGGCACGGGTCGAAACTCAAGTCAAGAAACTGGAGGATCGGTTGCGGACCACCCTGGCCGGCGTGCAGGGGACGATCATCGAGAACAAGCGGTACGCCTTGACCGTCCACTACCGCAGGGCTCCCCGCAAAGAGCATCCAAGGATCGGAAGACTGGTGCGACAGGCCGGTGACCCGTTCCGCACGTGGCTGAGGATGGAGCCGGGCCGGATGATCCATGAATTCAGGCCGGCCGTCGCCTGGGGCAAGGACAAGGCGGTCGCGCAGCTGATGCGGCGGCACCGGAAAGACGAGCCGTACCCGATCTTCCTCGGCGATGACGTGACCGACGAGCCGGCTTTCGAGTTCCTGAAGGGGAAGGGATTGACGATCAAGATCGACAGCGACGAGCGGGCCGGGCGGACGGCCGCGATACTCAGGCTCCGTTCGCAGCGCCAGGTGATGGCGTTCTTGCGATCGCTGACATGACCTGGACACGTGATATCAGGACATGGCTGCGGGCCGTGCCCGGCCGCATGGACGTCCCCCGGATTGTCGGCCCGGCCAAGCTCCTCATCATCAGTGTAGTGCTGGGGCTGGCTGTGGGACTGGTGGCCGTTGGGTTCAGAAGCCTGATCGTCTGGTGCAACGGGCTGTTCTTCCCGCACGATCCCGAGCAGTTGTTCGTGATCGGTCGATGGTGGAAATACCTGGTGTTCCTGATCCCGGCCGTTGGCGGGCTGGTTACCGGGCTTGTCATGCACTGGGGCGGGATCGAGGGCAAGGGCGTGACGGGCGTTCCCGAGGTGATCGAGGCCGTCTCGCTGAAGGGCGGCAGGCTGAATATTGCCATGGGATTCAAAGGTCTGTTGTCGGCGGCGACGATCGGTTCGGGCGGTTCGGCGGGACCGGAAGGGCCGATCGTTGAGATTGGGTCTTCGCTGGCGTCGTTCGCGGGCCAGCGGCTGCGGTTGTCGGGACGAGAGCTCCGCCTGCTGGCGGGCTGCGGGGCGGCGGCAGGCATCGCTGCCGTCTTCGGCGCCCCGCTGGGCGGGATATTCTTCGCGCTGGAGATCATCCTCAGCGAGTTCGCCGTACATACGTTCGCGCCCGTCGTGCTGTCCGCCGTGGCGGCCTCGGTGGTGGCCAGGTCATTTCTGGGCGACCAACCGGCGTTCCAGGTCGCGGTCGGTTCGGTCGGTTCTTTGTACGACTTGCTGCCGTACGTCCTGTTGGGGGTATTGGCCGGCGTCGTGTCCGCGGGGTTCATCAGCGCGCTGCAACGCAGCCAGGAGTTGTTCGCGGAATGGCGCGCACCGCAGTGGATCAAGCCGGCGGCCGGCGGGTTGATCGTCGGCGTCATGGGATTGCTGGCCCCCCAGATACTGGGCGAGGGGTACCATGCGGTCACAGCAGCGGTCGGGGGTGCCATCGTCTGGTGGGCGGCCCTGCTGCTGGTGTTCATGAAGATCGCCGCGACGTCGGTGACCATCGGCTCCGGGGCGCCCGGCGGATCGTTCGCGCCGGCGGTCTTCATCGGCGCGATGCTGGGCAGCGCCGTCTGCCAACTGTGCACCATGCTGATGCCGACGGTGTTCGCCTACCGCTCCGCCTACGCCCTGTCCGGAGCGGCGGGCCTGGTGGCCGGGTCACTGAATGCCCCGATCACCGCCGCATTGATCATCTTCGAGATTTCGGGCACCTACAAGATCATCCTCCCGGCAATGGTCGTCGTTGCCATCGCTGCCCTCATCACGTACCGGATCAAAGGAGCGTCGATCTATACCATGGCCCTGTCGCAGGCCGGCCTGTCGCCGGATCACCTGAGACGCTACAGCCATCTTTCAGCGCAGACATGCCAGGGCGTCATGCGGACAGACGTCCAGGCCATCCGACCCGACGCACCGATCAAGGACATCCTGACGCTGATGAGCAAGGCGAACCAGGAGATATTGCCCGTCGTCGATGAGGACCGCCACGTGATGGGCGCGGTGGGCTGGTCGGCGCTTCGGTTCTACCTCGACAACACACCGGCCGCCGATCCGTTGATCGCCTACGACATCATGGTCCGGATCCCGGCCGTCAAAACCAGCGACCCGCTGGCCAAGGCCGCGCTGATCCTGCTCGACATCAATCTGGAGGCGATCCCGGTCGTTCACGACCGGACGTTGGTCGGGATAATCGGACGGCGCGAGTTGTTGCAGGGTGAGCTGCCCAGAGAGCACCGGGGACGAACGTCGTCACGGGAGAGAAGTCGCGTGAAAATACTGACGAATGATCGCCCATGTCCTTGATGACCCCCAACGGCATCCAGGTACGGTTCGATCACGACCTGATCGATCCCTGCATCCGGCCGTTGAAGGACGGCGGGCATATCGGCAAGATACTCGCGGACGTGGACCTGTGGGAGAGCATGCCGAACGCTGTGGCCAACGTGCTGGCGATCGCTGCGGCGGTTGTCACGAGATCGGCGCTGCCGATCATCGTCTGCGGCTTTTCCGGCTATGTCCTCGGCACCCTGATCAAGGCCGGCAGGTATTCGAGGGCCTTGAAGCGGCTGCTGCCGCAGACGCTCGGTTCGCCCATCATCTCGATCATCCTGTCGGTGGGCGCCGGATTGTACCTGCTGCAGTTCCAGGCGATCGCCCCGATCATCGTGCTGTTCCTGGTGGTGACCAACAACGGGCTGGGGACGGCGAACATCTTCGAGGTCCTGGCCGCCCCGCTCCGCCGGGCCGTGCGCGACCTGCATGCGATCAGACCGGGCTTCCCCCATACCCACATCGAACGCGTCTTCATGGCGATCTGCGATCGCCAGGCCAGCGACCTCGGCATCACGGTAGGATGGCACGATCAGGCGGTGGCCGATGGGTGATCGCGGCAGCCGAACCGCCGGATGACCGGCCCGCCGCGGCCCACTGACGCACGGGCCATAGACCGTCGCTGAACAGACAACGAGTATCGATATTTTCGAGCCATGCATTTCCACCACCTTTCCATCGACGAGGCGCTCAAGGCGCTGGAGACCGACGCCCAATCGGGCCTGACCGAGGCCGAGGCCCAGGCGCGGCTGCTCAAATACGGCCCCAACGCCCTGGCCCAGGGCCGGCGGACATCGCCGCTGGCGATCTTCGCCAACCAGTTCAAGAACGTGATGGTGCTGGTGCTGCTGGCCGCGGCGGTGATCTCGGGCCTGACCCACGACATCACCGACTCCGTCGTCATTTTGGTGATCGCCGTGGTCAACGCCGTGATCGGGTTCATCCAGGAGTACCGGGCCGACAAGGCGATGGCCGCCCTGGCCAGGATGGCCCAACCGCTGGCCCGGGCGGTGCGGGGCGCGAGGGTGCGGGAGCTCCCGTCGGCCCAGCTGGTGCCGGGCGACCTGATCCTGCTGGAGGCCGGCGCCCGGATCCCGGCCGACGCCAGGATCGTCGAATCGGCGTCGCTGCGGATCGAGGAGTCGGCGCTGACCGGCGAGTCGCTGCCGGTGGAGAAGACCGCCCGGGCGTTGCCCGGCGACCTGCCGCTGGCCGAGCAGACCAACATGGCGTTCATGGGCACGGTCTGCGTCTACGGCCGGGGCCGGGCCCTGGTGGCCGCCACCGGCATGGAGACCGAGCTGGGGCGGATCGCCCGCTACATCCAGACGCTGCGGCAGGGGGAGACGCCGCTGCAGAAACGGCTGGCGGGACTGGCCAAGATCCTGGCCGGGGCGACCGTCGCGCTGTGCGCGCTGATCTTCGTGGCCGGCTGGCTCAAGGGCATCGCGCCGCCGCTGATGCTGCTCACCGCCATCTCGCTGGCGGTGGCGGCCATCCCCGAAAGCCTGCCGGCGGTGATCACCATCGTGCTGTCGATGGGCATCCAGCGGATGGTGAAGAAGAACGCGCTGGTCAAGCGGCTGCCCGCGGTGGAGACGCTGGGATCGGTGACGGTGATCTGCTCGGACAAGACCGGCACCCTGACCCAGAACCAGATGACCTGCACCGATGTCATCTGCGGCGGGACGTTCACGGTCGAGGGGACGGGCTATGCGCCCGCGGGCCGGATCATGGACGGCGGGGCCCCGGCGGATGTCTCGGGCGCGATGGGAATGCTGCTCGACGCCTGCTGCCTGTGCAACGACGCGGCGCTGGCCGAGGAACCGGCGGGCTGGGCGATCAGCGGCGATCCCACCGAGGGCGCGCTGCTGACCCTGGCGGCCAAGGCGGGGAAATGGAAGGCGCAGGCCGACGCGCGCAGCCCGCGGGTCGCCGAGCTGCCGTTCGATTCCGACCGCAAGCTGATGACCACGGTCCACCGCCAGGAGGACGGGCGGTTCGTCTGCTACACCAAGGGCGCGGTCGACAACCTGCTGGCCAGGTGCGCGGCCGCGGCGGCCCCGGAGATCATGGCTGCCAACCGGGCGCTGGCCGAGGGCGGCAAGCGGGTGCTGGCCTTCGCCTACCGGGTGATCGAGGCCGTCCCCGGCCGGCCGGTGGCCGACGACATCGAACGCGGCCTGACCTTCCTGGGATTGGTCGGCATGGTCGATCCGCCGCGGGACGAGGCCCGCCAGGCGGTGCGGCAATGCCGCGAGGCAGGCATCCGGCCGGTGATGATCACCGGCGACCACCCGGCCACGGCCCTGGCCATCGCCCGGCAGCTGGGGATCGCCGGTGAGGATGATGCGCTGGTGACCGGCGCCGAGCTGAAGGCGATCAGCGCGGAGGACCTGTCCGCCCGGATCGACCGCATCTCGGTGTTCGCCCGGGTGTCGCCCGAGGACAAGATCAAGATCGTGCAGGCGCTCAAGGCCCGCGGCCAGATCGTGGCCATGACCGGCGACGGGGTCAACGACGCGCCGGCCCTCAAGGGCGCCGACATCGGCGTGGCGATGGGGATCACCGGCACCGACGTCTCCAAGGAGGCGGCGGACATGATCCTGCTGGACGACAACTTCGCCACCATCGTCGCGGCCGTGGCCGAGGGGCGGCGCATCTACGACAACATCCGCAAGTTCGTGCGCTACATGCTGTCCACCAACTCCGGCGAGGTGCTGACCATGACCGGCGGCATCCTGCTGGGCCTGCCGCTGCCGCTGCTGCCGATCCAGATCCTGTGGATCAACCTGGTGACGGACTCGCTGCCGGCGCTGTCGCTGGGGCTGGAACCGGCCGAGCGCAACATCATGCAGCGCCCGCCGCGCGCCCCCGGCGAGAGCCTGTTCGCCCACGGCCTGTGGCAGCACGTGGTCTGGGTCGGCCTGCTGATGGCGATCGGCTCGCTGGGCATGATGCAGTGGGCCCTGACCCATGGCCACAGCGAGGCCCAGGCCCGGACCATGGTGTTCACCTGCATGGCGGTCTACCAGCTGTTCCATTCGCTGGCCATCCGGTCGGAGCGCTACTCGCTGTTCAAGATCGGCCCGGCCGGCAATCCCCAGCTGCTGGGCTCGGTGGTCGTGGTGCTGGGCCTGCAGCTGCTGCTGCTGTACTGGCCGCCGCTGGGCGGGGTGTTCAAGGTCGAGGCGATCGCCGCGGCCGACCTGGGGATCTCGGTGGCCGTCGCCAGCTCGGTGTTCTGGCTGGTGGAGCTGGAGAAATGGCTGTTCCGCCGCGGCCGGCTGTGGCGCTGACCCGCCGCCGGCGGGGAACAGCGAAAGACCGCTCCCGATGGGAGCGGTCTTCCCGTTGGTGGCGCCGGGCGTCACTCGTGGCTGGCGGTGAACAGCCCCTGGTCCCAGGTCAGCAGCTGGGTGAAGGTGCCGGCATCCTCGGCGCCGTCGATGGTGCACGTGCGGATCTCGGCGTCGCGCAGCTCGATCCGGCCGCTGCGGCCGTCGGCGCGGCGCATCTCGATGACGCCGGTCCAGCCGCCGATGTAGTACATGTCCAGCAGGGAGAACACCGAGATCACCGCCAGGTCGCCGTCGAACCGCTTGGCCTTCTTGGCGAACAGC
>JALOPJ010000063.1 GCA_025453955.1 Candidatus Edwardsiibacteriota bacterium
GGCCGCAGGCCGTCCAGCGAGGCCGGCTCGTAGTAGGTGCCGGACGTGGCCTCCTTGTGGGGCGGCACCGCCTGGGCGTCGACCCTGGTCGCGGGGACCCGGGCGAAGAGCTCCGGCAGGCGCGGCCAGGTCTCGTCGATGATCCGCTGGTAGTCGGCGACCACCCGCTTCCGCGTCTCCGGCCCCTCGGGATAGGTGTACTCGGCGCGATGGGCGTCGCCGGAGATGTAGCCCCAGTAGGCTTGGATCCAGGAGGAGAACACCGGCCCGCCCGACAACCCCAGCTCGCCCATCAGGCCCTTGATCTCGGCCTGCAGCCGCGCGACCTCGCGCAGCCCCAGTGCGTGGACCTGGTCGGGCGACAGGTTCGTGGTGGTGTGGTTCTTCAGGCACCAGCGGTAGTAGGCGTCCCCCTGGGGCAGGTGCCAGGCGCCGGCCGTGGAGTCGGCCGTGGCGCGGCTGGCGCGCACCGCGGCGATGAAGCGGCCGTAGGACGGGTAGAGCTCGCGGTCGATGATGTCGCGCGCCGTGCGGTACATCGCGGCCTTTTCGTCCTTGCCGATGCCCGGCAGCGGCTCGACCCGGGCCCGGAACGACGCCAGCAGCACGCAGCTGTCGGCCGGCGTCGCGGCGAACTGGGACATCACCGCGTCGACCTTGTCGCAGATGAACGCCGGCGGCCGGATGCCCCGCCGTTCCTGCAGGGCCAGCCGCTCCCCGGTCTGGTCGACGCGCTGCGGCGCCTTCTTCAGCCGGGCCAGCCAGTCCAGGGCGTCCTGCCGGTCGCTGATGGTATGGTACTCGGTCAGCAGGTTGGTCAGGGCGCTGTGCACGCCGTACATCTGGTTGATCACCGGGGCGTGGTCGCGGAACCGCTCGCCCCGCAGGGCGTGGTCCAGGAACCAGGACAGGATCTCGGCGTCCTGCCGCTGGGAGGGCGTCAGGCGCCGGGCGTCGGCGCGCCTCAGCTGGTCGCGGTAGCGACGGTAGTAGCGGTAGGTGCGGTCGACCAGCCGCTCGGACCCGTCGGTCAGGTCCGACTTCCGGTAGGGGTACCCCATCGCCGGCGTCAGGCCGAACTGCGACGCGTCGTCCGGGTTCATCGCGATCCACTCGCGGAAGAAGTTGTCGAACAGCGTGTCGACATCGGCGACAGCGGCGCGGCCGGGCACGGCCAGCAGGACGGCCAGGGCCGCCAGCAGTATTCCCTTCACGGACGCCTCCTTTCGTTCACTGGAACGTCAGCTCGCTGACGCAGGTGTCGTCGTATTTCGTCCCCGGATAGACGTCGGCGATCTCCAGGCGCAGGATGACCGCCTGCGCGATGGCGAATGCCGCCGCCCCCTCGCGGCGCCGGACGATCTCGTCCCCGAGGTCGGCCTCGAACCGGACCCGGGCCAGGGCCGCATCCTCCCGCACCGCGTCCCAGTCGAACGGGAACGGAAGGGACTGGGGCGCCGCCGTGTCGTCCAACCCGATGACCGGCCGTCGCGGGAATGGCCGGCAATGGTACAGCGTGGCGACCTCGGTGACGTCCCCCGGCAGGTTGAAGGCGTGCAGCAGCGTCGCGGTGAACGCCTTCACCCGCCCGTTCCCGGCGAACGTCGACCTGCTCTTGGCGTACCCGTTGACCGCGGAAAGCGCCGCCGGACTGCCGTCGAGCAGGATGTGGACCCGCTCGCCAAGGCCGCGGCCCGCGGCCCCCTCGGCCCAGCAGGTGGCGGGATCCCCGTCGCCCATGTTGCGGGCGGCGTAGCGCGACGGCTGCTCCGCGAAGGGATCGTCGCCCCCCAGGGTCGAGGACGCGGTGTAGGCATGGACCATCATCAGCGAATCCCACCCCGGCTGCTCCTGGGCCCCGGCCGGCCCGGCCAGGGCCAGCAGCATCGCGATCAACGGCAGCAGCGTTCGCATCGGCGCCGCCGTCAATCGATCCCCAGTTCCCGAAGCACGGCCGCGGCCACGGTGTGGGGGTCGGTCTTGCGCCGGTAGAGGTCCGCCAGGTTCTCCCCGGCCTCCACGTCGTTGGTCAGCTTGGCGTGGGCCCACTCCCCCAGCCGGCCGGTGATGATGGCCCGCACCTGCCGCCGCAGCCGCTCGTTGCGCCTGCGTTCCAACCGGCCGTGCTGCGACAGGTAGGCCCGGTGCCGCTCGACGGCGTCGGCCAGCTCGGCGATCCCCTTCCCGTCGCGGGCCACCAGCTGGACGATCGGCGGCAGGAAGGTCGACTCGTCCATCTCCCGCACCCCCAGCAGCTGCTCGATCTCGATCACGCACTTCTCCACGCCGTCGCGGTCGGCCTTGTTGACCGCGAAGATGTCGGCGATCTCCATGGTGCCGGCCTTCAGCACCTGGACGTCGTCGCCCAGGCCCGGCACCGTCACCAGCACCGTGGTGTCGACCATGCCGGCCACCTCGACCTCCGACTGCCCGATGCCCACGGTCTCCAGGATGACGATGCCGCAGCCGCCGGCGTCCAGCACCGCGGCGGCGTCGGCGGTGGCCGCGGCCAGCCCGCCCAGGTGACCGCGGCTGCCCATCGATCGGATGAACACGCCGGGGTCGGTGGCGTGCTTCTGCATCCGCACCCGGTCGCCCAGGATGGCCCCGCCCGAGAACGGGCTGGAGGGGTCGACCGCGATCACGCCGACCCGCAGCCCCCGCCCGCGGTAGTGGGCGATCAGCCGGTCGACCAGGGTGGACTTGCCGCCGCCCGGCGGACCGGTGATGCCCAGCAGGTAGGCCGCGCCGGTGCGGGGGAACAGCGCCCGCAGCAGCGGCACCGCGGCCGGGTCGCCGTTCTCGACCAGCGAGATGGCGCGGGCCAGGGCCCGGACGTCGCCGGCGATGATCCCGTCGTTCAAGTCCATCATTCGATCCTGATCGCTCGCACCATGGATGTCCGATCCCCGTTCTCCATCCGCACCACATACGGGCCGGCCGCGAGTCCCAGGCCCCGGTCGTCCCGACCGTCCCAGTCGACCTCGTGCCTGCCCGCGGGCTGGTCCGCGTCTGCCAAGACGCGCACCAGCTGCCCCAGGGCGTTGTAGACCGCCACTCTGGTCCGACCCGGTGCTGGCACGGTGTAGCGGACCGACAGGTCCCTGCTGAAGGGATTCGGCCTGGCGTTCAATTGGAATCGGGCGATTCCCGGCTGGTTGCATCCATGGCCCTCGGTTCCGACAACGGCGCTTTTGCTGGCACCCGTTGTATTGCCGTCGAATCCCAGGTTGACCATTCCCCCGTTGGGTTCAGGTTCAAGCGACCATGCCGAGCCCGGGTCCCCGGCGTCGATGGCCGGGCTGGTGACGGCGTCGAGCACCCAGGACAGGGACCCGTCGTCCCATCGTCCGTACTGCGATTTCAAACGGTAGTTCCCGGTCGCGGTGTCGGCGAATAGCGGATCGGCCGTGAGGTTCCCGGTTCCGGCCATGGCCTCGTACGACAGCGTGTAGGTGACCGAGGTGAAGCTCGATCCCGCGCCGGTGAAGAAGTCGTCGCCATTGCCCCAGAACACGCAGTCGACGATGTCGCCGTACGACCCGTAGTCCAGGTAGACCCCGTTGCCGCCGTTGTTTCCCGGCGAGCGGTTGCCGGCCACGGTGCAATGGGACAGGTGCACCCGCGACGGCCCGGGCGTCCCGTCGTCGGCGGCGATACCGGCCCCGCCCTTGTCGTTCTTGTCGGTGCTGTTGCCGTGGATCAGGTCGTGGTCGAACCAGCCCTCGCCGCCCTCGTCGATGTACACGCCGGCCCCGTAGCTGTGGCAGGTATTGAAACGGATCACGTTGCGGGAAAACCGGACGGGGCCGACGGCCAGCACCCCGCCGCCCCAGCCGTAATCGGGGTGCATCATGACATTGTGCTCGATGACGTTGCCGGTCATCCCGGTGGCCCCGGCCAGGAAGACCCCGGCGCAGTGGTCGCTGTAACCGAAATTTCCGGCGATGATGTTCCCGGAGATCAGGACGCTGTCGCCGCGGCTGGCCAGGGCGCCGCCCCGGGCGGCGCGGTTGTTGCGGATGGCATTGCCGGTGACCCGATGGCCGTCTCCCTGCAGGTTGATGCCGCCGCCGTCCCAGTCGCTGGACACCGCCCGGCCGTTGTTTTCGATGGTGTTGCGGCTGATGGTGATACCGGAGGCGTGGGGCCAGGTGGAGTCGGGGTCCGACTCGATGCCGCGCCTGCCGCCGGTGATCAGGAACCCGTCGATGACCGAGCCCGAGGAGGAGGTCCCGTAGATGAGAACGCCCGGCCGGGTGGAGTCTGCCGCGATCCTGCTGGTGTCGGCCGAGGGGTTCTGGGACGAGAAGTCCCCACCTGCTCCCCCGGCGTACGAGGCCGTCGTTCCTCCGGCATACCCCCCCAGCAGGTTCACGATCCGGTTTCGTGTGGCCACTGGCGCATAGTTTCCCCGCGCGACCTTGACCGTGTCGCCGGTCCCGGCAGCCTGAATCGCCGGTTGGATGTCATGGTGCGGATGGAGAACGGTGCCGTCCTCGGTCCCCGTAAGGTTGTCGTCGTCCACGTGGCGGACGGCGCCGGTGGCGAGCGCCGCCAGCAGCGCCAGGACGATCGGAACGCCCGCCGGTGCCGTCATTTGACCTTGACCAGCGCGCAGCGGCGGCGGGCACCATCCGCAGCTACTTGCAGCAGGTAGCCGCCGGCTGCGATTACTACGCCGCGGTCGTCCCGTCCATCCCAGCGCGCATGATGCCGTCCCGCGGGCCTCGTCCCGTCGAGCAGTGTCCGCACCAGCTGGCCGGCCAGGTTATAGACCGACACCGTCACCCGGCCCGGCGCCGCCAGCTCATAGCGGATCCTCGTTTCGACGGAGAACGGATTGGGCGACGCCGTCAGGGCCGGCCGCCAGGGTCTTGACATCGTCCCGCCGCCGGCGACTCCCGACGGGTCGCACTCGTACGCCCCGATGTCGATCGTCGCCACGGCCGGGCGGACCGCGGCCGCGGTCGCGGCCTGGTGCAGCGGCGGCTGGTATGCGGGCGGGAACAGCGGTGCCGGGAACTCCATCCCGGGAATGCTCGCCGGCGATGGGTTCCCCGCGTTCACCAGCGGGCTGCCCGTCCCCGGCCGGAAGTCGCCCGCAGGGTGATCCAGGAATCCGGCATCGGTGCCCGATACGGTGCCGGTCCACTGGGCCGGGATGTTGGCCGCGCCCTGGTACACCCAGTTGTTGGAGCCGGCGATCACCGCCGTGTCGTGCACCCAGCCGGCGTCCACCGTTCGCATGATGTTGACGCCGCCGCCGGTCCGGTAGAAGACGTTGTTGTGCATCTCCACGCTCTCCAGCGTGTCGAAGCAGCGGAAGACGGCGCCGGTGCCGCATAGCACCGTGTTGTTGACGAACCGGTAGCGGCCGTGGGTCATGCCCGTGCCGTCCCCGCCGATGCGGGTCACCGCGAAGTTGCTGTCGTTGCCGGCCGCGGTGCGCCGCTTGCGCAGCACGTTGCCCACCACATCCGAGTCCTCGCGCTTGAGGTGGACGTTGCCGGTGTCGCCGCCGTCGCAGCCGATCAGCTCCAGCTCGTGATAGTACGCCCCCTCGATCCAGTTGTAGTGGATCTCGTTGCGCTCGGCCCGGGACTTGACGTTGTTGCCGCCGTCGCCATCGTGGACGTAGCAGTGCCGCATCCGGAAGACGCTGCCGGGGTGGTGCACCTCGTCGGTGGCCATGTAGATCTGGTGCTGGCTGGACCCGTTGCCGCAGTTGCGGACCTCGACCAACTCCAGCAGGCAGTCGCCGGACCCCTGGTCGGCGCCCAGGATGCCGTGGGCCGGGCAGTCGCGCACCAGCACGTCGCGCACGGTCAGGTCGTCGGCCTGATGGTAGATGCCGCGGAACGTGCCGGCGGCGACCTCGAAGCCCTCGAAGACGTAGTGGTCGGCACCGCTGTCGTAGGGCCAGGGCGACTCGAAGGTGACCGTGTTGGTGCCACCGGAGATCACCGGCCGGTTGCCGTTGATGCGCTGTCCCAGGATGACGATGGGCGCCCCGGCCGAACCCGCCCGGGTGAAGATGACGCCGCCGTCGTAGGTGGCGTCGCCGTCCACCAGCACCGTGTCGCCGGGATCGAGCAGGTCCGCCACCTGGGCCAGCTGGGTGTAGGCCTGCGCCGGGCCGACGTGATAGACCGTTGCGGCCGCCGTTGTCGCCCAGGCCATTGCGAACAGCGCTGAGATCAAGAACCGCGCGCGATACCGTATTGCATTTATCATGTCAGTGTCTCCGTGGCATGATCCATTCCTACCGTACCACCACCAGCCTCATGCGCTGCGCGCTCCCGCCGGCATTCAGCGCCACGAAGTACACGCCGGATCCGACCGCGGCACCGTCCTGGTTCTTCCCGTCCCAGCGGACCGAGTGGCGGCCGGCTGGCAGCTCTTCACGCAACAGCGATCGCACGTTCCTGCCTGCGATATCGTATACCGTTAGGCGGACTTGCGACCGGCCGGCCAGCTGGAAGCTGATCGCCGTGCCATTCGTCGCCGGGTTGGGCGCGGCCTGGAGGGTTCCGATCGTCGCGGCCGGTCCCGTCGCCGGTCCCTGGGCCACGCCGGTGGCCGCCGCCACGTAGCGGTGGCGCCAGCTGGCCGGCGCGAACCGCGGCTGCTGCTCGGCCCGGCCCGAGTTGTCGGTGGCCGAGAGGTAGTACTCGACCGTGTCGCCCGCTGATGCTCCGGGGATCGACGCGCTGAAGCTGTCGCTGCCGACGGACGTCATGGTCAGCGAATCGTACGCGCCGCTGGTGCCATAGCGGTAGAGGCAGCGGGTCGAGGTCAGCGAGAAGTTGGGGTGGCAGCGGACCAGCGATTTGATCGCCACCGGCGTCCCCGCCGGCTGGGTGGCCGCCACCGGCTTGTGGCTGATCCACAGCATGGCCGAGTCGGTGACGCCCATGGTACGGCAATGGATGGCGTCGGTGTTCAGCCAGTCGTAGTAATAATTGCCCACGATGTGATAGCCGGGCAGTGCGTCGCGGTAGACTTGCAGCGCCGCGGCGTCGTTGCTCGTGTTCCACAGCGGCACGTAGACGTAGTCGTTGAGGATGGTGCTGTTGGTGTAACCCTCGTCCCCGCCGGAGTAGACGCGGACCACCTCCCAGTTGCCGCCGTAATGGTTGGGCTGGGTCGCCAGGTACGCGGCCGCGTCCTCCAGGGCGTCGTAGTCGACGTGGGACGGGGGCATCTGGAGCACCAGCACCTTGGTGGGCGAGATGATCTTGGCCCAGCAGTCGATGTGGTCGATGTAACTGTCCTGCGGGTCGGCCAGGGCCTGGTAGTCGTCGACGCCCAGGTACTGCAGCATCTGGTTGTCGACCCAGGCGTTGGAACTGTCGTTCTCCGCGTACACCAGGTCGGTGGACATCGACTGGCCGTGCCCGCCCGACATGTAGTTGCCGCCGGTGTGGACCAGCACCGACGAATAGACCGGGATGCCCCAGGCCGTCCCGATGGCGCCTGGCACGGCGTCGTCCTGCGGGCGCGGGCGGTTGTAGGCGAAGTCGAAGATGCCCTGCCGGCCGTCCGGCTTCATCACGTACCACGGGCCGTAGTCGCGCGTCCAGATGCTGTTGGTGCTGGCGATGACGTACCCGACCTTGGCCATGTTGATGCCGTTGCCCGCCAGGCCCGTCGAGCAGGCCGCCCGGTTGGCGCTGGAGACCACCATCCACAGCTTGATGTGGTCGGAGATCGAGTCCAGCAGGTTGTACGGCACGCCCAGCGGCCAGCGCACCAGCACGCCGGTCATCGGCTCGTACTCGGCCGGGTTGCGGGTGCCCGAGGGCGGCGGCGCGCTGGCCGGCACGTAGCTGCCGATCTCGTGCGTCCGCGTGAGTTCCTCTGCGGTGAAGCCCTGGGGCAGCAGCTCCTCGCTGCCGTCCACCGAAAGAGCGGCGAGCAACGGGACGGCGAACACGTTCAGGGCCAGGGTCAGGGACAGAAAGAAACGCTTCACGATGATTTCCTTATTGCGTGTTTGTGGCAACGAGCATGTTACTGCACAACGATGCCCGAGGCGATTCCATACGTCGATGTGCTGTCGATCACCAAGTCGTGGCGCACCCCGCTGGCCCAATAGCACGGGATGTACTCCGAGCCGACGCTGGTATATCCGGCGAAATAGACCGTGCCCGAAGAAACGCAGACCGACATCACGCTGTTATCAGTGCCGGTGCTGCAGGGCAAATCGTGACGAGTCGTCCCTTCCCAGTAGCAGGGGACGATCTTGGTGCCGCTGCGATAGGACCCGGCGACATAGACGATCCCGCCCGAGACGGCGATCGCGTTGGCACCCGACTCGTCCCCGTCAGGCAGGTCGGTGCGCACGCCGTCGCGCCAGAAGCAGGCCCGGTCGATGGCCATCCCCGAGCTACAGTACCCGGCGCAGTAGACCGACCCGTTGCTGACCGTGATCGCGGTGACATGGCCATCGCGCGGCGTGCCGCAGGGCAGGTCGTGGCGCACGCTGTCGGCCCAGTAGCATGCGGCATGCTCGCCGATCGGCTCGTAATAGCCGCTGCAGTAGACCGTGTCGCTGGCGACCGCGATGCCCGTGGCCCAGGAGCCGACGCCGGGATCCCGCTGCAGGTCATGCCTGGCGGTGCCGGCCCAGTAGCACGGGATGCCGGTGATGCTGTCAACGTAGTTGCCGGAGCAATAGACCGTGCCACCATCGACGAGGATGCCGGAAACTTTGCCGTATTGCCCGGTGATCGGCAGGTCGGTGCGCGCCGTGCCCAGCCAGTAGCAGGCGATGCTGTTGACATCGGCGTTGACCCGGCCGCCGCAATAGATGCTGCCTCCGGATACCGCGATGGCGCTGACTTCCGAGTTGTGGAGCCCGGCGTCCGGCAGGTCGGTGCGGACGGTGTCCCGCCAGTAGCAGGGCATGTTGTACGAGCCGTTGGAATAGTAGCCGCCCACGTAGATCACCGGGTCTGTCGGCGTCACGGGCGCGGTGGGGCTGGACTTCTTGCCGCAGGCGGGCATCAGCGCCAGCAGCACGATGGCCGGCGCGAGACCGGCCACGATCATGCGTTTCATAGGGTGCTTCTTCGTGTGGAGTTTCCTCGCGTGGACCGTTCCGATGCGCCCTCAGTTCTTGTTGATGTAGTCCACCACCGCCTGGCTGGAGGTGCCCGGCGTGAAGATCTCCTTGATGCCCGCCGCCTTCAGTCCCGGGATGTCGTCGGCCGGGATCACGCCGCCGCCGAACACCTTGATGTCGGCCGCGCCCTTCTCCTTCAGCAGGTCGACCACCTTGGGGAACAGCGAGTTGTGGGCGCCCGACAGGCAGGACAGCCCCACCCACTGCACGTCCTCCTGCACCGCCGCCGCGGCGATGGCCTCGGGCGTCTGGCGCAGGCCGGTGTAGATCACCTCGAACCCGGCGTCGCGCAGGGCCCGGGCGATGTACTTGGCCCCGCGGTCGTGCCCGTCCAGGCCGGGCTTGGCGATCAGGATGCGGATCTTCGTTGTGCTCATGAATGATCTCCGTGTATTTGATCGATGATTGGCGATTCGCCCGCGCATCGGCGCGGCTATTCAGGAGATGACCCCTCCCGCCCCCTCAGTACTGCGACAGCACCAGCAGCCAGTGGTGGATGTCGTCGACGTGCTCGGTGCCGCCCCATTCCTTCCAGTAGGCGCGGACCTCCGCCTCGTCGGCCTCGAACTCCAGCTGCTCGCCCCGGGCCTGGGCCGCGATGCCGCGCAGGATGGCCTTCATGGCCTCGGCCGCCTCGCCCCCGGCGGTCTTCAGCTTCCAGCCGTGGCCCAGGTCGGCGCCCTCGGCCCCGTCGATCCGGGACAGCGTCCAGCCCTTGGGCGCCACGCCCTGGCGCCGCGGCAGGCCGTAGCGGGCCACCGCGACCTTCACCGGCTCGCCGTTCCTGGCCGGCATCACCCGCTCGACGTCGCCCACCGTGAGCTTCAGCTGGACGGCGCGCCGGCGGGCCAGCTTCTCGGCCCGGTGGAAGCGCCGCTCGTACCACAGGTAGCCCAGGCACAGCGCGGCCATCACCGCGGAGAGCACCAGCGAGGTGGCCATCTTCTCCATGCCCACCAGCGCCGCGCCGATGCTGCCGATGGCGAACAGCACCGTGAAGACCGCCGCCCACAGCGATTTGCGCTTGTCCTCGACGAAGATCTCGAAGATCAGCAGGAACACGAACAGCGCCAGGATGCCGCGGTTGAATTCGTTCATGGTGCGTCCCCCTCTATCGGTGTGTCATTGTTTCCGTTGCCGGTGACCGCCCCGCCGCCCGCGGTTGTGCTCGTAGCGCAGCTGCAGCATCTCCACGAACAGCGCGAAGCCCATCGGCAGGTAGATGTAGGCCTTGGGCACGTGCTGGTGCAGCCCCTCCATGAAGATGGTGACGCCGATGGTGATCAGGAAGGCCAGCGCCAGGATCTTGAGCGTGGGCCGGGCCAGGATGAAGTCGCCGATCGGCTTGGCCGCGAACAGGATGGCG
>JALOPJ010000064.1 GCA_025453955.1 Candidatus Edwardsiibacteriota bacterium
CGGGGCGCTGGCCAAGACGGTGGTGTTCATGAACAAGGCCGACGACCCCACCATCGAGCGGATCCTGACGCCGCGCTGCGCCCTGACCTGCGCCGAGCATCTGGCCTACGACCACGGCATGCAGGTGCTGGTGATCCTGACCGACATGACCAACTACTGCGAGGCCCTGCGCGAGGTGGGCACGGCCCGCGAGGAGATCCCCGGCCGGCGCGGCTATCCCGGCTACATGTACACCGACCTGGCGCAGATCTACGAGCGGGCCGGCCGGATCCACGGCCGCCAGGGCTCGATCACCCAGATCCCGATCCTGACCATGCCGGACGACGACATCACCCACCCCATCGCCGACCTCACCGGCTACATCACCGAGGGCCAGCTGGTGCTGTCGCGCCAGCTGCACCGCATCGGCTGCTACCCGCCGGTGGACCCGCTGCCGTCGCTGTCGCGGCTGATGAACAACGGCATCGGCGAGGGCCGCACCCGCAAGGACCACCGCGAGTGGGCCAACCAGCTGTACGCCGCCTACGCCACCGGCCGCGACCTGCGCAAGCTGGTGGCGATCATCGGCGAGGAGGCGCTGACCGAGATCGACCGCAAGTACCTCAAGTTCGCCGAGGGCTTCGAGCGGGAGATGATCGGCCAGGGCCAGGCCGACCGGCCGATCGAGGAGACGCTGTGCCTGGGCTGGAAGCTGCTGTCGCTGCTGCCGATGAAGGAGCTGAAGCGGATCAACAAGGACCACATCCACAAGTACTACCACGGCGAGACCATGGAGAAGATGTACGGCAGGGGCGGCATCTGACGCCGGAGCTGCACGTCACGACGGGCACACCCGAAACCCGTCCTGTCCCGCATCCGACCACTGACACCACGCCAGATCACCGAATCGAACGCGGTTGGTACATGATGAAGGAACTGCTGCTTGCCATGTCGCTGGGGATCGCCTGCAATGCGGTCGGGGCCGACACCCTGACCGTCACCATCAAGGGGCTGGACGACGGCAAACAGACCTCGCGCCAGCAGGACTACCGCGAGGCGGTGCTGGACGCCAAGCGGCAGGCCATCGAGCAGGCCGGCGTCACGGTGACCTCCAGGACCACCGTGGTCAACGCCACGCTGCAGGAGGACTTCATCGAGTCCCAGGCCGAGGCGGTGCTGCTGCCGGGGTTCCAGGTGATCGACATCGGCTACATCGCGGACGGCACCTACCAGGTGGTGCTGTCGGGCCGGGTGCAGGCGGTGGCGGCGGGCGCGGATGAGCGGCCCGGCGTGCTGGCGCTGGCCATGGACCTCTACAGCGTCCCGATCACCTTCCAGCTGGACGGCAGGCCGCTGGACGCCGCCAAGCCGTTCCTGGCGATCTGCGCGACCCAGGACAGCCAGGCGATCGCGACGTTCACCAGCCTGCGCGAGCTGAAGCGGTGCTACGGCAACCTGCTGCACCATTTCGTCTACCTGTTCAAGCTGCCGCCGGGCAAGCACCGGCTGGACATCAAGGCCTCCATCATGTACGGCAACGAGCGCAGCGAGAAGATCAACATGGTCGAGGCCGAGGTGCTGCCCGGCCAGTACACGGTCTACGAGTACCTGTCCGATCCCGACTACAGCTTCGCCGCCGCGGACCGGGAGTTCCTGCTCGGCCGGTTCGCCAGGGACAACCGGTTCCGCGACACAACGGCCGCGTTCCGCGGCAGGGTCGAGCGGAGCCTGGTCGACAGGATCTCCGCCTTCGGCGGCATCACATTCTGACCGCCACATCGGGGACAACCGCATGGAGAACGTCTCACCCACCCGGATGAACCTGCTGGGCCGCAAGGCCCAGGTCAGCCTGGCGGCGCAGGGCGTCGACCTGCTCAAGAAGAAGCGCGACGCACTGGTGTCCGAGTTCTTCGGCGTGGTCAAGAACACCCTGGCATCGCGCGACCGGCTCAACCAGGCCTCGGGCCAGGCGGTCGACCTGCTCAACCAGGCGGCGGCGATCGAGGGCCGGCCCGCCCTGGAGTCGGCGGCGCTGGCCGGGCGGCGCCAGGTGGCGCTGGAGGTCGGCGAGAAGAACGTCTGGGGCATCCGGATCCCGGAGGTCTCGTCCGCCAGCCTGCGCCGCAACGCCTTCGGCCGCGGCTACAACGCGGCCGCCGCCTCGGCCCGGTCGCTGGCGGTGTCCGACCGGTTCGAGGAGATCATCGACCTGCTGGTGGAGGTGGCCGGCCGCGAGGTGCGGCTGAAGAAGCTGGGCGGCGAGATCAAGAAGACCACCCGCCGGGTCAACGCCCTGGAGCAGATCGTGATCCCGCGGATCTTTCGCGAGATCGGCTACATCAAGGCGGTGCTGGAGCAGCGGGAGCGGGAGGACATCTTCCGGCTGAAGATGATCAAGCGAAAGGGCGAGGGATGAAACGCATCGTCCCCTGCGCGGCGCTGGCCGTCCTGGCGGCCTGCGCCGGTTGCATTTCGGTCGAGATCGAGACCAGGGCCGACCGCGCCGGGGGCGGGACGCGCTCGTATGCCGTCACCCTCGAGCAGTCGCTGGCGAAGACCTACCAGTCGGCGACCGCGGCGGGGCAGCTGTTCCGGCTGCCGGGCGACGACCTGGTCGACAAGCCCGGGGTGGCGCTGCTGTCCCGCGCCCAGCAGCCGGACAGCGGCGGCGCGCTGGTGGTGCGGTCGTCCTTCCGGGCCGCGCGGCTGACCGACGCCGCCACCGCCACCGACAGCGTCCAGTACGCCGTCGAGCGCCGCGGCTGGTGGGTGTGGTACCGCTACCGCGAGCATTACCTGGGCAGCGACATCGACAGCACGAGGATCGCGTCCAGCTACGGCGAGCGGTACCGGTTCCGCCATGTCCTGCGCCTGCCCGGCCGCCTGGTCGCCAGCGACGCCGACAGCGTCGCCGGCGGTGAGATCATCTGGTCGCGGCCGATGGGCCAGGTGCGGGAACGCGGCCTGGTGATGACGGCCGACAGCCGGGAACCGGACCTGCTGGCCTGCGCGGTGCTGCTGCTGGGGCTGCTGGCCGTCGCCCTGCTGGGGGCAGCCCCCCGCTGGCGGCGGGCGGAGGGATGACGACGGTCGCCGGCGGCCGAGCCGCCGCGGTGTCCGCGCTGATTGCGCTGACCGCAGCGCTGGCGGCGGCCCCGGCCGCCGGCATGGCCGTCCGGCCGAGGGTCCGGCCCGATCTGGAGAACGCCGGGCAGGGCCCGCTGCGGTTCCACGCCCAGACCGCCTGTTTCCGGGCGGCGGCGGGACGCCAGCGGCTGGAGGTCACGTTCGCCTTCAGCACCGACCGCCTGCAGATCCTCGGCGACAGCGGCTCCCTCCGCGCCGGCTACTCCTTCTCGACGATCATCTCCGACCGCGCCGGGCGGCAGGTGGCCGGCGACGTGGTCGAGCGGTCGCTGACCGAGGCCGACGCGGCCCTGGCGCACCGGCATGACCGGGTGCTGACCGGTGCCATGTCGTTCGACCTGCCGCCGGGGCGCTACCGGTTGTCCCTGCGGTGCAGCGACGCCAACTCCCAGCGCGCCGCGGTGCTGGACAAGGCGGTCACCGTGCCCGACTTGGCCCGCGAGCCGGCGATCAGCTCGCTCCGGTTCGAGCGGCTCTCCGGCGGCGATACCATCCCCTGGCCGGCCCGGCGCTACGGGGACGTCATGGCGCCGCTGGTCGCCTATGTCGAACTGTATCCCGGCGGCCAGCCCGGCCGCCAGGCGGTGGCGCGCCTGTGGTCGCTGGACGACGAACGGACGGTATGGGAACGGCGGATTCCCGTGGCCGCCGCCGACCGGGTGCCGTTGCGGATCGCCGTGGCCGCGGACAGCCTGACCAGCGGCGCCTACGACCTGCGGGTGGCGTTGCAGGACAGCGCCGGCACCGAGTTGGGCGCGACGGCCGCGACCGTGGTCGTCGAGAACCTCCACCGGTTGTCGGAACGCGATTTCCGGGACCGGGTCGATCAACTGCGATACATCAGCAGGGGGCGTGAACTGGACTCGCTGCGGCATGCATCGGGCGGGATGCGCGACACCCTGTGGCAGCGGTTTTGGGACCGGCGCGACCCCACGCCCGGCACGGAACGCAACGAAGCCAAGGAAGAGTACTACGCGCGGGTGGAACATGCCGATCGGGCCTTCTCGTTGGGAATCAAGCCGGGATGGCGCACCGATCGGGGCCAGGTCTACATCCGGTACGGTGCGCCGGACGATGTGGAGCACCATCCGTTCGACAGCGAACACCAGGCCTATGAGATCTGGCACTATTACCGCGACGGTCGCAAGTTCATATTCTCCGACACCCAGGGATTCGGGGAGTTCCTGCTGGTGTACCCCAGCAACGAGAGGATGAGATGAGACACCTGATGACCGGAGCGGCGCTGCTGGCCCTGGCCGCAGCGGCGGCCGGCTGGCCGCTGGCGTCGTCCGGGGACATCCCATTCGTGGTCGACGGCGCGGCCTTTTCCTCGGGCAACGGCCAGACCTGGCAGGAGCTCTACTGGAGCTGCCCGGCCAACGCCTTCGCGCCGGTGGAGACGTCGGCGCAGCGGTTGTCGCGGTTCCGCACGACGATCACCCTGGCCGACAGCGCCGGGGGATCCGTGTTGAACGAGTCATGGAGCACCACCGCGCCGCTGCCGACCGATGCCGAGTTGAAGCGGAAATCGATAGTGCGGCTTGACCAGATCGGGTGCCGCGGCCTGCGGCCCGGACCCTACCGGCTGACGTTCTCCATCACCGACCTGGCGAACGGCCGTTCGGGCCTGGTCGACCAGGTGATCGCGGTCCCGGCGATCCCCGGCGACCGGCCGGCGCTCAGCCAGATCCAGCTGGCCTCGGAGATCGCGCCGGATTCCACCGGACAGCGCTTCCGCAAGGGCGGCCTGCGGGTGACGCCCAATCCCGACCGCGCGTATTCCCCCGGGGGGGCGCTGTACTACTACTTCGAACTCTATGGCCTGGCGCAGGCCGCCGGCCAGCAGCTGACGATCACGTACAACTCGGACAACGACTCGGTGACGGGAACCGTGCACAACGAGACCCTTGACGGCATCGGACGACAGGCGGTCCGCACCGGCGGTTTCCGGATCGACGAGATGCCGGCGGGCGCCTACCAGCTGTGGGCCCAGCTCAAGGACGCGGCCGGCCGCCGCCTGGCCGTCGCTTCCGCCGGATTCAGCGTCCGGCACGACCCCTTGGCGGCGACCCCGCAGGCCGGGCTGATGCGCGACGAGCAGGAAGCGCTGCAGCGGCAGGGCGGACGGTTTTACGGCCGGATCGAGTACCTGGCCAACGGCAAGATGCTGGACACCTACCGTTCGCTCGATTCGGCGGGCCAGCGCGAATTCCTGCGCCAGTTCTGGAAGGCGCGGGACCCCGATCCCAAGACGCCGGAGAACGAGGCGCTGCGCGAGCACGTCCGGCGCTGCGAATTCGCCAACGAGACGTTCGGGGAGCAGATCCGCAAGGGGCTCGAGGGAAGCCAGACCGACCGCGGCCGGATCTATGTCAAGTTCGGGGAGCCGGAGGAGATCGTGTCCAAGCCGATCCAGCCTCGCGACAAACCGCTCATCATCTGGCGATATCCCGGCAGCAAGAAGTTCATCTTCGTCGACATATCAGGATTCGGCCGGTACGAACTGATCTACACCAACTTCCCGGCCACCAGCGGCGAACGCAGCGACCCCAGTTACGACCGGATCCTTTCGGACGAGCTGATGGAGTCGGAGGACATCCGCGTCCGGGGCGAAAACGTGAAGAGCTTGTATGACAATTGGTAAGCCGCTGGCGATCGATGATGTCCGCCGGGCATCGCAGGGCGGGTCCCGGATCGCGCTGTCTCCGGCAGCGGCCGGGCGGATCGCCGCCGGCCGCGCCGTGGTGGAACGGATCATCGGCGACGGACGGACGGTGTACGGCATCACCACCGGCTTCGGCAAATTCGCCGAAGTCCGCATCGCCCCGGCCGAGATCGAGGAGCTGCAGCGTAACCTGGTGATGAGCCACGCCACGGCGGTCGGCCCGCTGTTCAGTGAACGGCAGGTGCGGGCCGTCATGTTCCTCCAGGCCAACCAGCTGGCGCGGGGCGCGTCGGGCGTGCGGCCCGAGGCCGTCCGCCAGCTGATCGGCCTGCTCAACGCCGGGATCACGCCGCTGGTACCGCAGCAGGGATCGGTCGGGGCCTCGGGCGACCTGTCGCCGATGGCCCACATCGCGCTGGTGCTGATCGGCCGCGGCCGGGCGCGGTACCGGGGGCGCGCCATGACCGGCGCCGCCGCGTTGCGGCGGGCCGGCATCCGGCCGCTGCGGTTGGCCGCCAAGGAGGGGCTGGCCCTGACCAACGGCACCGAGGTGATGACCGCGGTCGGCATCCTGGCCTTGCTGGCGGCCGAGGACCTGTGCCGGGCCGCCGACATCGCGGGGGCGATGTCGCTGGAAGCGCTGCGCGGCACCGCCACGGCGTTCGACCCCCGGATCCACGCGCTGCGGCCCCACCCGGGCCAGCAGGCCTCGGCCGGGAACCTGCGCCGGCTGCTGGCGGGCAGCGCCATCCGCCGGTCCCACGCGAACTGCCCCAAGGTGCAGGACGCCTACTCGCTGCGCTGCATGCCGCAGGTGCACGGCGCCACGCGCACGGCCCTGGCCCATGTGCGGCAAGTGCTGGAGACGGAGCTCAACTCGGTCACCGACAACCCGCTGGTGTTCCTCCGGGACGGCGAGGTGCTGTCGGGCGGGAACTTCCACGGGCAGCCGGTGGCCCTGGCGATGGACTACCTCGGCATCGCCGCGGCCGAGCTGGCGGACATCGCCGAGCGCCGCATCGCCCGCCTGCTGGACGCCTCGCTCTCCGGCCTGCCCGGGTTCCTCACCGAGAAGGGGGGGCTGAACTCGGGGCTGATGATCGTCCAGAACACCGCCGCGGCGCTGGTCTCCGAGAACAAGGTGCTGGCCCATCCCGCGTCGGTGGACTCGATCCCCACCTCGGCCAACCAGGAGGACCACGTGTCGATGGGCACCATCGGGGCGCGCAAGGCCGGCCAGATCTGCGACAACGTCCGCTACGTGCTGGCCTGCGAGCTGTTGTGCGCGGCCCAGGGGCTGGAGTATCTCAAGCCCCTGGCGCCCGGCAAGGGCGTGGCCGCGGCGCATGCCGCGCTGCGGCGCGGCGTCACGCGGTTCCGGCAGGACCGCGAGTTCGCCCCGGACATCGAGCGGATCGCGGCGATGCTGCGCGATGGCGACATCCTGCGGGCGGTGGAGCGCGCCGTGGGGCGGATCGCCTGAGATGGCGCTGCTCGCCGCCATCCTGGTGATCGGCTACCTGGTCCCGGCAGCGCTGACGGCCGCCAACGTGCGGCATCTGCGGACGGCCGCGGCGGGACCCCTGCCGCCGGCGCTGGCCGGGCGGCTGGACCCCGGCCAACTGCGGCGGACCGTGGAATATACGGCGTCCCACGCCCGCCTGGGGTACTGGGGCCGGCTGGCAGGCACGGTGGCGGCGGGGGCCGTGTTGTTCTCCGGACTGCTGCCGTGGCTGACGGCCCGGGCGTCGGTCCTGCCGCTGCCGGGACCGCTGCAGGGGCTGGCGGTGCTGTACCTTCCATTGCTGCTGTTGGCCGTCGCCGGGCTGCCGGCATCGCTGGCCGAGGATTTCGGCATCGAGCGGCGCTACGGTTTCTCGACCATCACCGCGCGCACCTGGGCGCTGGACCAGGCCAAGGGCCTGCTGATCGGGGCCGTGCTGCTGGGCCTGCTGTTCTGCGGGTTCTCGCTGTTCGTGTCCTGGTTCGGCCCGCGGTGGTGGCTGCCGGCCTGGGGCCTGGTGACCGCGGTCTCGCTGCTGCTGACGTTCGTGGCGCCGGTGTGGCTGGCCCCGCTGTTTAACAAATTCGTCCCGCTGAAGGACGAGGCGCTGCGCGACAGGATATTGGCCCTGGCCAAGCAGGCCGATTTCCCTCTGGCCGGCGTGTTCCAGATGGACGCCTCCCGCCGCAGCACCCACGACAACGCCTACTTCACCGGGTTGGGCAGGACTCGGCGCATCGTGTTCTACGACACCATGGTCGCCAGCTACACGCACGACGAGATCCTGGCGGTGATGGGGCACGAGATCGGCCACTGGAAGCTGCGTCATGTCGCCGTGTCGCTGGCGCTGTCGACCGCGGTCTCGGGCGCCGGGCTGTGGCTGGCGTCGCAGGTCATCAACGGGGAGTGGGTCTACGCCACGCTCGGCCTGCTTGACCAGTTCCGGCGATCGGGCCTGCAGGGGCCGCTGCTGGGCGCCGCGTTGTTCGCCGCCTCGGTGCTGTTCGCGCCGGCCGGCCTGCTGCTGTCGCCGCTGACGATGTGGCTGTCGCGCCGCCACGAGTACCAGGCCGACGCCTTTTCCCTGCGCTTGCTGCCGGACCGCGCCGCGCTGCGCGGCGCCCTGCTGAAGCTGGGCGCCAAGAACCTGGCCAACCCCTTCCCGCACCCGCTGTACGTGGCGTTCCACTACTCGCACCCGCCGCTGCTGGAGCGGCTGGCGGCGATCGATACGTTGAAAACGCAAACCGAACCGTAAAGACGCCGGGACGCGAAGAATGCATCGGCCTTTGTATCCTTTGCGCCTAGGCGGTTCAGAATAGGGAACCATTCCTATGACCACTGTGATCAAATCTCCCACCGGGATGAAGCGCTCCTGCCAGGGCTGGCAGCAGGAGGCCGCCCTGCGGATGCTGATGAACAACCTCGACCCGGCCGTGGCCGAGAACCCGTCCGAGCTGGTGGTCTACGGCGGCAGCGGCAAGGCGGCCCGCAACTGGGACTGCTACCACGCCATCGTCAAAACGCTCAAGAAACTCAAGCACGACGAGACCCTGCTGGTGCAGTCGGGAAAGCCGGTGGGCGTGCTGCAGACCCACCCCTACTGCCCGCGGGTGCTGATCGCCAACTCCAACCTGGTCCCGCACTGGGCCACCTGGGACTACTTCCGCCAGCTGGAGGCCATGGGCCTGATGATGTACGGCCAGATGACGGCCGGCTCGTGGATCTACATCGGCACCCAGGGCATCCTGCAGGGGACCTACGAGACGTTCGGCGCGCTGGCCCGAAAGCATTTCGGCGGGACGCTGGCGGGCAAGTGGGTGCTCACCGGCGGCATGGGCGGGATGAGCGGGGCCCAGCCCCTGTCCGTCACCATGAACGGGGGCGTGGTCCTGGACGTCGAGGTCGACCCGGCGCGCATCCAGAAGCGGCTGGAGACCGGCTACTGCGACGTGATGCGCAATGATTTGGACGACGCGCTGAAACTGGTCCGGGAAGCGGTAAGAAAGGGCGAAGCCCTGTCGATCGGGCTGGTGGGCAACTGCGCCGACGTGCTGCCGGAGCTGGTGCGGAGGGGCGTCATCCCCGACGTGGTCACCGACCAGACCTCGGCCCACGACGAGCTCAACGGCTACGTGCCGCACGGCATGCCATTCTCCGAGGCGCTCCGTCTGCGCAACGACAACCCGGACGAGTACAAGAAGCGCAGCTTCCAGTCGATGGCCGCGCACATGCGGGCCATGCTGGACATGCAGAAGGCCGGGGCCATCGCGTTCGATTACGGGAACAACATCAGGGGCCAGGCCAAGAAGCACGGCATCGAGGACGCCTTCGATGTGCCGGGCTTCGTGCCGGAGTACATCCGCGACCTGTTCTGCGAGGGCAAGGGGCCGTTCCGATGGGCGGCACTGTCGGGCGACCCGCGCGACATCGCGGTCACAGACGAGGCGGTGCTGAAGTTGTTCCCCAGGAATGAGCACCTGAAGCGCTGGATCACCATGGCCCAGAAGAAGGTGCATTTCCAGGGCCTGCCGGCGCGGATCTGCTGGCTGGGCTACGGCGAGCGCGACAAGGCCGGGCTGCTGTTCAACGACCTGGTGAGGAAGGGCAAGATCAAGGCCCCGATCGTGATCGGACGCGACCACCTGGACTGCGGCTCGGTGGCGTCCCCGAACCGCGAGACCGAGGCGATGAAGGACGGCTCGGACGCCGTGGCCGACTGGCCGCTGTTGAACGCCATGGTCAACGTCGCGTCGGGCGCGTCGTGGGTCTCCATCCACCACGGCGGCGGGGTGGGCATCGGCTACTCGATCCACGCCGGGCAGGTGACGGTGGCCGACGGCACCAAGGAGATGGCCAAGCGGATCGAGCGGGTGCTGACCAACGACCCGGGCATGGGGATCCTCAGACATGTGGACGCGGGGTATGACATCGCCAGGAAGGTGGCGAAGGCCAAGAAGGTAAAGATCCCGATGATGAAGTGATCCCCGATGGACCTCATCATCCAGCATATCGCCCAGCTGCTGACGCTCGCTGACCTCTCCCCATCCCTCCCCGCAGCGGGGAGGGAGAAAGGGAGAGGTCGCACCGGCGCGGCCATGTCCGACCTCGGCATCATCGAGGACGG
>JALOPJ010000003.1 GCA_025453955.1 Candidatus Edwardsiibacteriota bacterium
GGGCCCTGGATCATGTCGCAGTTGAAGAAGCTGTCGGCGAACACCGCGCAGCCCACCGGGGCGACGCCGACGGTGCGCTCGCGGATGCCCAGCTCGTCCATGCACTCGGCCACCAGCCGGTGGACGATGCCGTGGCCGCAGCCCGGGCAGTAGCTGAAGTTGATGCCGGTCAGGCTGTCCGGCCGTTTGTTCATCTGCTGCATCAGTTACGCCCTCCCTTCCGGCCGCGTTTCACGGGCCGCGCGGTCTTTTTCGGCTTGGCGTTGCGCTTCGTTTTTCGGACCGTGGCCCTGGCGGGCCTGGCGGTTTTCTTCCGCGGGGGAGCGGCCTTCGCCTTCGCGGGTGCCGCGGTCCCCTTGCACGATTTTTCCACGGCCGCGAACACCTCCTCCCCGGACGGGATGCCGGACGGCCGGGCGTAGAGGTCGACCGGGGCGGCGCCGCACACCGCCAGCCGCACGTCGTCCACCAGCTGGCCCATGCTCATCTCGACCACCAGGAATTTTCCGACCCTCTTCGCCAGCTGCGCCAGCTGTTTCGACGGGAACGGCCAGAGGGTGATCGGCCGGAACAGGCCGACCTTCAGCCCCTTGTCGCGGGCCATCTTCAGGGCGGCGCTGGCGATGCGGGACGAGGTGCCGTAGGCCACGATCACCAGGTCGGCGTCGTCGCACTGGGTCGTCTCGTACAGGACCTCGTTCTCCTGCACCCTGCGGTAGCGCTCGATCCGCTTGAGGTTGATCTTCTCCAGCTCGCCCTCGCGCAGGTCGTACGACTTGACGACGCGCTTGCCCCGGCCGGCGCTGTTGCCCAGCGCCCAGTCCGGGGCCGGCAGCGTGGCGGGGTCGACCGGCCGGAACTTGAATTCCACCGGCTCCATCATCTGGCCCAGGATGCCGTCGGCCAGGACCATGGCCGGCATCCGGTACTTCTCGGCCAGCTCGTAGCATTTCTTGGGGAAGTTGCCCATCTCGTCCACCGAGTTGGGGGCCAGCACGATCACCCGGTAGTCGCCGTGGCCGCCGCCCCGCACCGACTGGTGGTAGTCGCCCTGGGCCGCGGCGATGTTGCCCAGGCCCGGGCCGCCCCGCACCACGTTGGCGTAGAAGAACGGCAGGTCGGCGCCGGCGCAGTAGCTGATGCCCTCCTGCTTGAGGCTGATGCCCGGGCTGGAGGACGAGGTCATCGACCGGATGCCGGTGGCCGCCGCGCCGTAGATCATGTTGATGGCCGCCACCTCGGACTCGGCCTGGACGAACCTGCCGCCCTCGTCGGGCAGCCGCCACGACATGTACTCCGGGACCTCGTTCTGCGGCGTGATCGGATAGCCGGCGAAGAAGCGGCAGCCGGCGCGGATCGCGCCCTCGGCCAGCGCCTCGTTCCCCTTCATCAGGATGCGTTCACCCATGTGTCCTATCTCCTTGCGTTGCGTGTTCGGCGGAAACGCGGCCGGCCGCTCACTTGAAGACGGTGATGGCCAGGTCCGGGCAGATCTGGGCGCACAGGCCGCAGCCGATGCAGCAGTCCTGCTTGGCCAGCATGGCCGGGTAGTAGCCGGTGGTGGAGAATTTCTCCGACATGGCGATGCACTGCTTGGGGCAGGCGGTGACGCACAGCTCGCACCCCTTGCACCGGGCCTCGTCCACTTTGATCTCGGGCATGTCTGGGCTCCTGTTATGTATGAAAACTAGGTATGACGCCGGCAAAGAAAAACACAGAGGACATATGGATCAGCTGTCGGTGACGACTGATATGTGCTCTGTGGTGCGCATGATCGGACATGTATTCTAACAGAAATCAACGGCATTTGCAAGGGGAAACGGACTGCCGGGATCCAGGACGGCCGTCCATGATGGAAGTAACGCTTGAAGATCAAGCGCATATTTTTTAAAACGAGCGAACATCATCGTATTCCAGATGGTTGTGCGCTTGTTATCGTGAAGATTGCCAGCCAATCGCTCAACGGCAATGCCGAGTACGCGTAAAAAAACACCCTCCCTCGGTGCCGAGGGAGGGTGACGCCGATTGTCGATGGAGCGGGTGATGGGAATCGGACCCACAATATTCAGCTTGGGAAGCTGACGTTCTACCACTGAACTACACCCGCATGTTCCTATTGTACCTCATTTTGATCCCGATGTCAAGCACATCGTCGCGCAACAGTACCGGCATCGCCCGGGGCGTCACCCGATCCGTCGCTGGTCCGATCTCGTCTCTGCACGTCAGGGAACCAACCACCAGCCGAGATCGCTCTCAGGATACCATAATCCGGAAATTGGGGAAATGCGTGGCATTGTACTCGTTGTTCCCTGCCGGATTCTGGGCGAACCCCGCGGTCCCGGTCAGCGCCATGCAGCAGTACACCACATATTCCCCGGCGTCGCCCGGCGCCTTGATGTCGTCGCGGAGCGACACCGATTCGTTCGGGTGCACCGGCCCGGGGAGAGGAATGTTCGAATACGCGACATATCTGGTGAGGTCCTCGGCCCGGGACCAGATGCACTGGAAAATGTACTGGCCGCGTCTCTCCGCGCGTGTCTTGCTGACGCTCAGCCACGGGTTCCGTCCGGTATTCGTGACCCGGACGCTGATCCTGACGGTCCCCCGAGCCGGCACCGCGGTCGGTGATACCTCCAGGACCTCGATGGCGGCCCGGTTGCCGCGACCCATCCGCTTGGGGAAGCGCTTGATTCCGTGGCCGGGGAGCTTGATGCCAAGGGTGGCGACCTTCTTGGTCAGGCCCATCCGGGTCAGGCCCAGCCGGGCGGCGGTGGCGGTGACGTTGAAGGCGTTGGCCTGCAGCGCCGCGGCCACCAGGGCCCGCTCGTGCAGCCGCACCATCTCCTTGAGCTTGCCCTCCCGCAGCGCCAGCGTGCCGTGGATGATGTCGCCCGGCAGCAGCTCCGGCCCGATCTCCCCGGCGGGGTCCTGGGCCAGCGCGTACTGCACCGCCTTCTCCAGCTCCCGCACGTTCCCCGGCCAGCGGAAATTGTGCAGCACCGCCAGCGCCTGCGGCGCGAACCGGTGGTCCTTGCCATGGCCGTATTTCTTGAGGAACAGCTCCAGCAGCCCGTCGAAGTGCTTCATCCGCTCCCGCAGGGGCGGCAGGTTGAGCGTCGCCCCCTTCAGCCGGTAGAACAGGTCCTCCCGGAACTGGCCCTTCTCCACCATCGCCCGCAGGTCCCGGTTGGTGCAGGCGATCACCCGCACGTTCACCGGCTTGGGCTTGCGGGCCCCGATCCGCATCACCATCTGGTCGTTCAGGATCCGCAGCAGCTTGGGCTGCATCGCCAGCGGCAGCTCCGAGATCTCGTCCAGCATGATCGTCCCGCCGTCCGCCAGCTCGAACTTGCCCGCCCGGCCCTCGCTCTTGGCCCCGGTGAACGACCCCGGCTCGTAGCCGAACAGCTCGCTCTCCACCAGGTGCTCCGGCAGCGCCGTGCAGTCGATCACCACGAACGGCCCCTTGGCCCGCACCGACGAGTAGTGCACCGCCCGCGCCATCACCTCCTTGCCCGTCCCGCTCTCCCCGGTCACCAGGAACGACAGGTCCGAGTTGGCCAGCACCATCGCCTGCCGCCGCAGTTCCGGCCCCACCCCCGCCAGCGCGTCCAGGTCGGTCGCCGACAGCGACTCCTGCCGGATGAACCGCAGCGTCTCCCGCTTCTCCTCCTCCAGCACCACGATCACCTTGTCGCTCTGGTGGTAGGCGCTGGCCAGCAGGTGCAGCTCGTCGTCGCCGGTGCGGAACAGCACCTCCTTCTTGTACGCCGGGTAGCGCCAGAAGTCCGCCGGCGCGAACTCCCCCAGGTTCCCCACCGTCCAGTACCGGGCCTGCCCCGCGTGCAGCCCCACCCGCAGCATCACCTTGGCCGCGCTGTTGAGGTACAGCACCGCGCCGTTGGCGTCCAGCAGCACCACCCCCTCGCTCATGTTGTCCATGATGAAGAACCGGAACTCGTCCTCCACCTGCACCCGCTCCCAGTCCAGCACCAGCACGATCCCCTCCGCCGCGTGGTGGGTCGTGGCCAGGCACTGCAGCTCCACCCCGTTGCGCCGTACCATCACGTCCGTCTTCGACAGCGTTTCCCGCCAGAATTTCACGGGGTACAGCTCGGCCAGCTCGTCCAGCGGCTTGCCGACGTCCCCGTCCGCCAGGTCCAGGTGCTGCCGCGCCGCCGGATTGGCGTACTTGATCACGCCGCCCTTCTCCAACAGCACAATACCCTTCGCCAATGCGTCCAGAATGATCTTGCAGTCCTGCATGGTATACTTGCCTGCTTAAAATGGATTCCGTGAATGATATGCAACTAATATTAGCAATAATAATGCCAAGATGATACTTTTGTTTATCGACATGTAATACATTATATATCAATCGAATAGGTTGGTAATCGCCGTCTATAAGCAACATTTGTTAACAATGATAATTATAAAAAATTGTAACAATCCAATTGTGTTAACTTAACAAACGTATTTTCAATATCTTATGCATTATGACAAAAGATAACATTAGTATACTTAAGTAATGCAATTCAGTGACATGTGCTGTCATATATATTATATTCTGCAATGTGTACAGTAAAAAGCGGCATGCTTGCGCATGCCGCTTTAGGCAACCGTGTAATTATTTCTTCTCAGCCTGGGCTTGTTTCTCCTTCTCGGCCTTCTCCGCCTCCTCGGCCTCCTTGATCTGCCGCTCCAGCTCGGGCAGGATGCCGGCCTCGACCATCTTGTCGAACACCTCCAGCGCCCGGTCGTAGTGGGCCAGCGCCTCCTGGTTGGCGTAGGCCTTCTTGGCCTTGTCGCCGGCCTCGACCGAGTAGTAGAACGCCGGCACCCAGTTCTGGGCGTAGTAGTAGTGGTGGGCCAGGATGCCCAGCACGTCGTCGATGGCCTTCTCGTTGGTCTGCTCCAGGTGGTCGCCGATGCTGTTGTGCAGCTCGCGGCGGCGGGAGAAGGCCAGGCTCTCGTAGGCCACCTCCTGGGTCATGATGTGCTTGAAGATGTACTGCTGGGGCTGCTCGGACAGGATCAGGTCGAACCGGTTGAGCTCCTTGAGGTGGTCGGACAGCACCGTGCGCTTGGAGTAGATGGCCTCCAGCACGCCGTAGCCGAAGTGCCGGCCGATCACCGACGCCACCTGCAGCACGTCCTTGGTCTCGGGCGCCAGGTGGTCGATGCGGCTCATGATCACGCCCTGCACCGTGTCCGGGATGTGGACGTTCCTGACCTCCTGCACCGCCACCTGCCACTTGCCGTCCTTCTCCACCACCACCTTCTGCTCGATCAGCGACTTGATCACCTCCTCGACGAAGAACGGGTTGCCCTGCGATTTCTTGAGGATCAGCTCCTCCAGCTCCTTGGGCATGCCCTCGATCGCCAGCAGGGTCCGCACCAGCTCGATGCTCTCCTCGGGCGACAGCTCCTTGAGCTGGATGTCGCTGAAGTACTCCTTGGTCTGGAACTCGTGCTTGGCGTCCAGCGGCCGGTAGAGCAGCGCCAGCAGGATGGCCTTGTCCCCGATGTTGCGGGCCACGTAGTTGAGCAGCGCCAGCGAGGCGTTGTCGGCCCAGTGCAGGTCCTCGATCACCAGCAGCAGCGGCTCCTGGGTGGCGCCCCAGGCCAGGATGTCCAGCACCAGGTCGAACAGGCGCTGCTGCCGCAGCTTGGGGTCGAGCGACTTGGTGAGGCCGGTCTCGGGGATCCAGACCCCGACCAGCTCGCCCACGATCGGCGCCCAGTCCTTGAGGGCCGGGTCGATCACCCCCAGCATCTTCTCGATCTTGGCCGCCTTCTCCTCCATGGTCGCCAGCTTCTTGGTGCCGAGGTAGCCCTCGAACAGGTCGGCCCACGGCAGGTAGGAGATGGCCGTGCCGTAGGACTGGCAGTTGCCGCCGAACATGCTGTAGCCGTGCTCCAGCCACAGCTGGGCCAGCTCCCGGCCCAGCCGCGACTTGCCGATGCCGGGCTCGCCCACCACCGCCACCACCTGGCCCTTGCCGGCGATCACCTTGTCGATCGACTGGGTCAGCACCTGCTTCTCCTGCCGGCGGCCGACCATCGACTTCGACTCCGACACCCACCGCCCGAAGATGCTGTCGGCCGCGGCCGCCTTCCGCACCACCTGGTAGATGGCCACCGGCAGCGATTTGCCCTTGAACTCGCGCTCGCCCAGGGCCGCCACCTCGAACTTGCCGGCCGTCTTGCGGTTGACCGCCGCCGTCACCAGCAGCTGCTCCTCGCCGGACTGCGACATCAGCCGGGCGGCCAGGTTGACCTCGTCGCCCATCACGGTGAACTCGCGGCGCCGGGCCGAGCCGATGGTCCCGGCGAAGACGTAGCCGCTGTTGATGCCGAAGCGGTGCTTGACGCCGCCGAACTTGAACTCCTCGTGCCCCAGCATCTCCAGGGCGCACAGCACCGCCCGCTCGTCGTTGTTCTCGTAGGTGATGGGCGCGCCGAACAGGATCAGCGCCCGCTGCCCGGTGGCCGAGAAGTCGATCTTGTTGATGGTGCCGCCGTACTTCTCCACCGCGTCCTGCAGCACCGCGAAGTAGTTCTGGATCTTGGAGACGGCCTGGGGGTCGCCGTCGAAGTCCAGCCCCCACAGGTTGAGGAACAGCGCCGTCACCCGGCGGTGCTCGCCGAAGGTGCCCATCCCCTTGGGGTCGGCCACGATCTTCTGCATCACCCAGGGCGACAGGTAGGGCCGCATCAGCTCCATCTCGGTCACCAGGGCCTCCAGGTCCCGCGGCGCCGCGATGTCGCCGGCCGCCGCCGCCGCCACCTCCGCCGTGATGCCGCTGAACCGGAAGGCGCCCTCGCCCTTGGGCTCGGCGGCGATGGCGGGGCCGGCCGCGGCGCGCAGCTCGGCGCTGATCAGGATCTCGCCGATCTCGGCGGTGTCCTCGATCGCGGAGACCCGGTTGGTGACGGAGCCGGCGACCATGTAGTACGACCCCTTGGCGGAGCCGCCCAGGCGCGAGGCCAGCGCCGCGCCGCAGTGCAGCGCCAGGTGCAGGTTGAGGTTGAACACGCCGGCCGAGGTCTTGACCTCGGTGAAGTTCTTGACGAAGTCCCGGATCTCCTGCGCCGCCTTCAGCGCCCGCAGCTGGTGGGACGACCGCTCGCCCGGCAGCGGCGAGAAGCTGATCGACAGCGCGTCGCCGATGAAGCAGATCACGTCGCCGCCGTAGTTCCCGACGATCTTGATGATCGGCGAGAAGTAGCTGTTGATGATGCCGGTGACCTCCTCGGCGCCCTCCTTGCCGATGCGCGACAGCCGCTCCGACAGGGTGGTGAACCCGGTGACGTCGGCCAGCATCAGCGTCTGGTCGGACCGGACGCCCCGCTCCAGCTGGGACTGGCCGGTCCTGACGCCGCGCGGCATGTAGGCGGCCATCGAGGTGTAGATGTCCGTCAGGTGCGGCAGGACCTGCTCCGTGGCGGCGGGGTCGAGCGCGCCGGACGCCGCCTTGGCCGCCGTCTCCGACGGCAGGTATATCCGCAGGATTTCCTGGCTGTGCTTCATCGTCCCCTCGTTGGTGGTGTTGACCGAATTGTAGTACGAAACCGGGGAAATTGCAAGGGGGAATCGTCCCCGCGGCGGCTCATTCCACGGTCACGCTCTTGGCCAGGTTGCGGGGCTGGTCGACGTTGCAGCCCCGGGCCACCGCGATATGGTAGGCCAGCAGCTGCAGGGGGATGCTGTTGACGATCGGCCCGAAGTAGCTGAGCGTCCGCGGCACCCGCACCACGAATTCGGCCAGCCGGTCGATGTCGTGGTCGTCCTCGTTGGCGACGGCGATGATCCGCCCCTTGCGGGCCTTGACCTCCTGGATGTTGCTGACCACCTTGTCGTACATCGCGTCCCTCGGCACCACCACCACCACGGGCATGTTCTCGTCGATCAGCGCGATGGGGCCGTGCTTCATCTCGGCGGCGGGGTAGCCCTCGGCGTGGATGTAGGAGATCTCCTTGAGCTTGAGCGCGCCCTCCAGGGCCGTTGGGAAGTTCGGCCCCCGCCCCAGGTACAGGGCGTTGCGCGCCCCCTTGAACTCCCCGGCGATGGCCCGGATCTGGTCGGTGAGCGCCAGCACCCGCGCCACCTTGTCGGGGACGGCGGCCAGGTCGGCGGCGATGGCGCGGCCGCGGTCGCGGGACAGCCCCTTGGCCCGCGCCAGCAGCAGCGAGACCAGGCCCAGCACCGCGACCATCGAGGTGAAGGCCTTGGTCGAGGCCACGCCGATCTCCGGGCCGGCATGGAGGTAGACCCCCGCCGCCGTCTCCCGGGCGATGGTGCTGCCCACCACGTTGACCAGGCCGGCCACCGTGGCGCCGCGGGACTTGGCCTCGCGCAGGGCGCCCAGCGTGTCGGCGGTCTCGCCGCTCTGGCTGATCACCAGCGCCACGTCGCCCGGGCCGACGATGGGGTTGCGGAAGCGGAACTCCGAGGCGTAGTCGACCTCCACCGGCAGGCGGGCGATCTGCTCCAGCAGGTACTTGCCCACCAGCCCGGCGTGCCAGGCGGTGCCGCAGGAGGTGATGATGATGCGGCGGGCCGCCAGCAGCCGTTCCATCACCGGTTCCAGCCCGCCCAGCTTGGCCGAGCCCTCGTCCTTCAGCAACCGTCCCCGCAGCGCGTTGCGCAGGCTGTCCGGCTGCTCGTGGATCTCCTTCAGCATGAAGTGCGGGAAACCGCCGCGCTCGATCTGCTCCAGCGAGAAGGTGATCTCCTCGACCTCCTTGTCCACGCCCTGGCCGTGGATGGTCTTGGTCTGGTAGCCGCCGGCGGTGACGATGGCGATCTCGTCGTCGTTGAGGTAGACCACCTGCCGGGTGTGCTCGACCAGCGCGGCCGCGTCCGAGGCCACGAAGTTCTCGCCGTCGCCCAGTCCCAGCACCAGCGGGCTGCCGCGCCGGGCCGCGATGATGCGGTCGGGCTCGCGGGGCGAGACCACCAGGATGCCGAAGGTGCCCTCCACCTCGTGCAGGGCCAGCCGCACCGCGGTGAACAGGTCGTGTTTCTTCTTGTACCATTCCTCGATCAGATGCACCAGCACCTCGGTGTCGGTGTCGGTGCGGATGGCGTGGCCGTCGGCCTCCAGCTTCTTCTTGAGGGTGGCGTAGTTCTCGATGATGCCGTTGTGGATGATGGCGATCTGCCGGTCGCAGTCCCAATGGGGATGGGCGTTGGCGTCGGTGGGTTCGCCGTGGGTGGCCCAGCGGGTGTGGCCGATGCCCAGCCCGGCCGCGACGTCGACCGACGCCAGGTGCGACCGCAGGTCGGCGACCTTGCCGGCCTTCTTCTCGATCACCAGCCGGCCGTCCTTGATCACGGCGATGCCGGCCGAGTCGTAGCCCCGGTATTCCAGCCGCGACAGGCCCTCCATCAGGATGGGCACCGCGTTGCGCGGTCCGATGTAGCCGACGATGCCGCACATGGCGCTAGCGCAGCCCCTTCACTGCGTTGACGAGCTTCCGCGCACCGGCCGCGGTCGCGGCCTCGGCGATCACCCGCACGATCGGCTCGGTGCCCGAGGCGCGCACGTGGACCCAGCCGCCGGGCAGCTCGGCCTTGACGCCGTCGCGCCGGTCGATGACGGCGCCGGGGAACGCCCGCCGCACCGCGGCCAGCAGCCGGGCCGGACGCTCGACCGCGATCGTTTCCTTGATCATCTGATAGACGGGCAGGTCCGCGGCGATGGCCGAGATGGTCCGGCCATCGACCGCCAGCGACTGCAGGATCAGGGCGATCCCGGCCGTGGCGTCGCGGGCGTGGTTCAGCGCGGGGATGATGATGCCCCCGTTGCCCTCGCCGCCGATCACCGCGCGGTGCTCCTTCATCCCGGCCACCACGTTGGCCTCGCCCACCGGCGTGCGCACCACCGTGCCGCCGCGGCGGGCCGCCACCTCGTCGATCATCCGGCTGGTGGAGAGGTTGGTGACCGCGCTGCCGCGCCGGCGCGACAGCATGAAGTCCGCCGCCAGCGCCAGCGAGTACTCCTCGCCCAGCGCCCGGCCCCGCTCCGATACGATCGACAGCCGGTCGACGTCGGCGTCGGTGGCGAAGCCGACGTCGGCATGGTGACGGATGACGGCGCGCTGGAGTTCGGCGAGGTTCCTGGCCAGGGGCTCGATCGGCCGCGAGAAGGCCCCGGTGGGCTCGGGATGGAGCTGGACGACGCGGCAGCCCAGCGCGCGCAGCAGCATGCCGAAGATCGGCCCGCCGGCGCCGTGGCAGGTGTCGGTCACCACGGTGAACCGGCGGCGGCGGATGGCGGCGAGGTCTAGGAAGGGCAGCCGCAGGATGGCGTCGACGTGGGCCGCGACGGCGCCGGGCAGGTCGACGACCGGCCCCAGGTGGGCGAAGTCGGCGTAGCTGATGGCCCCGCGGCCGTAGCGGTCGATCACCGCTCGCCCCTCGCGCCGGGTGAGGAACAGGCCGCGCGCCGAGACGAACTTCAGCGCGTTCCACTGCGGCGGGTTGTGGCTGGCCGTGATGGCGATGCCGCCGCGGGCCCGCAGCATCCTGGTCATCAGCTGGACCGTGGGCGTGGGCACGACGCCGATCCGCACCACGCCGCAGCCGACCGACCGCAGCCCGGCCTCCACCGCCTGCTCGATCACCGGGCCGGAGAGGCGCGAGTCGCGGCCCACCACCACCCGCCCCCGGCCGGCGCAGGAACCGAAGGCGGCCGCGAACCGCAACGCAATGGCCGGAGTGAGGCTCGTTCCGACCACGCCCCTCACTCCGGCCACGCTGATCATCAGCTTGTCATGCGACGCCAAGGTGTTTCCTTCAGTGGTTCCCTGCGATGATATCCGTCCAGAAGCGGTTGGTCGTGGAGCCGACGAAGGGATTTGAACCCCCGACCTGAGCTTTACGAAAGCCCTGCTCTACCAGCTGAGCTACGTCGGCTTGATGATAGAATCCAAAGGGTTAGATCCAGGACGCCCGTTTGATAGGTCTCAATGAGTGTCCAGAATGTGGCCATCGTACGAACACAGCATTTTACCATTTTTACACGCGATTGTCAAACCCGTTTCAAGTATATTATCCACTGCAACAACGTGCCCGCGGCACCAACGACAATAAAGCCCGCGAGCGGTAAAGCTCGGGGGCTTGTGAGGACCGGGTGGTGTGTTGATGGGGGTTCTAGTAATGGGCGGGGCTCGATATCCTTCACCCCCTCCCGATAGCGGCAATGATGGCCTTGAGTAAAATCCTGGTTTCCTGAGTAATGGTAATAGTGTTTTCTGCCCGCCGATAGGCGATCGGTTACAAAAACAACTATATACCGAAAATCCCCATTAGAAAAAGCATGCTGACAACGCCGGCGATGATACCCAATGGAGTGAAGTGCTCATGGCCATGTTTATGGGCGAATGGCACCAACTCGTCAAGCGTGATGAAGATCATCACTCCTCCGGCAAATGACAACGCGGTCGGCACGATCCCCTGGAACGGCCGCAGCAACAGAACGGCCAGGGTCGCGCCCACCGGCTCGGCCAAGCCAGATAGAAACGCCAATGCAACCGCCTTCCTCTTGGAAGCTCCTCCCATGAACACCGGAACTGCCACCGCTATCCCCTCGGGGAAATTATGGGCGGCCACCGCCAATGCCACGAACACGCCGAGCGCCGGCGTGTGCAGATAACCAGCGCCGACGGCGATCCCCTCCGGGATGTTGTGCAGGGTGATGCCGGCCGCGATCAGGAGTCCCGTATTCACCATGCTGGAGCGTTTGCGGCCATTTTCCCTGACCGCGAAGCGGATGTGGGGTATCAGAATGTCCAACGCGAACATCAACAGGGCCCCGGCCGTAAACCCGATTGTGGCGACCATGAACCCCGAATGCTCCTGGGATTCGAATACCAGCCCGAACGCGAGGGCGATCATGACCCCCGCGGTGAATCCCATCAGGAAACCGAACAGGTGTTCCCCCGGTTTGCGGATGATGGCTATCAGGCCGCCCAGGCCGGTCGCCAAGCCTGCGAGCAAACTGATGAAGATGATGTTAAGGAAGTCGGGCATTATCACGCTGTCGTTCGTTCATACGTAGATTACACTGAATCGGAAAGGAATGCAAGCGATTTCCGATCCGCACGATGGTGTTCATGGTTCGGCGATGAGAAAACGGGCCGTTCATCGGCCCGTCAGTTTCGTCCTCAGGGTGAACACCCTCATGATCAGGCGGCTTACTTCTTCCCACCCTTCCTGACCGCTTCCGTCACTTTCTCCAGCGGCAGCTTCTTGGTGCAGAAGAACCAGTCGTAGCACTTCATGTCCTCCTTGCCCTCCATCCGCTGCTTGGCGACGCCGCAGGAACCGGCCGTCGGCACGATGACATCATCCCCCGGCTGCCAGTCGGCGGGCATGGCCACCGAATAAGCATCGGCGGTCTGCAATGCCACAACCACCCGGTACAGTTCCGCGAAGTTCCGCCCCAGGCTCAGGGGATAATAGACGATGGCGCGGATGATCCCCTTGGGGTCGATGAAGAACACCGCCCGCACCGCCTTGGTGCTGCTCTCGCCGGGCTGGATCATCCCGTACTTCCTGGCGACCTCCATGGTGATGTCCTCGATCAGGGGGAAGGTGACCTCGACGTTCTTCATCCCCTTGTACTCGATCTTCTCCTTGATGGTCCGCAGCCAGGCGATGTGGCTGTACAGACCGTCGATCGACAGACCGACGACCTTGCAGTTGATCTCGGCGAACTTCGGCTCCATGGTGGCGAAGGTCATGAACTCCGAGGTGCAGACCGGGGTGAAGTCGGCCGGGTGCGAGAACAGGATCACCCAGCTGCCGGCGTACTGGTCCGGGAAGCTGATCTCGCCCTGGGTGGTCACCGCCTTGAACGACGGGGCCTTGTCGCCGATGCGGGGCATGGGGATGGCCTGGTTCTGGGTCGCCTGTTCCATGGTCGGTCCTCCTTGTTGAATATTAAGCTCGATTGTCATGGGGGATGCGATCTACCATCGTTTCATATAAGCATCATGGCCGCAGCGATCACCGTGGTCCACAGGCCGTTCTTGTTGCCCTCGGCCGACTGGACGCAGTTGGTGGTGCGGAAGATGTGGCCGGACGCCTTGTACACCTGCTTGCGCTCGTCCCAGGCCAAGCTGGGGTCCAGCGGGATGCCCAGGGTCGTCGCCAGCATCGTCGCCGCCAGGTCCTCGGCGTACTCGCCGGACATCTCCCCCTTCTCGCCGAACGCATGGTGCTCGGAGAGGTAGCCGTAGTGATGCTTGTCCACCGGGATGGCCAGGCCGATGGCCGAGGAAATCAGCCGATTGGGTTCGTTCGTCGCATTGGTGGCCATCACGCAGTAGACGATCTGCCCCGGCTTGATCTGCTTGAGGCCGTCGCCGCGGGGGATGATCCGGCAGTTGGGCGGAAAGATGCTGGAAACGTACACCAGGTTGCACATCTGGATGCCGGCGTTGCGCAGCGCCGCCTCGAAGCTGGACAGCTTCTCCCGGTGGACGCCCACGCCCTTGACGAAGAAGATCTTCTGCGGGACCATCATCGTGCTTCCTTCTATGAAAAGTGGAACGAATCTCCCGACGTGCCGGGACGGACCCGGTCCCCGAACGCGCTGGTCAACGCATCGATCGCGTCCGTACCGGAGCAGTGGCACGGGACCACCATCGAGGGCCGGAACGCCTGCAGCGCCTCCACCGTCATCCTCAGCCGCCTATGATCCGCATTGCCGAGGTGAAACCCACCGATGACGGCATGCAGCTTCTCTGCGTGGGCTTCCCGTAGTGCGTTCTCGATTGTATTGATCAATCCGGCATGGCTGCAGCCGGTAAGGACGACCAACCCATGACCGGTCTCCAGCCACATGGCCATGTCGTCCTCGATTGGGTCCGGAACCGTGCCCTCGGGATCGAGGAAGAACGGGCCGCCCGTATCCTCGTAAGCGGTCCCCCTGGGTATGGGACCCGTCAAGCCGACGCCTGAGCAGACCGTTATCGCTTTCACCACCCACCGTTTTCGCTCAACCGGCAAGGCATCCAGAGTGTCGCGACATGGGCCCGGCATGCCGACCACCGTGCCCCCCCTGCTGCCGATACTGTACCGCTTCCGCGTCACTGCTGGATGGCAGTAGACGACGGACCCGGGGGCCAGCGACAGGGTACTATCCAGTCCGCCGGTATGATCGTAGTGCCCATGGCTGAGCACGATGGCATCGGCTGTCGCCAGGTCAACGCCAGTTATCCGCGCGTTCTTTTCCACGACGCCGCCCTGGCCGGTGTCGAACAGAACATGGCGTTCCCCGGCATCGACCCATAGGGAAAAACCGTGCTCCGCGGAAAGGCCAGGCCCTGGGCGGTCATCGACCAGAACGGTCATCCGCATGGTGCCATGTATCCTTGGCGATCAGCGGGCCCTGCTGCTTAGTGGTCGCAGGCGTTGCCGCCGGTCTGCAATGAACCGGCCAGGTAGTCTGTCACCAGCCGCTCCGGCGTCTCCGGTGGCGCGCCGACTATCACCGTGATACCCTGCTCGGCGAACAACCCCTGGGCGCGGTGCCCCATGCCGCCGGCGATGATCATGGTCGCGCCCTTCCCCGCCAGCCAGCGCGGCAGCAGGCCCGGCTCATGCGGCGGTGCCTCGATGTCCTCCCGTTTGAGTATCGTCTTGTCTGCCGGGCTGGCATCGATCAGGGCAAAGCTCGCACAGTGCCCGAAATGCTGGGACAGTTTCCCGTCCGCCAGGGGGATCGCGATCTTCATGCCGGTATGCTCCTTTTCATTTGATTGTTCCGCTTGCGACGGGCGCTTGCCGTTCGCAGGTGGCGATGAGCGGGTCAATGATGCCCCGCATGATCACGGCGGTCGCCGTGGACTGATGGTGCCGCATGAACGCGCGGCCGGCATCGCCGGTCTCGGCCACTGCCGGGTCGATGGGGATCGATCCGAGGAACGGTATCCCCATGTCGCGGGCGATCGCTTGCCCGCCGCCGGAACCGAGGATCGGTGTGACCTCCCCGCATTTCGGGCAGGCGAACCCGCCCATGTTTTCCACGATGCCCAGCACCGGGACCCCGATCAGCCGACAGAAGGTGATGGATTTCCGGACATCCACCGTGGCCACCTTCTGGGGTGTGGTGACGATCACCGCGCCGTCCGGCTGCGCCAGCTGGCAGACCGAGAGCGGTTCGTCCCCGGTGCCAGGCGGAGAATCGATGATCAGGTAATCCAGCTCACCCCAGGCGACATCCTGCAGGAATTGCTTGATCACCGTGGTCTTCATCGGGCCCCGCCAGATCACGGCGTTGTCCTGGTTCTCCAGGAAGAAGCCGATCGACACGACCTTGATCCCGTCAATCTCGACCGGTCTCATCTCCCCGTCGGGGCCGGCAACCATCCGCCCCTCCAGTCCCAGCATGGTGGGGATGCTCGGGCCGTGGATGTCGATGTCCAGCAATCCCACGCGTTTCCCCGCCGCCGCCAGCGCCGCGGCCAGGTTGACGGCCACGGTGCTCTTGCCCACCCCTCCCTTGCCCGACAGCACGACCACCGTGTGCTGGATGCAGCACAGCCGGGCCTGCAGTTTCTGACGGTCCTTGAAATCCTCGTCGCTCTCACCCTGCTTGCGACGGGCAGCAGCGCAGGTGCCGTTCCCGCAGGTGCCACAGGTTTTTGGCGCATCACTGGAGCTCATGAATGGCCTCTCTTCCGCTGCGAATGGGACCGGCATGCCGCCTTGAGGGTATTGGATGCCAACAGCGCGCAATGCTCGAGTTCCGGGGGCAACCCGCCGAGCGCCTGCAGGATGTCCTGTTGTCCCACGACCGCGGCATCTGCGAGCGGCTTGTCCTCTGCCAGCGTCGTCGCCATGCTGCCGCAGGCCAGGGAAGAACCGCAGCCGTCGGTGATGAACGATATTCTCTGGATCCGCCCGTCCTTGACCGTCAGCCAGAATTCCATGGTGTCCCCGCACGGGCCGGTGATGCAGGCATGCCCGTCGCTGCCGCCATTGGGGCCATAATTGCGCGGAAACATCGCATGGTCCTTGGCCACGTCCGAAAAGACCTTGAAATCACCGCTGGTCATCGAGCCCTCTCCTCTCTGATCCCGATGGCAGCCCATACGTTCCGGATGTCCTCTGCGCTGGGCGCGGCGGTCTCGATCACTGCCCGTCCTTCGATCTGCGCGGCGGTCACCGCGTGGTCGTACCGTATCCGACCCGCGACCGTGGCCCCGGCTTGCCGCGCCCTGCCCTCGATGCGTTCCGACATGCCGGGATTCAGGTCCCACTTGTTGACGCAAACCGCGGTTGGGATGCAGAAATGCCTCGTCAAAGCCAGCACCCGGTCCAGGTCGTGCTCGCCCGAGACGGTGGGTTCGGTCACCACCAGGGCCTGGGTTGCTCCGGTCAGCGAGGCGATCACCGGGCAGCCGATGCCCGGCGGGCCATCCGTAATGATGACGGTTTTCCCGGCCTCCTGGGCCAGTATCCGGGCACGGCCCCGGACCAGCGACACCAGTTTCCCGGAGTTCTCGGCGGCCACGCCCAGCCGGGCATGCACCATCGGCCCGCAGCGGGTGTCCGACACGTACCATTCCCCATTGACCGTGGGGGCGAAGTCGATGGCCTGCTCGGCACAAAATCGCACACAAACACCACAGCCCTCGCAGGCGATGGGATCGATGCGGAAGGTTTTCGCCACCCGGCCGTTGCCGCAGCCGTCGAAGGAGATGGCATCGTAGCGGCACAGCTCTTCGCATTTGCCGCAGGCGATGCAGTGTCCGGCCCGGATGCGCGCCTTGCCGCCGCCGATGAACTGGTGTTTCTCGACGATGCCGGGTTGCAGCACCAAATGCAGGTCCGCGGCGTCGACATCGCAATCCGCGATGACCACGCTGCCCGCCAGCACCGCGAATGAGGCTGCCAGGCTGGTCTTCCCGGTCCCGCCCTTTCCGCTGATGATGACAAGTTCCGCTGTCCGCCCGTCGTTCACCGCGTTCCTCCCTGCTTCATCAGCACCATCACATCGTGCATGTGCCCGCAGTTTCTGATTCCGGCACCAACACCCATGTCCCGCAGCATCGCCGCCGCCTGTTCGATGGTGACGCCACTAACCGGATGTTGTCCACCACCGGCCCGGTGGACCGACTCGACCAGCTTGAACCCTTCGGCCGAGAATTCCGCCAGGATGTATACGCCTGACGGTTTCAGCACCCGGACGGCCTCCGACAGCACCGGGCGCGGATCCGGCAGGTGATGCAGCACGTCCATCATCGCCACGCATCCGAACATCCCGTCTGAAAACGGCAGGGACGCCGCGGTGCCATGGATGAACCTGATCGACCGCGACATGCCGGCCTCTGCTGCCAGCATCTCGGCCAGCTCGCGTTCCAGAAGATCGATGTCGACGGAAATCACTTCCACCCTACGTCTGGCGAGTGCGATGGCGGTCAGGCCGCGTCCGGTGCCGATATCCAAGACCGGGCCGGTCAGCGGACCAGCGGCTGCGGCGACGAAATCCGAGGCGGCGAACCGGTCGTGCCCGGCGCGGAGGTACTGTTCGGTCCGGGCGTCGAACGCTGCCCGGCGCTCCCTCAGACCGGACGATCCCGTGAGCGGAATAGTCCCTGTCAACGGAACCGGTGTTCGATCAACGAGCATCGAACGCCTGCTGCAGGTCGGCGATCTGGTCCGCGACATCCTCGATCCCAACCGAGAGACGGACCAGCCCGTCGCTGATTCCGATGGCCTCGCGTTCGGCCCGCGGAATCCCGGCATGGGTCATCGACGCCGGGTGCTCGATCAACGTCTCCACGCCGCCCAGCGAGACCGCCAGCGCGGCGAGATGCACCCGGTCCATCAACTTCCGGCCGGCATCCAGGCCCCCGCGCATCTCGAAACTGATCATCGATCCGGGACCGCGCATCTGGCGTTTGGCCAATTCATACTGCGGATGGGACGGCAGGCCGATGTACCGGACCCAGGCGATCTCCGGCCGCTTCGTCAACCAGTCGGCGACTTCCTGTGCGTTCTGTTGGGCCTGCTCCACCCGCAGCGACAGGGTCTTGATGCCGCGGTGTACCAGGAATGCCTGGTGGGGGTCCATGTTGCAGCCCGTGGTCACCATGGCGTCCCGCAACCGGGCATACGTCTCCTTGCCCCCGGCGACCAGGATGCCGCCCACCAGATCGGCATGGCCGTTGACATACTTGGTGACGGAGTGCAGCACCACGTCCGCCCCGAGCAGCAACGGGTTCTGCAGGCAGGGGGACGCGAACGTGCTGTCCACCACCAGCACCGCGCCGTGCGAGTGGGCGATCTCGGCGGCAGCCTGGATGTCGGTGAGTTGCATCATGGGATTGGACGGGGTCTCGATGTAGACCATCTTGGTTTCCGGCCGCAGCGCCTTGATGACGTTGGCGGTGTCCGAGGTGTCCACGTAGGTCGAGGCGACCCCGAAACGGGAGAAGTGCCGCTCCATCAGCAGCCGGGACGGCCCGTAGACCGAGGCGGTGCTGACCACATGGTCCCCCTGGCTCAGCAGGGCGAAATACGCCGTCATCACCGCGGCCATGCCGGAACTGGTCGCGACGCCGCCGACGCCGTGCTCGAGTTCGGCCACGCATTTTTCCAGCGCGTCGACGGTGGGGTTCCCGATCCTGGTGTAGATGTACCCCTCGGCCTTCTTGGCGAACCGGTCAGCGCCATTCTGCGCGTTCTCGAACGCGAACGTCGACGTCTGGTAGATCGGCGTCACGACGCTGCCGTAGGCGTCAGCCGCCATGCCGGCGTGCACCAGTTTCGTGTTCGTCCCCTTGTCGGCGGTATGCATCACGTTCCCATCCTTCCTATGATTATTTGACTGTTTCGTTTGCGATAGATTCATGGACACATCGTTCATTCGTCACATGACGGCTTGCCGCACCGCTGGTCCCTGCCGCAGCAGGTCCTGCCGGTCGTTTCCAGCGAGCAGCCGCCGGTTTTACGCCGTGAGGTGTCACCCCCGCCGCCCTTGAGGATAAAACCGACGCCCCCGCTGATGAGCCGGGTAACCTGACCACCGCACTCCGGGCATTGGGTCAACGCTTTCTCCGATATGGCCTGTTGCCGGGCGATTCTTTTACCGCATGAGGAGCATTCGTATTCGTATGTGGGCATTTTCACGTCTTTCTGTCGCTGATGGAATTGTCCGGTTGGACACTCGGCAAAGATCTACTACCACACCTCGCTGTGGCCGTCCCTTACTGGTCGCGAAAGCACCACCGCTCGCGTCCCATCAGTCCGCAAAATCCGGCGGCGGTGATTCCGTAGAGCACGAGCCTCTTCCCTGCACTGCTCGTCAAGTGCATAATTTCATCGTACGTTCCGTTTACTAGCGTCGTGCCGGTGGCGATGATCAAATCCGAAGATCGGATCAATTCAGCGGTCTTGGCCCTTCCGTCCCAAATCCGGACCCCGGACCGTTGCCTGCCGATGCTGTTTGGATTAAGGTCGGTCATCAATACATTGATCGTCCCGAATTCTTGGATCAACGCGTCGGCGATTGCGGGATTCAACCCGATCAGGCCGATTGTTCGTATCCCAAGACGTCGGGCCGAGGCGGCGATCTCTGTTGCGCAGAGCTCGGGGGATTCATCCTTACAGTGGGTGGTCCCTTCGACGATGCCCAGCCGCTCCAATACTGCGTTGGACACCGCCAGGAAGATCGCCCGATCACTGGCGGCCGTAAGCGCCATGGACATTACCTCATCCAGCCTACCCATGTAGTTGACTGGCGAATCGGTAAACGCCTGCCCTCTGGACCCGGAAACCTCCGCCTCGATGACGCGCTCCTTCCCCTCGATAATCGGATAATCCCTGCGCAAGGGGTCACCGATGGCCTCCTGGGGCGTCAGCGGCTTGACCGTGACCAGCACTTCGGCATCGTTCAGCGCGTGGCTGTCGACCACCGCCCGGAGTTTCTCTCGGAACAACTCGATGGCGGCCGGTCCGTTCACGGCATGCCCTTCAACCCGGTGATGATGAACTGGGCAGACACCCACAGGAACACCAGGCCGAAGAGCAGCATCAACATTCGCGACGGTGCCCGGTGGTTGATGACGGCCCCCAGTTGCGATCCGGCCAGGCATCCCAGGCAGATCGGCACGGCCGGGCCCGGATCGACGTAGCCTTGGGCGTATTTGATCCCTGCGCTGATGAAGGCATTGGCGCAGAAACAGACGAGCGCGGAGCCGATCGCAACCTTGACGGGATTCCCGAAGAAATACCGGAAGGCGGGCACCAGAACCGCACCGGTGCCGATCCCAAACAGGCCGGGCAGAATGCCGGCGATCCCGCCCAAGACAACCTTGCCGGCCGCCGTGCCGTGGATCGTCCCCGTCGACAGCATATCATCGGGAACATCGTTCTTTTTCGACACAATATCCCAGATTATGCGCAAAGACAGTATTGAAAAAACACAACCGATGCCGAGGTCAAGCCAATGCCCACGCCTAGCTAATTGGAGAAAAAGAATCGAAAAGAAAAGGGTCGATACGGCTCCGCTGATGATCACCGGCAATAAACCTCGAAGGGGCACGTGCCCCAGGCGATAATGCTTGATTCCGCCGCCCAAAGTCGTGAAGAACACCGCAGCGACCGTGGTCCCGGCCGCGGCAGCGGGCGAAAGACCGATAAAAAATCGCAGGACCGGCATCAGGATGATGCCGCCGCCGATGCCCAGCAATCCCCCCAGCAGGCCGGCGGAGAACCCGATGATCAATAGAACAAGCCAGGTATCAGCCATATCCTGACCTCAGATCCCTGTTCGTATCGACTGCCACAACCGGGTGAATACGGTCCGGTAGTCGGGCAGCGCGTCGACCATCAGCTCGCCACGGGAGTAGGCCTCGGCGATCCGCCGGTCGTCGGGGATCTCGGCCAGGATGGGGATACCCTGCTCCCGGCAGTACGCCTGCCCCCGGTCGTCTCCGGAACCCGCCCGGTTGACGACCACTCCGAACGGCAGTTTTAATTCCCGGACCAGATCCACGGCCAACGTCAGGTCATGCAGGCCGAAAGGAGTCGGCTCGGTGACCAGCAGCACGTACTGAGCGCCCCGGAGTGTGGCGACTACCGAACAGGACGTTCCCGGCGGCGCGTCCAGTATCGCCGGTCGGTCAGCCGCCAGACGGGACTTGACCGCGCGGATCAGCGGCGGCACCAGGGATACGCCGACGTCCAGCCGCCCCTGCACCAGCGTGATGTCGCCGGCATCCACGGTCTCGACGACCCCGATCCGGCGCTCGGCCTCGCTGACCGCCTGCTTCGGGCAGACCAGAACGCACCCGCCGCAGCCATGGCACAGCTCCGCAAAGACCATGGGCACCGGCTTGACCGCGGCGATGGCATGGTACTGGCAGAAACGGCCGCACTCGCCGCAGCAATCGCATTTCGCCGCGTCGATCTCCGGGACCATGGTGGAAATGATATGCTGCTCCCGCAGCGTACCGGGCAGGAACAAGTGGGCGTTCGGTTCCTCGACGTCGCAGTCGGCCACCTGAACCGGTGATCCCAGCGTGCGGGCCAGATTCACGGCAATAGTGGTCTTGCCGGTGCCCCCCTTGCCCGAAGCTACCGCGAGAATCATGGCGTGCCACCGCCGCGATAACCCCGCTGCCCCCGTTTCAGCGCAGTCTCTTCGTCCACCTCGTCCTGCCAACCGTTGCGGGTCGTATGGATGTGGTCGAACTTTTCGGAATAGGGTTTGATGTCCAGCAGCGGCGTGCCGTCCAGGATGTCTGCTCCATCGAACTGCAGGTTGTTGCCATCGACCTTGACCAGTTCCACCACGCTCAGACCGATGGGATTAGGCCGCCAGGGTGACCGAGTGGAGAAAATGCCGTGTTCGACATCCTGCAGGAACGGTCTCGCGATCAGCTTGCCGGGGCCGGCCTGGTGCAGATGGTAGATCAGATAGATATGAGAGTAGCCGTCGAGATCCTTAAGCCCCTGGGCGAACTCAGGGAAAATCTCGGCGCGGCCCAGGCACCCCTTGGCATAGGCTGGCTGGATCGGTGTTTCTTCGGCTTTTACGTGGCAGCTGCGGATGATGCCGATCGGACGAAAGCAGATCGAATCGCTCAAACCCAGTGCCCCTCGACGTTGGATGATTCCGCCTCTGGCAGCTTGCCGGACAAATAGCGCTGGAGCGCCTCGGTCACCGTCGGCGCATCGCAGTTGTACACTTTCACCCCGGCCGATCGCAGCACTTGGAACGCCTTCGGTCCGCAGTGGCCGGTGACCAGGGCCTGGGCCCCGGACTGCGCCACCGTGGTCGCCGACTGGATGCCGGCACCCTGGGCGGCATTCAGGTTCTGCTGGTTGTCGATCACCGAGAATGTCTCGGCTTCCAGGTCATACACCAGGAACTTGGGCGCGCGGCCGAACCGGCTGTCCAGCGGTGAGCTGAGCTGGTCACCCGATGTCGTGAATGCAATCTTCATGTGCCTCCATCCTCAATATGAGATGATCGTTGTTCAGTTGTAGTCCTTCTGGATGTCATCGGCCTCGTTCATCAGCGGTCCAGCTAATTCCTTCATCGCAGCGTCATTCCAAAACGGCAGTCGGCGGTGTACGTCCATGTATTTCTGCGGGATAGGATGGGTGCCGATGACGACGGGCAGGCCGTACCGCTCCTCGATGAAGGCCTTGAACGGGCGGATATTGGGACAGGGCGGATACCCGACCACCATCCCGGTCGCCAGATGGATGGCCTGGGCTCCGTTTTTCATCATCTCCTCGGGCACGTACTCGACATTGCCGCCGGGACAGCCGCCGCAACTCGAATACCCCACGACCTCGACCGGCTCGCCGGCAGGATACCTCGCAAACCCGCCCTTCCGCTCGCGGATCGAGCGAAAACATTTGCCGCCGCCGCAGCCCTGGTAGCGATGACAGGTAATGATGCCGATCTTCATATCCCCTCCGTCTCAGCGTATTAGGGAACAATCTGCCACGGGTGCATGCATCGCAGGCACCCGTGGCAGATCGTGCTTTCAATGACCGCGCGATGCGGTCACCACAGTCTGGTCTGGAGCTTACTTGCCCTTGGTTTCCTCTCCGGTGCCAAGCTCCGTCAACCGCGTCTTGATGGAATCCAACGCGGATTGCATGGCATCAGCCTGAGCCCTCAGCGCCCGGCGTTCCTGTTCGGGCGTGATGGCCGGGGCAGCGGGCGCATTGCCACCGAAGCGCATCCAGCCGGGCAGGCCGGTGGCAAAGAACTGGTGCCGCCATCCACGGCCACCGCCGCCGAAGCCTCGCCCATAACCTCCCCGGCCCATGCCCCTTCCCGATCCGTTGTTCGCGAATCCCGCCATCTTGTTCCCTGCGCAGAAACCTGCTCCACGCCCCGTCATCGGTCCCATCCCCATGGGTCCGGTTCCATCACCTCTCGGCATAGCAGTACTCCTTTATCTGGTTGATTGTTTTTACTCCTGCCTTCTGAGAGAGATCCCGCACTTCGGGCACTGCCGGTGGTTGCAGGGTACTCCCCGCTGATGAGGTTCGCGGTAGCCACAAACCGGACAGACGCAGAATCCTCCCGGCCCATGCTTCTTGGGATCTTCGCTTCCCGCGGCGTGGAGTCTATCGTCATGTTCGCCGAGACGGTCTTTCATCGCCGCGAGTTCACTTCGTATCGGTTCGCGAATCGTCCGGAGTGCGTTTCTGGCATCCCGGGCAAGTGCCGTAGAACGACATGTCGTGATCGGTGACCTGGTATTTGTACTTCATCGCCAGATGCTGCTCCAGTTTATGCACCAGCGTCAGTTCGTCATCCTCGAAGTCCATGTAGTTGATCACCTGGCCACACTGACGGCAGATAAGGTGATGATGGTGATCCGGCCCCCCGGCCTTATGATTCAATTCGTAGCGGGATTTGCCATCGCCGACGTCGATCGATTTGATATGTCCCCCGGACCGCAGCAATTCCAAGTTCCGGTACACCGTGGCCAACCCGATCCCGGGCATATTATCGCGGACGTGGAGGAATATTTCGTCAGCGCTGAGGTGGCCTGGTTTGCTGGCCAATGTCTTATAAATGGCTTCCCGGGGTGCCGTCATCCTGAATCCGCAGCCAAGCCCCCGCCAGCCATGATTGCCATGTCTACAAGGTCGGGGCATATAACCTCTTAATGATTATAATTATCATTATCATTATACACAAGCGAATAGCATTTGTCAAGGGGATAATGAGTGTTTTTTAATGATGCTTTCGGAAAGCCCGCCAAGGACAAAATGGCGTAAAAATACCCCTCAGCGAGCAAGCTGCGGGGGTATGAACCATCTTGGGAGGATATCGATGGCTTCTAAACCATGAATAATTGATCAGCCATGTTTGGTGTCCAAAAAGTGTCCACTTGTAGGCCAAAATAGGTTTAAATCTACTTAAAGTATATGTTCAATAACAAAGCGTATCTTATGACATGCAGTTGTAATGCTGATTATTGCAAATACCTGTATTTTCGATGGTTTTGCTTTACGAAAGCCCTGCTCTACCAGCTGAGCTACGTCGGCTTGAGTTTGGATCCGAATGGTTTACACACCGGACACTGCATTCCGTAGATCTCCATGGTGTCCAAAATGTGTCCATCCACCTAACACATTATTTTACCATTTTTTAGTGCGCTTGTCAAACATGTTTCAGCTGCTCCCGAGTACCGATCATCTGCCCCTGCGCGCACGAATGAAAAAGCCCCCGAGCGGCGAGGCTCAAGGGCTTGTGCGTTTTTTGACGGATTACTACCGGTGGCAATCATGCCCGGAATGGCAGCCACCCATCATCCCGTGTCCGTACATCGGGCCGCACACGGTTTTCATCTTCTTCTGCTGCTCGGCGGTCAGTATCTTCCGGCAATCCAGCATGTGGCTCAGCCGGGCGTCCTCGATCTTCTGCCGCAGTACGCTGATGGCCTTCGCCTTGCCCTTGATCCCGGAATCCCCCGCGTTCGAGTCCATCAGATCCTGCATCTCCATACATGCGATCTTGAGATCGGCTTCCATCTTGATCATCGCAGTTCGGTGCTTGCTGGCCAGGTCATCGATATTCTTGACCTGGTCCTCGCTCAAGCCAAGCTTCTTGGCCATTTCGGGGGATGTGCAGCAATTGGCCCGGCTGCGCCCCATCATCCCACGCCCCACTCCCGAGTGGTGCTGCCCGCCCATGCCCGGCATGTCATAATTCTGGGCATTCATCCCGCCCGGATGGCAATCACAGGATCGTGAATATTTTCTGCATGGTCTTCTCCTTCCGTTGGTTATTTCTGTTACTTGCCCAGGTGCGCGATCTTCTCCTTGACCGCCGTCAATTCCGCTTCCAGGTTGGCCTGATAGCCCTTCAGCATCTCGAGCTTCTCGGCCTTGGTCTTGAACCGGCGCTGGAAACCCTGGCCCTGACCGCAACAGCCTGAGTCACCGTGCCCGCCGCAGCCGCAATCATTCCCGGAATCATGATGGTTACCGCATCCGCAATCCATGTGAACACCCCCTTTCATTCTATCTGTAGTTTGTCGTTATTGGCTCCGCAATGCCTCTATCGGGTCCAGTTTCGATGCCTGCCGGGCAGGATACACCCCGCCCACAAAACCAACCGCCATCGAGAACGCCAGCGTGATCAGCACCGACGGCACCGAGATGCTCGTCTGCCATGCGGTCACCGCGCCCAGGAACGCCGATCCCAGCATGCCGAACACCACACCGGCCAGTCCGCCGACCGCGCTTAAGACGACGGCCTCAGAAACGAACTGTGTCAGAATGTCCCGGCGTCCGGCCCCGACCGCCATCCGCAACCCGATCTCCCTGACCCGCTCCCGCACCGACATTAGCATGATGGCCAGGATGCCGATGCCGCCGATCGCCATGGATATTGCGGCGATGCCCGCGATCAGCAGCGTGAAGGTCTCCCCGGTCTCCTTCTGGGTCGCCATCACGTCGGCCTGGCTCTGGACCAGAAAATCGTCATCCTTGCCCCGGTCATCTAGACGGTGCCGTTCCCGCAGCAGAGCCCGCACCTGTTCCTCAGCCTGGGTCATCGCCGTTGCGTCCGCCGCTTGCAGGTATACCGTGCTGAGATACGGGACGTTGAACACCCGGCGCAGTCCGGTCAGGATGGGAATCAGTATCAGGTCGTCCTGGTCCATGCCGCCGACATCTACCCCCTTGGGTTCCAGCAGCCCGATGACCACGAACGGCACCTTGCCGATCAGGATCGTCTGGTCCATCGGGTCGACATCGCCGAACAGATATTTCCTGACGGTCTGCCCGATCACCGCCGTCCGCCGCAAACCCGTGTTATCCTCGTCGCTGAAGAACGATCCGGCCGCCAATCGGTAGTTCCTGACTTGCTGGTATGCGGCAGAAGTGCCGATAACGGTTGTGCTGTACCCGACAGTGGAAAACTTCACTTGGAGCTTCTTCGACTGGGCCGGGGCGGCGGCGATCACGGCCGGGCACTCTTCGGCGATGGCGCGGGCATCTCCGATGGTTAGGGTGGTCACGGTGCCGCGTACCTGCGACCGCCCCGACATCTTCCGGACCTGCCCGGCCGAAACGGTCAGGAGATTCTTCCCCATGGAATCGATCTTCGCCATTACCTCCTGCTCAGCGCCCCTGCCAACTGCCACCATGACGATGACCGTTGTTACGCCGATGGCGATGCCCAGTAGCGCCAGACCGGTCCGCAACCGGTGCAACAATAACTGGCGGCGTGTAAGCGCGATGCTGCGGGTCAGTTTCACGGCGCGTGGCGGTACAAATTCACCCGCGTAAGGCCTCAACTGGTTGGACCCGGGCCGCGCGTTTGGCTGGCTGGTAACCCGCCACGATGCCCACCGCCCCGGAGAACACCAGGCCCATCAAGACGCTGGCCCAGGAGATCACCAGCGGCATCTTGCTGAGTTGCCGCATCAGGCCGATGCCCAGCGCTCCCAGCAGCAGCCCGAACACGCCGCCGATCAGAGTGATGACAACCGCTTCGGCCAGGAACTGTTGGCGAATGTCGCTGCTGCTGGCACCGACCGCCATCCGCAAGCCAATCTCCCGCCGCCGCTCGTTCACGGACAGCAGCATCAGGTTGGCGATGACGACACCCCCGGCAATCAGCGAGATGGCGGAAACGATGATCAAAAGCACATTGAAGGTACCGGCCACCTTTTTCGCCACCTTGACGATCTCGGTCGGCGTGATCAGGGAAAAGTCATCCGGCTGGCCGGTCGCGAGCTGATGGCGGCTGCGCAACACCGTCCTGACTTCCTCCGCTTTTTGCTCGATGGAACCCGACCCGCCGAACCGCACCCGTACCCCCGAGATATAGTCGACATTGTCGACCCGCTTCATGAAGGTGCTCAGCGGCACGAAAATCCGGTTGTCCATGTCGCCGCCGCGCGGGCTGGTGCCCTTGGATTTCATCAGGCCCTTGACCTCGAAGGCCACGCTGCCGATCATGATCCGCTCGCCCACCGGGTCGGCCGTGGAATCGAACAGGGCCTTGTACACCGTGGTGCCCAGGACGCAGACCCGGTTGAGACCTTCCATGTCTTCGTCGGTGATGAAATCGCCTTCAGTCACGTCCCAGTCCCAGACTGGCACCCACGACGGCGTCACACCGAAGATGTTCGTGGTTGCCGTCCTGTCCAGATACTTGATCTCGACCCTGCCTTTTTGGCCCATCGGGGCCACGCCCACCACATCGGGTACCTCGTGCGCAATGGCATCGACATCATCGACGGTCAGGGTGTTTGTCGGTGTGCCGCCGCTGGGTTGTGTGACCTCGCCGCCGCCGGCATGGATCATGATCGCCGACACGCCGAAGACCTTGACCCGGTCCATCACCCGCTTCTGCGAACCCAAGCCGGCCGATACCACCATGGTCAATGCGGCAATGCCGACGACGATGCCGATCATCATCAGGAACGAACGGAGGCGGTAACGCCGCAGGCATTTCAGGGCGGTGCTGATCGTCCTATTTGTTCTCATTGCGCACCTCCTGCTTGGGGATCTGGTCCAGGGCCAGCGCGGCATCCTTGGGGCTGGCATTGGCCTGGTCGCTGACGATGCTGCCATCGGTGATCTTGATGATCCGCTTGGCGTACTCGGCGATATCCGGCTCATGGGTCACCAGCACCACGGTCTTGCCCTGCTGGTTCAGCTGTTGGAACAGGGCGATGATCTCGTAGCTGGAACGGGTGTCCAGGTTGCCGGTCGGCTCGTCGGCAAAAATGATCTCCGGCTGGTTGACGATGGCACGGGCGATGGCCACCCGCTGCTGCTGGCCACCCGACAGTTCGCCGGGGTTGTGATGGATCCGGTCCTTGAGCCCGACCGATTCCAGCGCCTCGCGGGACAGCCGGGTGATGTCCGCCTTGTCGGAATAGATCAGCGGCAGCTCCACGTTCTCCAGGGCATTGGCCCGTGGCATCAGATTGAATGACTGGAACACGAACCCGATCTTCTGATTCCGGACCTTCGCCAGGGCCTGGTCGTCCATCTGGCTGACCTCCTGGCCGTCGAGCAGCAGCTGCCCGCCGCTGGGCTTGTCGAGGCAGCCCAGGATGTTCATCAAGGTACTCTTCCCGGAGCCGGACGCGCCCATGATGGCCACGAACTCGCCCTGCTGGATCTCCAGGTTGACCTCCCGCAGTGCCTGGACTGAAGCCCCGCTGCCCTTGTTGTAGGTCTTGGTAATCCCTTTGGCCTGAACCATGCTGTGCTCCTGTATATTTGGTAGTTGTTATCCGTTTTTCTGCGGAATGCCAATTTCCTTCTTCATCTGCTCGTATACCTCTTTGTCGATCTCCCCCGCACAGTACCGCTTATTGAGTATCTCCAGCGGGCTGGCCTGGGTGCCATCCGTGTTGTAGAAAAGGTCAGACGGCTGCTTGGGGCTTTTCCTGAAGATCAAGGCACAGACGAGAGCAATAACGATGATGCTGCCGGTGATCGCGAACACCCACCACAGACCAGCCCCGCCTGCTGCAAAGTGCATGTGTCCCATCGTTCCCTCCATCAGTTGTTGTTGCGGTCAGATATCCTTGCCATTGGACCCGGACACGATGATAGTGTCCCCTTCCTTAAGGCCGCTCAGAATCTCGGTGTACGTAGCATCCTTCCATCCCGTTTTGACGGGTTTCGCCGTGCCAGTCCTGCCGTCCGGGACCAGCACGTACTTGCCGCCCTTGCCCCGCTTGATCGCCGTCGTCGGGACCGCCAAGACGTTCTTGTGCATGCCGAGCGACAGAGAGACGTTGGCCGTCATTTCCGGGCGCAAGGTCTTCCCTTGGAAATCCTCGATCCGGATGGTCACGATATAGTTGACCACGTTGTCCTGGATCACGGCGGCCGGGTAGATGGCGGTCACCGTGCCCTTGAAGTCGTTCTCCATGTAGGTGTCCACCGTGAACGACGCCGACTGCCCGACATTGATTTTCCCGATATCGGTCTCGTCGACGTAGGCGCGGACCTCGAGCTTTTTCAGGTTGATGATGGTGACGAACGTTGGGGCCGAGAAGCTGGCCGACACCACCTCGCCTTCCTGCGTCGACACCGACGCCACTACGCCGGATATGGGCGCGGTGATGCGGGCATAATCGAGCTGTATCCTCGATGATTCCAGGTTGGCCTGCGCTAGCTTCAGCTGGGCCTCGGCAGCCTTGATGTTCTTCTGGGAAAGGTCGTATTCCTGGCGGGATATCAGCGTCTGCTCGAACAGCGCCTTCTGCCGGGCGCTTTCCGACAGGGCGTACTCCTGCGCGGCCTGGGCGGTGATCAGCGCGGCCTCGCTCTGCAGCAGCTTGGCCTTCAGGTCCAGGGTGTCCAGCTGGGCGATCTGCTGACCGGCCTTCACGTAATCGCCGATGTTGGCGTACAGCTTAGTGACGATGCCGGATATCCGGGAACCGACCTTAACCTCGGCCCCGACCATCGGCTTGATGATACCGGTGGCCGTCACCGATGAGTTGATGTCCCGGCGCGCCACGCTGACGGTCTGCAGGGCTGCGGATTCCTTCTTCCCACACCCAGCAAGCCCCGTGATGACCAACCCCGACATTAGAGACGTGAGGATAACCGTTCGGTAAAACTTGCCCCGCATATCAAAGTCCCATCGAAATGTGTGAACAGCTAACATGATGAACGAAAGAAACGTTGAATCGAATGCAACTTATCCCTTTTCCTTCTGGGGCGCACTGATGACGAACTGCTTGTCGCGCAGATACCATTCCATGATGAAACCGATGGCGATGAACACCGGCAGAGTGAACAGCGTCCGCAGCAAGGAGAACTTGAGACCCAGGAAACCGATCTCGAACGTCAGCATCGGGATCTTCATGGTGGAGAACGCGCCCAGATAGATGAAAATATTCCTGACGCCACAGCCTTTCTTCCAAAGCAGGTAGGCCACGGGGAAAGCCCCGTACAACGGCCCCGCCTGCAGCATAGCGAGCAGGATCACCCAGAACGTCCCGGTGAAACCCGATCCGGGGCCGATATGCCGCTCGACCTTCTCCTTGGGCAGCCAGACGTCGATCAGCCCGATCAGGATGAACATCAGCGGCAGGAACGCGATCATTTCCGAGAAGAAGGCCCAGAAGTTCCTGCCCGCGCCCAAGCCGAAATCCCATGCGGCCAGGCGCGAGACCAACAGCAACGACCCGAACGCCAGGGCCAGTAAATACTCGCCCACTCCCAGCTTTTCGATGATCTTCCTCACATGAACACCCGTATCAGCAGGCCGACGATCAGCGCGCCGATGAAGCTCAGCCCGTTGCGCAGCAGGGCAACCGGCCTGCCGAAAAACCGGCTCTCCAGCGGCAGAGTAACAATACCGACCATCATCAGGGTCGTGATGAAGACCGCCACCACGGCATACCCCGCGCCGGTCTTGAGTATCAACGCGCCCAGCGGGAAGGCGACGAACCCCGGGATCATCGCGATGGATCCGATCACGGCCGCCACCGCATATCCGGCCACCCCGGAATTTGCCCCCAGCCAACGGACGATGGTCTGCTGCGGCACGAGGGTCAGAGCGAGACTGACCAAGATCAACATATTCAGCAACGCCGGCAAGATGCCGACGAACATCTTGAGGCCGCGACGTAAGCCTGCCGTCGTCTTGCGGCGGTCAGCAACGAACGAAACGACCACCACTACAGCAGTGATACAGATCAGTATCAGCATCGGTAGGTGCGCATGCGCTGACAGTCGGGACAGCCAGTTCTGATAATGCCTGTCACTTTTCCCTGACCGCAGCCTTGCGCGAGGGTGAACTGGTCACCTCCCGGTAGGCCGCCAGCAACCGCCCTAGCCTCTCCCGGCGCTCCTCGATGCTCTGGGCCCAGGCCGACAAGAGCTTCCGGCCCTTCGGGGTGATCTGGTAGGAGCGGCGGGCCGGGCCGGAGGATTTGGTGGCCCATTGCGATTTGACCGTGCCGTTGAGCTCCATTTGCCGCAGCAGCCGGTAGATGGCGGCTTGGTCCGGGACGCCATCCTGTAGCTCTTGTTTCTTCATGTCGTCCCGCAGGTGGTAGCCGTACGACTGGCCCTTCGCCAGCAGGATCAATATGGCAGGCATCAGGAACTTGGAGGTGCGCTGGGTATGGCAGCCGCACTCCTTTAACATATCCTGTCCACAGGAACACGCCTTCTTCCCATCGCACATGATAAACCTCTCTATGTTCATTAGACATATAGATGATACAGGAGGTTTAACCGAAAGTCAAGAGTGTTTCATAATTTCTTGCCGGGGCCGGGGCGAGAACAAAGAAAAGGCCGCTGCATCATCCAATAGATGCAACGGCCTTCAATGCCCGGACCACGGCTGCGATCTCCCTTTACACCCCACCGCGAAAGATGTAAAAAAGACCACTTAGTGGACGAAAAAGGCGTGAGCGTGCTTAAACAATAACATCAACAACGAACCGTAACTTGCACATTGGATAGCTAATGGAATATTGCGCAGTAGGCTTCGAATCAATGGTTTCTTCTTACGAGAACTTCGCGCTGACCGTTGCGCTACGCTGGCTTTATGCAATACTGTACAGGAAAAAACCGGATGCAAGTCATTCAGCGGCCCGCCGGGCCTTGCTTCCCAGGACGATTGCCGTGACTAGGGCCGCGGCCAGCAGGGCGACGCTCACCCACTGGTTGTTGGTCAGGCCCAGCGCGGCGACCTGCGACCGCTCGTAATGCCGCAGGAAGTCCAGGAAGAAGCGCCACACCGAATACAGCGCGACGAACCCGCAGATCAGCAGTCCCGGGACGGTCCTGCGCCGCGCCAGGTGCAGGAACAGGGCGAATGCCGCGAACCCGAACGCCGCCTCGTACAGCTGGGTGGGCTGCAGCGCGCAGCCCATCGACCCCGCTGCGCTGCCGGCCGGGAAGGTCACCGCCCAGGGCAGCTGCGACGGCTTGCCGTAGCAGCAGCCGTTGAGGAAACAGCCCAGCCGTCCCAGGCCGATGCCCAGCGCGAACGCGGGGGCGATCAGGTCGGACATCGTCCAGATCGGCAGCTGGCGCCGGGCCATGCAGGCGAATCCCGCCGGCACCGCCAGCAGCACGCCGCCGTAGAAGGTCAACCCGCCCTCCCACACCGCCAGCACCGACCACCAGCAGCCGCGGTAGTCGTCGAGGTGCGACAGCACGTAGAAGGCGCGCGACCCGACCACCGCCGCGGCCATGATCACCAGGGCGCAGTCCAGCACGGCGTCGCGGTCGAGGCCGCGGGCCGCGGCCAGGCGCTCGATCAGCAGCGTGCCGGCCAGGAAGGACAGCGCCAGCGCCAGGCCGTAGCTGTGGAGGGTCAGCGGACCGATGGAGACGATGTCGGGCAGCATGGTGCGGTGCGGTCGATTCTAGAGAATGGTCAGTATTCGTAGCGGCGCAGGCCGATGCCCAGCACGATCCCGGCCATGGCCAGCATGGTGATCACCGCCGAGCCGCCGTAGCTGACGAACGGCAGCGGGATGCCGGTGACCGGCATCACGCCCAGGGTCATGCCGATGTTCAGCACCACGTTGAAGCCGATCACCGTGACGATGCCGGTCGCCGCCAGCGAGGCGAACCGGTTGCGGGTCTGGCGGGCGATCTGGATGCCGCGGTACAGCAGCCAGCCGTACAGCAGCAGCAGCAGCAGCACGCCCCACAGGCCCAGCTCCTCGCCGATGGTCGAAAAGATGAAATCGGTATGCTGGGCGGGCAGGAACGAGAGCTTCTTCTGGGTGCCCTGCAGGAACCCCTTGCCGGCGAGGCCGCCCGAGCCGATGGCGATCTTCGACTGCAGCACGTGCCATCCCGACCCGCGGGGGTCGATGCCGGGATTGAGGAAGATCAGGATCCGTTTCTGCTGGTACTCCTTGAGGCCGTGCCACAGCCAGGGCGACAGCGACCCGATGGCGATGTTCAGCAGGAACAGCGGCAGGGCGGCGGCGAACCGCACGCGGAACAGCAGGAACGCGCCGAACAGCACGGCGACGAACACCAGGAAGCTGGGCATCGAGAACACCGCGACCATCGAGAGCAGCGGCGACAGCAGGAAGAAGATGTCGCGCAGCGGCGTTCCCCGCCAGAACAGCACGGCCAGCAGGATCACCGGGAAGGACAGCGACGTGCCGAGGTCGGGCTCGATCAGCACCAGGGCCATCGGCGCCGCGGTCAGGACGATCGGCAGCCCGTAGCGCAGGACGAAGCTCCGGGCCTTGCGCCACTTGTCGGAGACGGACGCCAGCAGGAAGATGGTCGCCAGCTTGGCCAGCTCCGACGGCTGGGCCTGGAAGAATCCCAGGTCGATCCAGCGGTGGGTCCGCTGGTGCGCCGGCAGGAACAGCACCAGCACCAACAGGCCGAGCGCCGCCAGGTACAGCGGCCAGGCGAACGCCTCCCAGTACCGGAACGGCAGCGCCGCGCCGAGGGCCATGGCCAGGAGGCCCAGGGCGACCCACAACAATTGGCGCTGCCACAGCCCGGCCAGCGCTGGCTGGTCGACCTGGGTGGCGCTGTAGACGGAGAGCACGCCGGCCGCGGACAGCAGCACCACGGCCGCCAGCAGGCCGCCGTCGAGGTCGCGGCTGAAGCCGAGGGAGCGTCCGCCGGTCATTCGGCGGCCAGCGTCGCCTGTCCCGGCGACCGGGGCTGGCGGCGTCCCAGGTAGGTACGGACGATGCTGCCGGCGATGGGCGCCGCCACCGCCGAGCCGTGGCCGGCGTTCTCGACCAGCACGGCGACCGCGATCGACGGGCGATCGGCCGGAGCGAAGCAGGCGAACCAGGAATGGTCCTCGCCGTGGGGATTCTGGGCGGTGCCGGTCTTTCCCGCCACCGCCACCCCGGCCACCCGCGCCGCGCCCCCGGTGCCGCCCGGTTGGTTGACCACGTCGGCCAGCGCCCGCTTCAGCGCCGCGATGGTCGCCGGCGAGAGGGGCAGCCGGTCGTAGATCTTGAGCTCCTTGCGGAACACCGCCCCCTCGGCGGTCTCGGCGGAGACCAGCAGATGCGGTTTCCAGCGCTGGCCGTCGTTGCCGATGGCGCCGTAGAGCGACGCCAGCTGCAGCGGCGTCACCATCAGCTCGCCCTGCCCGATGGCCATGTTGGCGGCGACGCCCCCCCGCCAGCTGCCCGGACCGGTGCGACGCCGGTACCAGGAACTGTCCGGCACCAGCCCCGGGCTCTCGATCGGCAGGTCGACCCGGGTGCGGTCGCCCAGCCCCATCCGGCGCGACCACCGGGCCATCCGCTCGACGGTCAGCGCCAGCCCCAGCTGGTAGAAATAGACGTCGCAGGAATGGACCATCGCCCCGTGCAGGTCCAGCGACCCGTGCCCCCCCTTGTCCCAGCACTTGAACACCCGGTTGCCGATCCGCAGCGAACCGCCGCAGGCCCGCGGCATCCGGCCGTCCGCCGTGATCAGCGACTCCTCGAGCGCCGCCGCCGCGGTGACCACCTTGAAGGTCGATCCCGGCGGGTAGGCGCTGCGGACGGCGCGGTCCCACATCGGGAAATCCGGATCGTTGGCCAGCCGGTTCCAGTCGGCGGCGCGGATGCCGGTGGCGAACTGGTTGGGATCGAAGTTGGGACGGCTGACCAGGGCCAGGATCCTGCCGGTGGACGGCTCGATGGCGACGGCGGCCCCCTTCTGGCCGACGGCGAACAGGCTTTCGGCCGCCAGCTGCAGGCCCCAGTCGATCGAGAGGCGCAGCGTGGATCCCGGCACCGGCTCCACCGGCTCCAGCGCCTGCGGCGCTCCCCGTTCCCGTCCCCGGGCATCGACCTCGTACAGCTCGTACCCGTCGCTGCCCCGCAGGATGTTCTCGTACTGCTGCTCCAGGCTGCCCTTCCCCAGGAAATCGTCGAGGCCGTACCCGTAGTCCCGCAGCGAATCGTACTGGTTGACCGCGATCCTGCCGGTGAACCCCAGCAGATGGCTGCCGACCGGGCCGAAACATGCCCGCCGCAGCGACGCGGTCTCGATCCGCAGCCCCGGCAGGTCATCGAGGTGCTCCTCGATCCGGGCCAGCAGCGGCGGCGGCAGGTCGCGAACCAGCACCACCGGATCGCGCGGGAATTGCCGGCGCTGACCGGTGACGGCGGCGAACATGGCGGCGCTGTCCAGCGCCAGCAGCGACGCCGCGCGGGACACCGGCGCGGCCCAGTCCGCGGTCGCGAACAGCACCAGATTGAACCCCGGGCGGCTTTCGGCGATGATGACGCTGTCGGCCGTGAGCACCAGGCCGCGCGGGGCGGCCAGGTCGATCCGCCGCAGGCGGTTCTGCCGGGACAGCATCCCGTACTTCGAGGAATCGAACACCTGCAGCTGGGCGCTGCGCACCAGCAGCAGGGACAACGCCGCGCCGCAGATGGCCATCAGCGCCAGCGTCCGCTCCCGGGATCCGATCTCCTGGGCCATCGGCTAGCGCTCCCTGCCGGACGGTCGCGGGAACAGCAGGCGGTTGTACAGCGGCAGCAGCAGCACCGCCGCCGCCGCGGTATAGACAGCCGAGCCGATGCCGTGGCGCAGCAGGATCGACAGGTAGCCGCCGCCCGACCGCAGCGAGGCGATCACCGGCACCACCGCCAATGCCAGGGCCGCCGCGGCCGCCACCTGCCCCGCCAGCTTCTCCGGATACAGCCGGTCGCGCACGGCGCCGCCGGCGAAACCGGCCACCGTGTAGCAGGCGGCGCACAATCCCATCGTCGCGGGGTGGTAGCAGTCGGCCAGAAATCCTCCCAGGAACCCGATCCGCATCGCCGCCAGCGGGCCGATCCGCAACGCGGCCAGCATCACCAGGATGCACAGCAGGTCGGGGGCCATCCCGGCGACGGTGATGGCGCCCCCCAGCGCCGACTGCAGGAAGACGCTGAGCCAGGCCGCGAAGATTGCCAGGATGCCCCGCCTCATTCGCCCCGCTCCGGGAGCATTTGCAGCGTCTCCGGCAGCTCCACCCTGGTCGCGGGGACGCTGATCCGCAGCGCGGCGGGCGGTTCGGCCCGCCGCCGTCGCGGCGGGACCGGCGGTACGCCCGGGACGGCCGCCGGTTCCAGCGAGGCCGGCCGGCCGTGGTCCCCGCCGGTGATCACGAACAGGTGGGTCAGGCGGTTGATGTCGAGCGCCGGGCTGACGTCGATCAGGCAGGTCAGGCTGCTCTTGCGGGTGGTGACGCCGGAGACGGTCCCCAGCGGCAGCCCGAACGGGAACAGCTGGCCGTAGCCGGAACTGACGATGGTGTCCCCCACGCGGACATCGCTGCGCAGCGGCACCCGGTCCAGGATGCAGTGCGTCCCTCCCGCCGTGCGGAACACGCCCAGCACCCTGCTGCGCAGGTCGATGGCGCTGACCCGCGACTGGGGGTCGAAGACGGTGCGGACGGTGGCCGATCCGCCCTGCACCGCCGTCACCGCTCCCACCACGCCGTCGGGCGCGAAAACGATCATGCCCGGCCGCAGGCCGTCATCCGAACCGCGGTCGATCCGCAGGTCCGGCGTCAGCAGGGCCGGTTCGCGCCCCGACACCTGTGCCGTCACCACGGTCCAGGCGCCGCGCTCCCGCAGCGACAGCAGCGACCGCAGGCGGTCGTTCTCGAGGCGGGCCTCGGTCAGCCTGATGGCGGTCAGCCGGGCCGCGGCCAGCTGGTCGCGGAGCGATTCGTTCTCGCGCCACGACGACCGCAACGACCGCAGCTGGAACGCCGGCAGCTCCAGCGGGGCGAAGCAGATCCGCACCACGCCGTCCCCCAGGCCCTGCCGCCATTCGGACGGGAAGGCCGAGAGCACGAGGCTGGCCAGCAGCAACGCCGCCAGCAGGGCGACATCGTGCCGGCGCAGCAATTTGACGGAGCCGAGGCGGATCACGGCGTCACCGGGCGTTCCTGCCGCGTCATTCCTTGCGGCTCTGCATCAGCACCTTGTGGTGCCGCTCCGGGTTCTCCAGCACCTTGCCGGCGCCCAGCACGATGCACTCGCGGGTCTGCTCGGCCACCCGGATCGACAGGTTGGTCTCCTCCCGCAGCAGGGCGTCCAGGCCCTTGAGCAGCGACCCGCCGCCGGTCATCACGATGCCGGTGTCGACGATGTCGGCCGCCAGCTCGGGCGGCGTCTGCTCCAGCGCCCGCTTCACCGCCACCACGATGGCGTTGACCGGCTCGCGCAGGGCCTCGCGGATCTCCTCGCTGCGGATCTTGATGGCCCGGGGGATGCCGCTCACCAGGTCGCGGCCCTTGACCTCCATCTCCCGGCTCTCCTCCACCGGGAAGGCCGAGCCGATCTTGATCTTGATGTCCTCGGCGGTCTGCTCGCCGATCAGCACGCTGTAGTTCTTGCGCAGGTACTCGACGATGGCGTCGTCCATCTCGTCGCCGGCGATGCGGATCGACGTGTTGGAGACGATCCCGGACAGGGCGATCACGGCGATCTCGGTGGTGCCGCCGCCGATGTCGATCACCATGCTGCCGACGGCCGAGTCCACCGGCAGGCCGACGCCGATGGCGGCCGAGATCGGCTCGGCGATCAGGAAGACCTCGCGGGCCCCGGCGTGCTCGGCCGAGTCGCGCACGGCGCGCTTCTCCACCTCGGTGATGCCCGACGGCACGCAGATGATCACCCGCGGCCGCACGATGGTGCGCCGTTTCTGGGCCATCTTGATGAAGGCCCGCAGCATCTCCTCGCAGATCTCGAAGTCGGCGATCACGCCGTCCTTCATCGGCCGGATGGCCTTGATCTCGTCGGGCGTGCGGCCCAGCATCCGCTTGGCCTCGTCGCCCACGGCGATGGCCACCCCGGTCTTCTTCTCGATGGCCACCACCGACGGCTGGTGCAGCACGATGCCCTTGCCCTCGACGTAGACCAGCGTGCTGGCCGTGCCCAGGTCGACGGCCATGTCGTGCGAGATGACTCCCGAGAAGAAATCCTTCAGGTCGGCAAGTGTGAACATGCTTCCTCTATCCTGCTTCATTTAATTGTGCGTGAACGCTCCGGGGACCGGGGTCAGCTGCCGGCGCTTTCGTAGCGCCGGACGCCGCGGCGCCACACCGCGGCGGCGACCAAGGCCGCGGCCAGGGCCGCCAGCGGGGCCAGGACGACCATCGTCCCCGAGCCCGGCTTGCGCAGCAGCCAGGCCGACGGGTAGAACGCGGCGAAGGCGAACGGCACCACCCAGGTCAGCACCGACTGCAGCCATTTTCCGAAGATCGTCGCCGGGTAGCGGGCGAACCCCTCCAGCATCAGCACCACCGAGGCGATGCTGCCGCGGTCCCTGAACCAGAACGTCAGGCCGGCCAGGGCCGTGAACACGGCGGCGTAGATGGCGCAGCCGTTGGCCAGCGCCAGCGCCACCAGGGCCACCCGGCCGGGCGTCGGGTCCAGGTGCAGCTTTCCGGCGGCGTAGCCCGCCATCAGCAGCCCCAGCAGCACGCCCGGCAGGTCCTCCAGGTCGATGCGCTCGGTCACCACCTGGAAGTAGCTGCCCAGCGGCCGCAGCAGCACCCGGTCGAACCCGCCCTCCAGGATGTAGCGGCCGGACAGCTCGAACAGGTTGGTGAACAGCACGTTGAACAACCCGAACACGGCCTGGGCGATGCCGAAGATGAACAGGATCTCGTGGCGGCCCCAGCCGCGGATCTGCGGGATCCGCGCCGTGAGCGACGTGATGAACAGCACGCCGATCAGCTGGATCATCAGGTTGGCGGTGAAGCCCACCCAGAAGTCGGCCCGGTAGGCCATCCGCGACTTGACCGTGTTGGCCAGGTAGGCCCCGTACAGCTGGCTGTAGAAGAAAAAACGTTTCATCGCGTCATGCCGGCATACCGCTCATCCCCCCTGGATCTCCAGCCGCTTGATGGCGAAGTGCCACAGCAGCTGCCCGGCGGCGTAGATGATGATGATCCACATCACCTGCAGCAGCACGCCCTGGTGCACCCGCGACAGCGGCTCCATCCCCAGGTAGATCCGCAGCGGCACGTAGGCGATGTACTTGAACGGCAGCCAGAACAGCGCGCCCTGCACCCAGGCCGGGAAGAACGAGATCGGGATCATCACGCCGGAGAACACCTCCACCAGCATCTGCTTGAAGCGGAACACCCCCTCGTTGTTGCGGGTGAAGAACGCCATCAGGCCGGTCAGGTAGCTGATGCCGGCGTGCAGGAAGAAGCTCAGCACCACCGACAGCGGGAACAGGTACGGGCCCAGCCGGCCGCTGGGCGGCTTGATCGGGAACAGCAGCGAGGCCACCACGATGATCGGGAGCGTCATGAAGACGAACATGAACACCGCCCGGCCGAACGACCGGAAATAGTGGTAGAGCTGGAAGTTGGTCGGCTTGAGCAGGTCCATCACGATCGAGCCGTCGCGCACCGCGTCGCCGATCATCCGGTCGATGCGGTTGGCGAAGAAGGTCCGGGCCGACCAGCCGATCACCACGTAGGTCATCATCTGGCTCATGGTGAACCCGGCGATCACCGGGCGGCTGGCGAACACCGCCCGCCACAGGAAGTAGTTGAGCGCGATCACCAGCAGGTAGGACAGCACGTTCATCAGCACCTGGAAGCGGTGGGCCAGGTAGGCGATGAACCCGATCCGCATGAACTGCCAGTATTTCGCGACCTTCTTCACCGCGCGTCGCCCGGCGCCCCGCGGTCGTAGATCTGCCGGACGATCTCCTCGATGGCCGGCTCCTCCAGCTCCAGGTCGCGCACCTCCAGGGTGTCCAGCAGCAGCTGCATCAGCTGGGGCAGGTTGACCCGGCCCTTGCTGAACGACAGCTCCCAGCGGTAGGGGTCGAGCGCGGTGATGCCCAGCCGGTAGTCCTTGAGCAGCAGCATCATCTTGCTGGCGTTGATCGGGAAGATGGTCTCGACCAGCAGCCGCCGCGGGATGTCGACGCGCTCCTTCAGCTCGCGCAGGCCGCCGTCGTAGATCAGCTTCCCGGCGTCGATCATGATCACCCGGCTGCAGAGCTCCTCGATGTCGGACAGGTCGTGGGTGGTCAGGATCACCGTGGTGCCCTGCTGGCGGTTGGTCTCGCGGATGAAGTCGCGGATCGACGCCTTCACCGCCACGTCCAGGCCGATGGTGGGCTCGTCCAGGAACAGGATCGCCGGATTGTGCAGCAGCGACGCGGCCAGGTCGCAGCGCATCCGCTGGCCCAGCGACAGCTTGCGCACCGGGATGTTGAGCAGGTCCTCCAGGCCCAGCACCTGGTTGAACTTCTTCAGCCGCTGCCGGTACTCGTCCCTGGGTATCTCGTAGATCTTCTGCAGCAGGTTGAAGGCCTCGATCACCGCGATGTCCCACCACAGCTGGGTGCGCTGGCCGAACACCACGCCGATGGTGCGGACGTGGCGGTAGCGGTCCTTGTGCGGCACCAGCCCCTGCACCGCCAGCGAGCCCGCGGTCGGCACCAGGATGCCGGTCAGCATCTTGATGGTGGTCGACTTGCCGGCGCCGTTGGGCCCGATGTAGCCGATGATCTCGCCGCGCTCCACCGAGAGGTCGATGCCGTCCACGGCGCGCACCACCTCGTACGTGCGGTGCCACAGGTCCTTGACCGCGCCGACCAGGCCCGGCCGCCGCCGGAACCGCTTGAAGTGCTTGCTGAGGCTGTGGGCTTCGATGATGGGCATCTTGCTGACAACGGAATAAATGCCGAAAAGGATGTAAATGCGACAAAGGTTGCTCGAATCTAGCCGATCAGAGAACCTTTACTCCCTTTCGCACGTTTACAACTTTTAGATCTTTGAGTGGACAGCCAGAACAGTCAGGTTTCGAGCGGCAGTGGTCCTTGGCCAGCCGGACGATCAGCGCGTGGTATTCGTTGTACAACCGGGCGTGCTTCGGCAACCGCTCCGTGAAGAAGCGCTGCCAGTATTCGTATGCGTCATACTCGCCCAGGACGCCGTGCCGGGAGAAGACGCGCCTGGTGTAGGCGTCGATCACGAAGACCGGCCTCCCCAGGGCGTACAACAGGATCGAGTCAGCTGTCTCCGGGCCGATCCCCTTCAAGCCCAGCAACTCTTCACGCAGTCTTCTGACCGGGGCCGACCGCATCCGATCGACGTCGGCACCATGCCTCGAAACGTAGTAACGGCAGTACGACTTGAGATACTCGGCTTTCTGGTTGAAAAAGCCAGACGGTCTGACCAGTTTCGATAAACGCGACGTCGTTGCTACGTGAATGCGGTGAGGTTCGAATAGACCGGCGTCCTTGAGGTTCCGGATCGCCAGCTCGACGTTCTTCCAGTTGGTGTTCTGGGTCAGGATCGCGCCGGCCATCACCTCGAACGGCGTGTCCCCGGGCCACCAATGCTGCGGGCCGAACCGCTCGAGCAAGATGCGGTAAATTCCGGTCAAATCAGTAGTTGCCCGCATGGAATTGCGATTTTAACACAGATACCTATGGTAGTCAACGCTATAATGGCCGATTTTCGAGAAAACAGCAAAAAAACGAAAAACCCGCGATTGCGGGTCCCCGAAGGTTCTCGTCATCCTGAGATCGCCCGGGTCCGGACAGGACGAAGGATCGCTCCGTTGCCTGGCTGATCAAAGGACGGCGAATACGGGATCATCACTCATTCAGCAAGGCATGAGGGCATGCTCGGGATGACCATGCGCCCGATCATGTGGCTATTCCAGCTTCCGGCGGAACCGCAGCACGCTCAGCGTCAGCACGGCCGAGCCGAAGGCGAACAGCGCCAGGGCCTGCGGCCACAGCTCGGAAATCCCCACCCCCTTCAGGAACAGCCCGCGGATGATCACGAAGTAATAGCGCAGCGGCAGCACGTAGGTGGCCCACTGGATCACCCGCGGCATGTTCTCGATCGGGAACACGAACCCGGTGAGGATGATCATCGGCATCATCACGAAGAAGATGGCCGTCATCATCGCCTGCTGCTGGTTGCGCGACACCGTGGAGATCAGCAGGCCCAGCCCCAGGGTGTTGAGGATGAACAGCAGCGACAGCCCGTAGAGCAGCGCCAGGCTGCCGGCCAGCGGCACCCGGAACCACAGGGTGGCCACCGCCACCACCAGCGTGATGTCCACCAGGCCGATCGCGGCGAACGGCGCCAGCTTGCCGACGATCAGCTGCCAGGGCCTGATCGGCGTCACCAGCAGCTGGTCCATGGTGCCGGACTCGCGCTCCCGCACCACGCCCAGCGAGGTCAGCATCATGGTCATCACCATCAGCAGCATCCCCAGCACGCCCGGCACCATGAAGTTCCTGCTCTTGAGCGAGGGGTTGTACCAGACGCGGGGCCGGGAGTCGATCCGCACCAGTAGTCCGGCCGGCCGGCCGGCCAGGACCCGCTGCTGACGCCGCATCAGCTCGCGGTTGACAATCTGGGTGGCGTAGGCCAGCCCGATGCCGGCCGAGTTGGCGTCGGCGCCGTCGGCGATCACCTGCACCCGCGGCGGCCGGCCGGCCGCCAGGCCGGCGGCGAAGCCGCGCGGGATGACGATGCCGATGGCCGCAGTGCCGTTGTCGATCAGCGGGCCGATGGCCTCGGCCGACGCCGCCCGGCCGGCGTCGGCGAAGTAGCCGGCGTGGAAGAACGAGCCGGCGAACTCCCGGCTCTCCCGGGTGCGGTCCTGGTCGCAGACCACGGTGGGGATGGTGCGGACGTCCAGCGAGGCGGCGTAGGCCAGGATCAGCAGCTGCAGCACCGGCGCGATGAACGACAGCGCCAGCATCTTGCGGTCGCGCCGGAACTGGATGAACTCTTTCTGGATGATGAACAGGACGGTGCGCATGACTCAATTTCAATCAGGAAGCCATGAATGCATGAAAAAAGATGTCCAAGGTGGCAGCTAAGAATCCAGATATCTCGTGTCTATTCGATGTTCATGGTTTCCTGGCTTCATTATGGAAAGATCGTAACATCTTCATACTGATCCTGACCTCCGTCGACAGGCCAGTACCCAGGACAAGGTCGACAAACGTTCATACTCGATGGCATACCCCAGCCGTTCAAGCAGCGGGACATCATGAGAAAGGTCCAGGAATGACTCCTCGTTGAGCTCCTCGATCATGTCCTTGCGTCCCTCCGACTCGAACGTGCCCACTAGGTCTTCCCGCTGTTTTTCATCCTGGAACATGAAATCACCGATCACGATCCGTCCTCCGGGACGCAGCACCCGGTCCATTTCCCGGTACGATCGCTCCTTTTCTTCCGGGCCGAGATGATGGAATGCGAAGCTGGAGACGACCCGGTCGAACGAGGCTTCCCGGAACGGTATTGCCTGGAAGCATCCGTACGAAAGCCGCAGCTGCAGGCCCTTGGACCTCGTCTTCTTCATCATGCTGCCGGAGATATCGATGCCGTAATACGCGACGTCCACCTTGACCCGCTCAGGCAACAGGCCGGTCCCGACGCCGATGTCGAGCACCGACTGGCCCGGCGCGAGTTCGGCGCAGCCAATGACGCGGTCGAGGACCCCGAAGTAGTTTTCCCTGATATAGTCGCCCAGATGCCGCGCCACCCGCTCGTCGTAGTGCTCGGCCTGCGCGTCGTGACAACCGTGTCTCATCCGGTCGCCCGCCTAGAGTTTCTTCATCCTGATCCGCACCGCCGCGGCGCCCAGCATCGCGGCCGCGAAGGCGCACAGCGCCAGCACCTGCGGCCAGAAGGCCTCCAGCCCCGCCCCCTTCAGGATGATGGCCCGGATGCAGACCAGGTAGTAGCGGCCCGGCACCAGGTAGGTGATCAGCTGCACCGGCAGCGGCATGTTGCGGATCGGGAAGACGAACCCCGACAGGATGTACGACGGCAGCATGGTGGCGATCACCGCGATCATGAAGGCCACCTGCTGGGTGTCGGCCAGGGTCGAGATCATGATGCCCATCCCCAGCGCGGCCAGGATGAACACCAGCGTCACGCCGTACAGCAGCAGCAGGCTGCCGGCCACCCGCACCTCGAACAGCCAGGCGCCCAGCAGCAGGATCATGGTGGTCGACAGCAGGGCGATCAGCACGTAGGGCGCGGTCTTGCCGACCACCAGCTCCAGCGGCGTCACCGGCGACACCGCCAGCTGCTCCATGGTGCCGCGCTCCTTCTCGCGCACGATCGACAGCGTGGTGGAGATCACCGCCACCACCATCAGGATGAAGCCGATCAGGCCCGGGATCAGGAACCTGGCGCTCTTGAGCTCGGGGTTGAACCAGACCCGCGGCCGGTAGTCCAGCGGCAGCGTGACGCGGGAGCCGCCGCGGCGCATGATCCGCTCGGCGGTCAGCCGCAGCGAGTACTGCTGCATCATGGCCTCCAGCGAGCCCAGCACCGAGGTGGCGGCGTTGGAGTTGGCGCCGTCGACGATGAACTGCACCGACGGCGACCGGCCCGCCGCCAGGCCGGCGCCGAAGCCCGGCGGGATCACCACCGCCAGCCGGGCCCGCTCGGTGCCCAGCAGCCGGTCGATCTCGCGCTGGTCGCGCAGCCAGTAGCGCAGGTCGAAGAACTCGGTGCGGCCGAACTGCTGCCACAGCTCGCGGCTGGCCGGCGTGCGGTCCAGGTCCAGCACGGCCACCGGCGTGTGCTTGACGTCGAAGTTCAGCGCGTAGCCGAACATCATCAGCATGAACACCGGCACGAACAGCAGGATGCCCATGGTGCGCGGGTCCCGCCGGATCTGGCGGAACTCCTTGCGGATGATCGGGACGATGTGTCCGGGCTCGTGCCGCATTGTCCGCTCGCGAGCTATGTTTGCTGCTCGATCACCTGGATGAACACGTCCTCCAGGGTCGGGGTCACCCGGCCGATGCGGGCGGCGGGGATGCCGCGCTCCGCCAGCGTCCGCCGCACCAGCCGCTCCCCCTCCACCGCGTCGTCCACGCTGACGTGGAGGCTGGTGCCGAAGATCGACGTCTCCTTCGCCCAGTCCTGGCCCTGGATGGCGTCCAGCGCGGCGATGGCGTCGGGGCTCTCGACCTCCAGGATCGGGTTCCTGATGTGCTCGGCCTTGAGGCTGCCCGGGCTGCCGCCGGCCACGATCCTGCCGGCGTGCATCAGCATGATGGTGTGGCAGTACTCGGCCTCGTCCAGGTAGTGGGTGGTGACGAACACCGTGGTGCCGCCGGCCGACAGGTCGCCGATCAGGTCCCAGAACCTGCGGCGCGACACCGGGTCCACCCCGCCGGTGGGCTCGTCCAGGAACACGATGCCCGGCCGGTGCAGCACGGCGCAGCCCAGCGCCAGCCGCTGCCGCATGCCTCCCGCCAGCTCGCGGGCCAGCGACCGCTCGCGGCCCTGCAGGCCGGCCATGGCGACGGCCCACTCGCGGCGCTCGCGCAGCACGCTGTCGGACAGGCCGTAGACCCCGCCGAAGAAGGTCAGGTTCTCGGCCACCGACAGGTCCTCGTACAGCGAGAACCGCTGCGACATGTAGCCGATGGCGCGTTTCACCCTGTCGGATTCGCGGTTGATGTCGTGCCCGCCCACCGTGGCCGTGCCCGAGGTCGACTGCAGCAAGCCGCACAGCATCTTGATGGTGGTGGTCTTGCCGGCGCCGTTGGCGCCCAGGAACCCGAAGATCTCGCCGGCCCGGACGCTGAACGAAACGTCGTCCACCGCGGTGAAGCCGCCGAAGCGCTTGGCCAGGTTGTGAACCTGGATGGAATGCTCGCTTAGCTTCATGCAGTCCCGTCACCCTGAGATAGCATCGTGCCTGGTGGATTGAAGGGTGATCGTTGGCCGATCGGCGATGTTGCGTTCATCCCTCATCCGGCAAGGCGTGGTGCGATCTCGGGATGACATCTGTGCGTTCACTCCCCCACCGCCTTGGCCAGCCGCGCTGCGGCGATCTGGCGCTCCACCAGCGCCCGGGTGTGGTTGAGCCGGGCCTGCAGCAGCAGGTTTTCCGCGTCCAGCAGGTCGCTGTTGGTGGCCAGGCCGTTCCTGAACCGCTGGTCGCTGGTGCGGAAGTTCTCCCGCGCCTGGTCCACGCCGTCGGCCGTGACCGCGATCTTCTCGCGGCATTTTCCCAGGTCCAGCCAGGCGACCCGGACCTCGGCCATCACCCCGTCGCGGGCCTGGGCCAGCGCGTCCTCGGCCTGCGCCAACTGGGCCCTGGCCTGCCGCACCTGGTGCCGGGTGGCGCCCCAGTTCCAGACGTCAAGCGACAGCGCCACGCCAACGTCCCAGGTGCCGTCGAACCGGTCCCGGGCCGGGAAGATCCGCTGGTTGGGCCGGGCGTAGGCGTAGTTGGCGGTGCCGAACACCTGCGGGTACCAGCCGGCCCGGGCCATGCCGACCGTGGCGCCTCCGGCCGCCACCCGGTCCTGCAGCGCCCGCAGCTCGGGCCGCGAGGCGGTGGCCCGCTCCAGCAGCGGGCCGAGCTCCGGGTCCCCGGCCTGGCTGGTGTCCGGTTCCGATGCCAGCGCCACCGATGCGTCCAGCGGCCTGCCGCAGATGTTGTTGAGGCCGATCTCCGCCACCCGGGCGGCGTTGGCCGCGTCGATCCGCAACAGCCGGGCAATGGAAAGCTGCAGCCGCACTTTGAGCCGTTCGTTGTCGGTGGCCATGCCCTGCGCCACCAGGTTGTCCATGTCGCGGAGGTGAGACTCCACCTGCCGCACGTTGTCCCCGACCACGCGCTCGACCTGGCGGGCCTGGTACAGCGACCAGTACGCGGTGCGTACGGCCAGCGCCAGCTCGCCTTGCTCGGCCAGCAGTTCCTGCCGCGCGGCGGCGGCTCCGGACCGCCGTGCCGCATGCTGCGAGGTCAGGCGGTTGCCCAGGAACAGCGGCTGCTGCAGCGTCAGCTTCGACTGGTAGCTGTTGAGCACGGCCTCGGACAGGGTCATCGACAGCGGCCGCTGGTACGACGGGATGGTAATGCTGAAGTCCGGCACATTGGACAACCGGGAATAGCCGGCCGTCGCTTTGAGTGTCGGCAGCAGGGCCGAGAACGACTCATCCTGTCTGGCCTCGGCCTGAGCGACCCGCATCTGGGCTGAGTGCAGTTTCCTGTTGTTCTGCAGCCCCAGCCGTACGAAGTCATCGACCGATAGCGGATCGACCGGTTGTAATTGAGCAACAGCAGCATTGCCAATGCCCAACAACGCAATTAGTACGATGCTCTTATGCATATAACACCCGAATTTAAAGCGTCACTTGATCGCCCTGTTTTCTTTGCTCCATCAGGCTGATGAACACGTTTTCCAGCGAGGGCGAGATCTCCCGCCAGATCTCGCAGGCTACGCCACGGCCCTCGATCGTTTTCCGGACCTTGGGCCAGTCGCGCGGAGCATCGTCCACGATGATGTTGAGCCGGTCGCCGAAGGTCTGCACCTCCCTGATCAGCGGATCGGCGGCAAGTTCCCGGGCGGCCACCCGGGCGTCGGCGCAGACCAGCTCGATCACGCCTCCCCGCATCCGTGACTTGATTGCGGCGGGCGCGTCGCAGGCCAGCAGCCGGCCCTTGTCCATCAAGCCGACCACCGAGCAGCGCTCGGCCTCGTCCATGTACGGGGTGGTCAGCACGATGGTCAGGCCGGTGCGCAGCAGGCCGGACAGGATCCGCCAGAAGTCGCGCCGCGACACCGGGTCGACGCCGGTGGTGGGCTCGTCCAGGAACACGATGCGCGGCGTGTGGACCAGGGTGCAGGCCAGCGCCAGCTTCTGCTTCATGCCGCCGGAGAGCCGGTCGGCCAGCCGACTGCGGAAGGCGGCCAGACGCGTGAACGCCAGCAGCTCCTCGCGCCGCTTCCGGCAGTCCCGCACGCCGTGGATCTCGGCGAAGAACTCGATGTTCTCGTCGACCGTCAGGTCGCTGTACAGCGAGAACTTCTGCGACAGGTAACCCACCAGCGGCTTGATGCGCGGCATTCCGGTCGCGATGTCCTGGCCGCAGACGCGCGCGGAACCGCCGTCCGGCGCCAGGATGCCGCACAGCGTGCGGATCAGGGTGGTCTTGCCGGCCCCGTCCGGCCCCACCAGCGCCAGCATCCGGCCGGCCGGCAGCGACAGCGACAGCCCGTCGACCGCGGCCAGGCCGCCGTAGCGCTTGGTGAGGTTCTCGATCTCGAGGATCGCGTCCGGCATGGCCCTGCGTCCGGAGGCGCTACGGCCGGATCACGGCGTCGGCCGGCAGGCCGGGCTTGAGCTCCCGGCCCGGGTTGTCGATGGCGATCTTGATCCCGAACACCTGCTTCACCCGGTCCTCGCGGGTCTGGACGTTCTTGGGCGTGAACTCGGCCTGGGGCGAGATCCGGACCACCGACCCGCTGAAGGCCCGGTCGGGAAAGGCGTCGACGCTGACCGCGGCCTGCTGGCCCAGCCTGACCCGGGCCAGCTCCAGCGCGGTGACGTAGATCACCAGCTCCACCCGGTCCAGCCGGGTGACCGTGGCCAGCGTGGCGCCGGGTCCCACGGTCTCGCCGGGCTCGAAGGCGCGGGTGGTGACGGTGCCGGCGGCGGGCGAGGCCACGCGGCAGTCGGCGATCTGCTTGCGCACCAGGTCGGCCGCGGCCCGGGCCTGGTCGCAGCGGGCCTGGGACGCCCGCAGCCGGGCCAGGGCGTCGTCGCGCTGCTTGGCGGTGGCGCTGCCCGAGGCGAACAGCGTCTCTGACCGGCGGCTGTCGGCGCGGTCGTTGTCCAGCTGGGCCCGCGCCAGATCCACGCCGGCATCGGCCTGCCGCAGCTGCAGGTCCAGCGTGGCGTGGTCGATCTCGGCCAGCGGGTCGCCGGCGCGGACCTCGCTGCCCTCGTCCACCGCGTAGCGCAGGATCTGGCCGCCGGTCCTGGCCGCCACGTCGACCGAGACCGCCTCGATGGTGCCCGAGGCCCGGATCGCGCCGTTGTCGCGGCCGCCGCAGGAGGCCAGGGCCAGTCCCAGCAGCGCGATGATGGGTGCATGCCTACGCATGATCGAACTCCTTTCGCAGCTTCGTCAGTTTGCGGAAATGGACGATCTTGGCCCGCTCGGTGAGGATGCCGACGAACATGGTCTTGCCCACGGCCTGGAACAGCCGGGAGGGCGTGGCGTGCGGCAGCGTCGCCAGCACCCGGGGGTTGACCACGCCCTGGATGGTGGCGGCGTAGATCACGGTCAACAGCTCGGGATCGACGTCGCCGCGGATGGCGCCTGCGGCCTGTCCCCGGCGCACCAGCCGGCCGAAATTGGCCATCACCTTGCGGTGGCGGAACCGCTCCACCTCCCGCCACAGCTCGGGCGCGTGCTTCCGCAGGTCGTCGGCGAACTGCGAGCCGATCCGGGCGACGCGCGCGCTCATCAGCCGCATCAGCCCGATCAGCTGGTCGATGAAGTCGCGGCGATCGTCCCCCACGATGGCCTCGACCTCGGCCGCCACGTCGTTGATCATGCCCCGCACCACCGCCTGCAGCAGCCGGTCCTTGCCGGCGAAGTGCTGGTAGAGGGTCTTCTTGCTGATGCCCAGCTCGGCGGCGATCTCGTCGACGGTGACCTTGGCGAAGCCGCGGCTGAAGAAGATGCCGCCGGCCACCTCGATGATGCGCTGGCGGACCTGGGATCGTGCGGTGTCCATGGTACGTTAGAAACTGTTTTCGTTTTATTAGTTTCCGAAATATACCACGGAGGCGTCCGGTTGTCAAGGGCAAAACGCAACAAAAAAACCGCCCTGCGGCGGCCGTGAGGCTGGATCGCTTATCCGGCGAGATCGACGATCCTGCGCTCCCACCCCGGCTGATAGAGTTCGTCGCTCACCAGGGCGGATCCGTTCCCGCCCCGGCGGGCGGCCAGCACCGCGAAGGCCACCGTGCCGATGCCGCCGCGCTCCAGGCCGTCGCGGTACATCCGGTAGGTGCGGCGGTACGTCTCGAGGTCGCGCGGGCCGGACTTGCGCAGGGCCTCGTTCAGCGCGTACTCATCGGCGCTCCAGTGCTCGGCGTGCCGGACGACCAGCGTCCGGTACTCTCCCGCCGGGAACTGCCGAGCCACCCAGTCCTGGATGTCCCGGTCGTCCCGGTATCCCAGGTGCAGCGAGCAGAGCAACAGGCCGCCGTCGGCCAGCCGCGGCAGGGCGCCGGCGATGGCCGGCTCCACCACCTCGCGGCCGGCCGTACCCCCCTCCCGGTTCCAGGCCCGCACCAGCCCCGGCGCCGATGGCGGATTGGCCAGGATCAGGTCGTGATGTTCCTGCCCGAGTCCGGCGTAGAGGTCGCCCTGCCGGAACTCCGCGTTCGCCGCGCCGTTGAGCCGGGCGTTGAACCGGGCGACGTTCACCGCCCGGGGGTTGATGTCCGTCCCCGTGATCCGGCCGGCCCGGCCCGCCAGCAGCAGCGACAGCGCCCCCGAGCCGCAGCAGGGTTCCAGCACGCTGCGCCATCCCCGGCGGGGCAGGGCCCGGGCCATGATCCTGGTGGTGCGGTCCAGCCGCCACACCGCGTTCTCGGAGGACAGACCTTCGGCGGTGAATCCCGGGTCCGCGTTCATGAACAGCTTGTCGCTGACGACCTGAAGGTGCTGGAACGGGACGACGGACAGCAAGGCGTGGAACATCCCCTCCTGCTCGACCGCCAGGCCGGCCCGCAGCATGAAATCGACGCTGCGGTCTGCCAGCGCCGCGCACAGGGGCTGGGAACGGACCGGCAGGCCCAGCAGCAACAGCTTCACCGCTACGGCGCGGGGGCGAGATGACGACTCCAGCCGGTCCAGCAGGACCGGCAGCAGGCGGTAGTCGAGCGGGTACAGCGCCTCGACCGACGGCACGCCCAGCTCGGCGGCGGCCTCCGCCGGCGCGTAGCCGATGCCGGCCAACTCCTCGCGGAAGGCCGCGAAGTCGGCATCCCCTGCCCAGTCCCACTGCAGGGGGTTCTCGAGACTATTGCCCATTGCGCCTCGTCATTCCCGCATTCGTCATCTTGAGCGGCGCGCCCCGCCGTGCCCGCGGAAGATCGTCGCTCGTTCCTCGGATAGATTCTTCGCAGGTCAGGCACGGGGACTGCCTCAGAATGACGGCGGCAGAAAATGGCGCGAGGCGCCAACTGATGCTGAGGCCTCGCCGGCCGTTATTCCCCGAACTTCTTCCGCCGGACCGTCTGGCCCCGCGGCGTGTCCTCCACCACGAACCCCTGCGCGGCGATCTCGTCGCGCAGCCGGTCGGACTCGGTCCACTGCTTGGCGGCGCGGGCCTGCTTGCGCTGTTCCAGCAAGGCGGCGATGGCCGGCGGCACCTCGTCGCCCGACGGCAGGTCGAGCAGCTTCAGCCCCAGCACCGTGTCGAACTCACGCACCAGGGCCAGCCTGGTGACCGCGGACGTCCCGTTGTCCTTCAGCAGGTCCCACAGCACGGCCAGCGCCTGCGGCATGTTGAGGTCGTCGTTGACCGAGTCCAGGAACTTCGACCGCCCCGCCGCCGCGGCCGGCCCGTCCGGCTCCCCCCCGCCGCCGGCGGCCAGCACCAGGCGGCCGACCTCGGCCCGCAGGTTCTCCAGCGCCCTCTGCGCCGCGGTCAGCGATTCCCAGGAGAACCTGAGCTGGGTGCGGTAGTGGCCGCCCAGGCAGAAGTAGCGGTAGGCCAGCGGGTCGTAGCCCTTGTCGGCCAGCAGCCGCAGCCGCAGGAACTCGCCCGAGCTCTTGGCCATCTTCTCCTCGCCCAGCTGCAGGAAGAAGCCGTGCAGCCAGTAATTGGCGAGCCTGGTGCCGTAGGCGGCCTCGGTCTGGGCGATCTCGTTGGTGTGGTGGACGGCGATGTGGTCCTCGCCGCCGCAGTGGATGTCGAACAGGGTGCCCAGGTACTTGGCGGACATCGCCGAGCACTCGATGTGCCAGCCCGGGAACCCCTTGCCCCACGGGCTGTCCCACTCCATCTGGCGCTGGCTGCCTTGTGGCGAGAACTTCCACAGCGCGAAGTCGGTGGCGGAGCGCTTCTCCCCCATCTCCACGCGCGAGCCGGCCTGGATGCCCTCGATGTTGGCCAGCCCGGCCAGCGCGCCGTAGCCCGGCAGCTTCTTCGTGTCGAAATAGATGCCGTCGGACGTGCGGTAGGTGTAGCCGTTCTGCTCGATCAGCCGGATGGTCTCGACCTGTTCCCTGATGTGCTCGGTGGCCTTGCACCAGACGGCGGGCTCCAGGATGTTGAGCGACCCCAGGTCGTCCCGGAAGGCCGCGGTGTACTCGGCCGCGATCTGCCAGGCGGTCTTGCCGGTGCGGCGCGCGCCCTTCTCCATCTTGTCCTCGCCGGAGTCGGCGTCGGACTCCAGGTGGCCGACGTCGGTGATGTTCATCACGTGCCGGACCGCGATGCCGTTGTACTCCAGCACCCGCCGCAGCGCGTCCTCGAAGACGTAGGTGCGCAGGTTGCCGATGTGGGCGTAGTCGTAGACGGTCGGTCCGCAGGTGTACAGCCCGGCGTGGCCGGGCCGGATCGGCCTGAAGACCTCCTTGGTCCGGGTCAGGGTGTTGTAGAGCTTGATGTCCATGGGACCTCCTTCGTACTGCCAATTATATTGTTTACCGCGATATTTTGTCAATGGAATAGTACATCACCGCGGGCCGGGCCAGGTCATTGGCCATACCTGCGAAAGCAGGGATCCATCCCCTCCCTCATATCACTCCGGCATTTTCCCTGGATCCCAGCCGGAGTTTATCCCATCGAAGGATGGGGCCGGGATGACCGCACGACGAAAATGACATCGGACAAGTATCAACGGAACGCGGTGTCCATAGGTTCGCCCGGTCCGATTTTAACCCGATTTTGGTTGACAAGGGCTGCTAAATGTGATAACGTTTTCAGATGTTTTCTTGATGCTGGAACATGAGAATTGAGGACTTGTTGCCGGGCCGGCTGCGTGTCCTGCTCTTTTGCCTGATGGTCGTGGCCGCCGGTATCTATCTCATCAGATCGCACATCGTTGTGCCGGGAATCATCACGATCGCGTGCGCGGTCGCATTCATCGTCATCACGACCAAGCTGGACAGTTAGAATCAAACCAATCGATACGGAGTGTACGACCATGCCGGACATCAGCGACAAGCTCAGGTCCTTCCTGGAAAAGATGATGCGGGTGATCCCGGGGTACGGCGGATACGCCGAGCGCGAGGCCCGGCGCAACTCCGACAAGGTGCTGCGGGTGTTCCTGGCCGGGATGCTGCAACAGGCCAAGACGACGTTCGACGCCTTCATCGCCGAGCTGACCACTCGGCCGGGCGGGCTGGACTTCATGACGCAGGCCGGCTCGGTCGCCAAGTCGCTGGAAAAGGCGGTCGACCGCCTCAAGTTCGCGGACTACGGCTACACCGGGTTCTTCGACGCCGAGCGGGTGCAGCAGCCGCAGCTGGACGCGCTCTACCAGTTCGACCGCGACCTGGCCGGCGGCATCACCGACCTCAAGTTGAAGATCGAGAAGCTGTCCGCCGACAGCCCCGGCACGGTGGGCGACCAGCTGAAGGAGCTGCAGGCCGACCTGCGCCGCCTCGACGTCAAGATCGACGGGCGGCACGACGTCATCAACAGCAAGGCGGTGTGACCTGCCCCTGCCGTCACCCTGAGACGACCCCCCGCCCCGCGGGTCGACGGGTGACATCCTTCCCTCGATTCGTCGGGCACGGAGCGATCCTTTGACTTGTCAGGCACGGGGTGATCTCAGGATGACATGACGCGGGACGACCTGATCCACTCGCCGAACAGCAAGAGCCAATAAGGAGTTTGCCATGGCCACATTCATGGAAGTGATCGAGTTCCTCGACAACAGCGGCCTGCAGATGGTGCACCGCGTGCCCGAGGACGGCTCGGGCGAGGCCAAGATCGGCTCGCAGGTGGTGGTGCGCGAGAGCCAGCAGGCCGTGTTCTTCCGCGACGGCAAGGCGCTGGACGTGTTCGGCGCCGGCCGCCACACGCTGACCACCATGAACCTGCCGCTGCTGGCCGAGCTGGTCGGCAAGGCCTTCGACGGCAAGAGCCCGTTCCGGGTCGAGGTCTGCTTCGTCTCCACCAAGGTCTTCACCGACCTGAAGTGGGGGACGCCGGAGCCCATCCCCTTCCGCGACGCCGAGCTCCAGATGATCCGGCTGCGCTCGCACGGCATCTACTCCACGCGCATCACCGACCCCCGGCTGTTCGTCAACAAGATGGTGGGCACCCAGGGCTTCTACACCACCGAGCAGGTCGACAACTTCCTCAAGAGCATCATCTCCTCGCGGCTGGCCGACTACCTGGGCGAGAACTACAAGTCGATCTTCGACGTGGCCAGCCACTACGACGAGCTGGCCGCGGGGCTGAAGGCGCGCCTGCAGGAGGACTTCTCCAAGTACGGCCTGGAGACGGTCGACATCTACATCAACGCCATCACCCCGCCGCCCGAGGTCACCGCGCGGATGGACGAGCGGGCCGGCATGGCGGCGATCGGCGACATGAACCAGTACCTGAAGTTCAAGGCGGCCAACGCCATGGGCGACGCCGCCAAGCAGGAGGGCGGCGCCGCCGGCACCGGCGTGGGCATGGGCGCCGGCCTGGGCATGGGGATGATGATGCCCGGCATGCTGTCGCAGGCCATGGCCGCCGGCCCGATGCTGGCCTGCCCCAAGTGCGGGACCCAGAACCAGCAGACGGCCAGGTTCTGCTCCAACTGCGGCGGGCCGGTCGGCGCCGTCGCGGCGACGTCGCCCTGCCCCACGTGCGGCAAGCCGGTGCCGGCGGGCAGCAAGTTCTGCAACGACTGCGGGGCGAAGATCTAAAAAACACCCGATGGCCATGACACAAGTGTCCAGCCATACAGGTTCAAGATTTGGACTGCTGGCCCTGACCGCCGCCACGGTCCTGGCGGCATCCTGCCAGCGCCAGAGGAGCACCATGCGACCGGACCAACAGACCGAGCGCGCCGCCGTCGAGGCGGCCATCCGCGCCACCATCGGCTGGGCCAAGGACAAGGACTTCAAGCTGCTGTTCTCCACCATCGCCAACGACGGGGACTACCTGGAGGTCCAGCCCGGCAAGACCGTGACCCGCGGCTTCGAGCAGTTCCGCCAGTGCGAGACGTTCTTCGGCAGCCCGGATTTCAAGGCGGTGCGCTACGAGATCCGCGACCTCACCATCACCTTCTCCCGCTGCGGCGACGTCGCCTGGTTCTACTGTGTGCTGGACGACATCAACGAGTGGAAAGGGAAACCGGCCAACTGGGAGAACACCCGCTGGACCGGCGTGCTGGAGAAGCGCGATGGCAGATGGGTGATGGCGCAGATGCACTTCTCGTTCGCCCAGGAATAATCACGGGCGTTCTTTCTGCCCGATCAGAAAGAACCAAAGAATCGCCGGGGCCGCAGGGCTCGGCATGATCACGACGACATTCGGGGAATGATGGCAATGTTCATCGTCCACCCCTCGCAACAACCGGACTCCGCTGACGCTCTCGTCCTCATCGTAAAACGCTCTGCGCCCCCGGACCCCTCACCTGACGTCCTGCGGATTGACGCAGTCCATCAGGTCCGATCGGGAAATGCTCGAGGTGGGATTACCAGATGGGAATGAAGGAACCTTCCGAGAAGGACTTCCTGGCCCTGACCGGCAAGCGCGCCGCGCTGTGGACGGAGTTGCGGACCTGGCTGTCCGGGCACTATCCCCATTCGCCCGAACTGTCCGTCGGGAAGAAGGCGCACGACTGGACCATCCGCTACCGCAGGTCCGGCAGGACGCTGGTGACGCTGATGCCGGAGCCCGGCGGCTTCTGCGTGCTGGTGGTGCTGGGCAAGGACGAAGTCGTTGCGGCGAAGCGTCTCGAGTTGAACGCCGGCATCCGCGGCGCGCTCGACACCGCCAAGCAGTTCCACGACGGCCGCTGGCTGTGGATCCGGCCGAGGACCATGGGCGACCTGGATTCGATCAGGCGGCTGCTGGCGGTGAAGCGTCCCCCGTCGCCGTGATGGAACCCTGACAAGCGCGGCCCTGTCTCCTGCCGCATCGAACCCCCGCAATCCCGCGTCGCCAGATGCGATCGACCGGAGCGCGGGACGCCGGCCACGAGAAGGAAATGAATGAACCCACGCCCATTCTTGAAACCCAAGGTCCAGCCGGACGACAAGGCCCTGCGCGCCGCGCTGGGCAAGGCGTTCGCGTTCCATGCCAAGATCCTCAGGATGACGCGCGCCTTCCCCCGCCAGTGGGCGTTCTCCAAGAGCAGCGGCTGGATGCTGAAGGTCCATGACGGGAAGAAGGCGCTGCTGTACCTGATCCCGCTGGCGGGCGGGCTGCGCGTCAGCCTGACGATGCGCGAGGACGAGCGGGCGCGGCTGATCGACGACGTGGAATTGACCGGCATGCGCCAGCGGATCTGGACGGCCCGCAGATTCACCGAGGGCTTCGCCCTGGTGTTCGAGATGCGCGGCGAGGCCGAGTTCAAGCCCTTCGCCGCCTTCCTGGCCAAGCTGATCGCCATGCGGGAATGACGCGGGCCGTGGAATCGACCATCCATTTCCTCTGCCCCGGCTGCGGCGCGACCGCGCTGGTGCGCGAGACGCCCGGCTCGTACGGGTGCGCGGCCTGCGGGCTCGATTACGTGGCGCTGGCGCGGGACAAGGAGCGGTTCGACGCGGCGCTGGTCGCGAACATGCGGACCGGCCTGGACGGCGTGCTGATGGCGCTGGCCCTGCACCAGCTCGCCGGCGGCCTCCCTCCCGCCCAGTCGGCGGAGCACGTCAGGGCGCTGGCGGAACGCAGCGGCATCGATATCCCCGAGTACCAGCGGCCCACGAACATCTTCCAGACGGTCCTGTGCCTGCTGGTCCCGTCGCTGGGAATCAAGAAGCGAACTTCGCGCCGATCATGAACAAGACCATACCATTGATCCTGTCCGCGGTGATGTTCCTCACGTCCTCGACCTGCGACAAACGGAACCGACCGACGACCATGAGCGATCCCCGCGTCGACATCAAGCTGAACACCGATCAGGCCGCGGCGGTGCTGGCCATCCTGGACGACGCCTCGTCCGGCCAGGCCCCCGACTCCGCCATGTGGGGCAGGCTCTTTTCCTGCGAGCCCTATGTCCGCCTGAAACAGCG
>JALOPJ010000178.1 GCA_025453955.1 Candidatus Edwardsiibacteriota bacterium
GCATCGCCGACGTACGTCCAGCCCGAACGGCCGCGGTAGATGGTCCATGGGGATTTGTGGTAAACCGGCGGCGTGCGGGGGGCGGTGAGGTCCGGCAGCGTGAAGTGGAGGTTGACGCGGACCCGGTCGCGGCCCGGCCGCGCGACGCGGAAGCGCCCGATGGCGGGCACGAAGGTCCGCGCGGCGAACGGCAGGTCCGACCGCACCTCCAGCGTGATGCCGCCGACCGAGTAGTATCTGGAATTTTTCAACACCAAGACGCGAAGGCGCAAAGCTAGGTCGTTGCTGATCAAGATGGCGAAAAGAATCATAGCACGCCGCTGCTGGAATTGCAACAGGATAGGGTATTTTGTGAGCGGTCGCTTTATGCTTGACTTTGCTATATAATGAGGGGTAAACTTAACAATCATAGCTGGCCAGTCATGATCGTCAACGATGTGGGATATTCTGGTCGGCGCCCTGATGGAGGAAATGTGAGGACCATAACACTTCTCGCGGCCGGTGCCTTCTTTGCTGGCTCCCTTTATGCCATGGTCGGTCCGACGGATCTGGATTCACTGGTTGGTCATGCGGACCGCATCGTGATTGGGACGACAATTGGGATCATTGAGATCGACAGCACCAAGATAGCCAAAGTGCACATCGAACGCTACATCACAAAGGCTGAAAAGCACGATACGGTTTTCATTCTCGCACAACCAACGTGGCAATGCGACATCAGCGACGCGAAGGTGGGCGAGCGCTGCCTCTGGTTCCTGGAGGACATGACATCTCGATTGACGAGGAAAGAGCGCAAGGCGTTTTTCCAGGGCAGACCCTACAACAAGATCGAGTACCACGGACGGGGAAGAATGCCGTTCCGTACGGTCGATGGCAGAGATTACGTGACCTTGTGGACCGGAGATATCGTGTTGCCGGATACCGTCAAAACGATCCCAGGACCGGACCGGAGCTACGATTTCATCCGTTCGGTGCTCTATGACGACATGGTCAAAGCTGTCGAGGGTTGTTTACCACGCAAGAAGCGAATGCAGTAGTTCACGAACCGAGGAGCAACCATGCCCATCAATCCCAAGATCGTCAAGGCCTACGACATCCGCGGCATCTACCCGGCCGAGCTGGACGAGGCGCAGGCCCGGGACCTGGGCCGGGCCTTGGTCGAGTATTTAAAATGCAAGCAGGTCGTGATCGGCCGCGACATGCGAACCTCGTCCCAGCCGTTGTTCGACGCCCTGGCCGAGGGCGTCACCATGCAGGGCGCGGACGTGGTCGACATCGGCCAGGTCTCCACCGACGGGCTGTACTTCGCGGTGGGCAAGTACGGCTACGACGCCGGCGTGATGATCACCGCCAGCCACAATCCCAAGCAGTACAACGGCCTCAAGATCTGCAGGAAGGACGCCGTGCCGCTGTCGGGGGACGAGGGGCTGACGCAGATGCGGGACCTGGTCAATGATGCAAAATTAAAAATGCAAGATGTAAAGGGCAAGATCGTTCAAAAGAACATAGATGATGCCTACATCGACTACTGCCTGTCGTTCGTCGACGCCAAGAAGCTCAAGCCGTTCAGGATCGCGGTGGACGCCGGCAACGGGATGGCGGGGAAGACCGTGGCCGCGCTGTTCCGCAAGGTGCCGGGCACGCTGGTGCCGATGTTCTTCGAGCTGGACGGCGAGTTCCCCAACCACCCGGCCAGCCCGATCGAGCCCGAGAACATCGAGGCGCTGCAGGACAAGGTGGTGTCGGACAACTGCGACATGGGCGTGGCCTTCGACGGCGACGCCGACCGGATGTTCCTGATCGACGAGCGGGGCAGGGGCCTGGCCGGCTCGGACGTGGCGGCGCTGGTGGCCAAGATGCTGCTGAAGAAGAACCCCGGCTCGACCATCCTCTACAACGCCATCTGTTCGCGCTGCGTCAGGGAGGCCGTCGAGCAGTACGGCGGCACGCCGCTGCGCAGCAGGGTGGGCCACGCCCTGATCAAGCCGCTGATGCGCCAGCATGACGCCATCTTCGGGGGCGAGCACTCGGGGCACTTCTACTTCCGCGACTTCTGGTTCGCGGACTCGGGCCTGATCGCCTTCCTGGTCTGCTGGCAGCTGATCAGCGAGGAGGCCAAGCCGCTGTCGCGGCTGGTGTCCGAGATCGACCGCTACCACCGCATCCCCGAGACCAACAGCACGGTCGCCGACATCACGGCCAAGCTGGAGCAGCTGGAGGAGATCTACAAGGGCAAGGGCGCGCAGCTGGACCTGCTGGACGGGCTGACCATCTCGTACCCGGACTGGTGGGCCAATATCCGGCCGTCCAACACCGAGCCGCTGCTGCGGCTCAACATCGAGGCGGCGGGCGAGGCGCTGCTGGACGAGAAACGGCGCGAGCTGCTGGCGATCATCCGGGGGTGACCCAACCCCGTTCCCCTTCCCGCAGCGGGAAGGGGAACGGGGTTAGGTCCAATGCCAAATCTGGAGAGATCCATGAAAACGATCCACTGGCTGCTGGTCGCGACGCTGCTGTCCGCCGGCGTTCACGCCGAGGCCATGGGCAGGAAGAAACAGGCGGCAGCCGAGACCGTGAAAGCGTCCCAATCCGCGGCGACGATGCCCGAGGCGGTGAACCGGCTGGGCTTCGAGCTGTTCCGGGACCTGACGGCGGCGGCGCCGTCCGGCAACACCTTCATCTCGCCCTACAGCGTCCACACCGCGCTGACGATGGCCTGGGCCGGGGCCAGGGGCCAGACCGCCGACGAGATGGCCTCGGTGATGCGCCTGCCGCCGGCGGGCGCGGTGAGGGGCGCGGCGGCGCTGGGCCGGGCGCTGTCCTCGGCCGACAGCATGGCGCGGTTCGACATCGCCAACTCGATGTGGCTGCGCCGGGGCCTGCCGATCAGGAAGGAGTACCAGGCGCTGGTGGAGCGCGATTTCGGCGGCCGGGCGGCCGAGCTCGACTTCGGGGACCCGGCGGCGCTGAAGACCATCAACGGGTGGGTCAAGGAAAAAACCAACGGCATGATCGACAGG
>JALOPJ010000179.1 GCA_025453955.1 Candidatus Edwardsiibacteriota bacterium
GCCACCGAGCCGACCGTGACCTTCCAGCCGTCCGCCGTCTTCGCGATCACCGGGACGTGCTTCTCCCTGGCCGCGTCCACCGTGTTCTCGGTGAACAGCCTCATCGGCTTGCCGCAGCAGACCAGCTCGCCCTTGCCGCCGTGCAGCACCTCGACGATGTTGCCGCAGAGCTCGCACTTGTAGATCTGGGAACGTTCCGCCATGGTGTCCTCCTTGTTGGGACGCGGCGAGCCGTGTCCCTGGTTGGGGCAATTCATGAATTGCCCGTACGATGCGCGGCCGGTCGCCCTTACAAATTCTCGATGTACTGCTGGGCCGCCACCGCGGCGGTGGCCGCGTCGCCCACGGCGCCGGATATCTGGCGGACCAGCTTCCTCCGGACGTCGCCGGCCGCGAAGATGCCGGGCGCCGAGGTCATCAGGTTCTCGTCCGTGACGATGTACCCGTTCTCGTCTAGTTGCACCAGGTCCTTGACCACCGCGCTGTTGGGATGGTAGCCGACGTAGATGAACACGCCGGACACCGGCAGCACCTCTTCCTTCATGGTTTCCTTGTCCATCACCCGCAATCCCTCGACCTGGGTGCCGCCCTCGATCGCGACCACGGTCCTGTTCCACGAGAACGAGATCTTCCCGTTCCTGAAGGCGACGCGCTGCAGCGACTCGGCCGCGCGCAGGCTGCTGCGGCGGTGGACCACGGTCACCGTGCTGCACAATCCGGCCAGGTAGACGGCCTCCTGCACCGCCGAGTCCCCGCCGCCGACCACGGCCACGTCCTGATTCTTGAAGAACGCGCCGTCGCAGACCGCGCAGTAGGACACGCCCTTGCCCAGCAGCTCCTTCTCGCCGGGCACGCCCAGGGTCCGGGGATAGGCGCCGCTGGCGATCACCAGCGCCTTGGCCCGCAGCTGGGCCTTCGAGGACAACCTCACCAGGAAGCTCTTGGGCTCGATCGCGATGGCCGCGGCCTCGTCCGAGACGAACTGCGCTCCGAACTTGGCGGCCTGGGCCTGCATCCTCTGGGCCAGGTCGTATCCGGAGATCCCCTCGGGGAAGCCGGGGTAGTTGTCGATGCGCTCGGTGTTGGCCACCAGGCCGCCCGGCATCAGCTTCTCGACCACGGCGGCCCGCAGGCCGCCGCGGCCGGCGTAGAGGCCGGCCGTCAGGCCGGCGGGGCCGCCGCCGATGATTGCGATGTCGAATGTCGGGATGTCGGGCATGTGGTCTCGGATGTCGGACGAACGGTCAGCGGGGCGTTCCGGCCGGTTCGGCGACCTGCTCGAACACGTTGCACGACCGGGCGCAGACGCCGCAGTCGGTGCACTTGTCCCGGTCGACGGTGGGCGCGGCGAAACCATGCTGGGAGATGGCGCCGGCCGGGCATTTCGGCAGCACCGGGCAGCGGTGGTTCTGCGGGCAGAATTCGGGGTGCACGACGATCATAGATACCTTTTCATAAGGAAACCAGGAAAACATGAATGACTCCCAGTCAGGGGTCTGAAGAACACCCGGCGGACTCGATCGAACTCTTCTTTCGTTCCTGTATTCATGGTTTCCTTATGAATGACGGCCTATCGTGCCGCTTCCAGCAGCTTCTCGATGAACAACGCCTCGGGCGCCGCGCCCTCCAGCGAGACGGTCCCGTTGAAGATGGTCCGCGGCACGCCCGCCACGTTGTACTGGTGCGCCAGATGCGGGAACTCGGTGGACTCGACCATGGCCGCGGTGACCAGGCCGTTCTCGATGGCCGCCATGTGGGCCAGCCGCACGGCCGGCGGGCAGTAGGGGCAGGTGGGCGAGACGAACACCTGGATGTCCACGGGTTTCGCGATCGCGCGGACCTTGTCCCGGGCCTCGGGCGAGAATGAGGTCTCGCCCCGCGAGACGTCGATGATGTCCGCCACCAGGGTCGAGAACTCGAAGCCGGCCGGGATGCCGTAGAACCGCACCCCGTAGTCCTTGGCCCCGACCAGGACGATGGCGGGTATCTTGTCGATGCCGTAGCGCGTCGCCTCCTCCGACCCCGGTGCGAAGGCGTGCGTCTCCAGCGACAGCTTGTCCGACAGCGGCAGCAGCTCCCGGATGATCTGCTCGGTGGGCTGGCAGAACATGCAGTCCTGCGCCTGGGTGAAGAACACGATCTTCACCGGGCCGGTGAGCTTCCGCGCGAACTCCGCGCGCAGGTATTTCTGGTCCTCGTCCTTCAGCAGGGGCATCGGATCACCGCCTATCCCTTCGGTTCCTTCAGCTTGTCGGCCAGGTCGCTGACGAAGACGTAGTCCCTGGCCTCCTCCGCCTTGACCTGGTTGTAGAACGCGCACATGGTGCATTCGTGGAATTTCATCGCCATCGTGCCCGCGGGTTTCCCGTCGCAGAACGTCCCGGCGACCATCCAGCAGCAACGGCCGGCGTTGGTCCCGCCATGCACGCCGTCCAGCCGCGATTCGGTGGCCGAGGGGCAGATGCCCAACTCGTGGACCCGTTCGCCGCCGGGCTGGCGGCCGCAGCGCATCACCTCCCAGCAGTTCCGTTTGGCCATGGCGCGGTCACCCCGCCGGCAGGCGTGGGATCAATGGCAGCCGCAGGTCCCGCCCGAGCAGCAGGACCCGCCGGAATCGTGTTCCGATCCGCTGCAGCAGGCGCTCCCGGCTTTGGCGGCGAAGGCCGACAGCTGTTTCTCGGTGGCCTTGCCGCACCGGGGGCAGGCCGGGGCCTTCACCGATGACGAGCTCATCAGCCGCTCGAAGCGGTGTCCGCAGGAGGCGCACTGGTATTCGTATATTGGCATGGTCCGTCTCCTTGCGCGTCACTTGGCGAGAGCGGCGTCGATCTTCTGGGCCAGCGCGGCCTTGGGCATGGCGCCGACGATGGTGTCGACCACCCGGCCGTTCTTGAACACCAGCATGCTGGGGATGCTGCGGATGCCGTACTGCCCGGCGGTGGCGGGGTTGGCGTCGACGTCGACCTTGCCGAACTTGAGCCGGCCGGCGTAGTCGCCCGAGAGCTCCTCG
>JALOPJ010000180.1 GCA_025453955.1 Candidatus Edwardsiibacteriota bacterium
GGCGCCCAGGCCACCGCGGCCAGGCCCGGGGCCGGGTCGCGCACCGCCTGGTGATGGGTGCTGTTGACCGAGACCTGGGTCGTCCCCAGGATGGCCGCCAGGCAGGACTCGGCCGCCACGCTGACGGCGTGCACCGCGGCGTCGGGCGTGTCCTCCCGCAGGTGCTCGAACGCCGAGCCCTGCTCGTCGCCGATGTCCTGGTACATGGTGCCGCCCAGCGCCACGTTGAGCAGCTGCTCGCCCCGGCAGACGCCCAGCACCGGCATCTTCCGCCTGATCGCCGCGGGGATGATCGCCAGCTCGAACTCGTCCCGCAGGGGGTTGAAGAACTTGGCCCGGGGGTGGTTGCCCTTCCCCAGGTGCCGGGCCTCGATGTCGCCGCCGCCGATCAGCAGCAGGCCGGACACCAGGTCCAGCGCCTCGTCGCAGCGGTCGGGGATGGCCGGCAGCACGATGGGGAACCCGCCGGCCGCGGTCACCGCCCGCAGGTAGTGGCCGGTCAGCACGTGGTGGAACGATTCCTTGTCCGGGCTGCGCAGGGCGGTCAGCCCGATCACGGGGTGCGTGGGTGCGGTGGTCATCATCGGTCCTGTCGTTCGCTGCGTGGTCGTTCGCCGCAATCATAGCACATCGGGCCGGCGCATGCAAGCGGCCCGCCCGCCGATTTCCCTTGACATCGCGGCGCGGCTGCGGTATACTTGATATAACAATATAGCTATATTGATATATAAGAACGGCGGCCGCATGCAGAACCTGGTCAAGGTGTTCAAGGCGCTGGGCGACGCCAACCGCATCCGCGTCCTCAAGCTGCTGCAGGACCAGCCGATGAGCGTCGGCGAGCTGACCGCGGTGCTGGGCATCTCCCAGCCCTGCGTCTCCCGCCACCTGCGCCAGCTGCGGGAGGCCGGCCTGGTGACGGACGAGCGGCGGGCGCTGTGGACCGTCTACCGCCTGTCGACCGCGGCCGCCAACGAGTACGTGCCGGTGCTGCTGCGGCACATCAGCCGCTGGGCCAACCAGGACAGCGAGATCAGCCGGGACCAGCGGCTGGCGCGGCGGGTGGAACGGCGCGCCCCGCGGCGCCGCGCCTGATTTGGCTTGACGCGCCGTCTTTTTTTGCAGTACAATAGCTGTCCCGGCGGACGGCGACATCGATAATCACAACCATTCGAGGAGCATCATGGCCAAGTACAGGATCGCCTGGCTGCCGGGCGACGGCATCGGCATCGAGGTGATGGAAGCCGCCAAGATCGTGCTGGACGCGGTCAAGTTCGACGCCGAGTACCTCCACGGCGACATCGGCTGGGAGTTCTGGTGCCAGGAGGGCGACGCCTTCCCGCAACGGACCATCGACCTGTTGGGCAAGGTGGATGCCGCCATGTTCGGCGCCATCACCTCCAAGCCGGTCAAGGCCGCGGAGAAGGAGCTGGTCCCCGCGCTGCAGGGCAAGGGCCTGGTCTACCGCTCGCCCATCGTGCGGATGCGCCAGCTGTTCGACCTCTACACCTGCCTGCGGCCCTGCAAGGCCTACCCCGGCAACCCGCTCAACTACAAGACCGAGATCGACCTGACCGTGTTCCGCGAGAACACCGAGGGCCTGTACGCCGGCGTGGAGTTCAACCCGGTGCCGCAGGAGTTGATCGACACCCTGACCAAGGTCTCCAAGCCGTTCGCCGCCTTCAAGGACGTGCCGGCCGACCAGTACGCCATCACCTGCAAGATCAACACCCGCAAGGGCTCGGAGCGGATCGTGCGGGCGGCCTTCGAGTACGCCAAGAAGTACGGCAAGAAGAAGGTGACCCTGGTCCACAAGGCCAACGTGGTGCGGGCCACCGAGGGCCTGTTCCTGGAGGTCGGCAAGGAGGTGGCCAAGCAGTACCCCGACATCCAGTGCGACGACGCCAACGTCGACGCCATCTGCATGTGGCTGCTGAAGAACCCGATGAACTACTCGGTGCTGGCCGCCACCAACCTGTTCGGCGACATCATCTCCGACCTCTGCGCCCAGATGGTGGGCGGGCTGGGCTTCGGCTGCTCGGGCAACATCGGCGACAAGCTGGCGGTGTTCGAGCCCACCCACGGCTCGGCGCCCAAGTACGCCGGCATGTACAAGGCCAACCCCATCGCCACCATCCTGGCAGCCAAGATGATGCTGACCTGGCTGGGCGAAGTCGACAAGGCGGAGAGGATCGAGGCCGCCGTGGCCGCGGTGATCAATGAGGGCAAGGCCCGCACCTACGACATGGGCGGCGACACCAAGACCCTGGCAATGGCCCAGGCCATCGCCGGGAAATTGTAAGGGCAGGTTTCAAACCTGCCCCGACAGAAAACCGTAGGGGCGGTTCGCGAACCGCCCCTACAATACCCCCAACGTACGGGCAATTCATGAATTGCCCCAACATCAATAAAAATATGCCCGACATCATCATCCACGACGTGGGCCTGCGGGACGGCTTCCAGATCGAGAAGAAGACCGTCCCCACCGACCAGAAGATCCGCTGGATCGACGCGCTGATGGCCTCGGGCGTCGACATCGTCCAGATCGGCTCCTTCGTCCACAAGGAGAAGGTGCCGCAGATGGCCGACACCGACGACCTGTTCGCGCACTACGCCAAGAACGGCAAGGCCAACCCCAGGACGGTTCTTTCGGGATTGGTGCTGAACGAGAAGGGCTTCGAGCGCGGCATGGCCTGCGGCGTGGAGATGTTCTGCATGGGCGTCTCGGCCAGCGAGACCCACAGCCAGAAGAACACCGGGATGAGCCCGGAAAAGGCGATGGGGCAGATCCTGTCGATGGCCAGGAAGGCGCAGGACGCCGGCAAGAAGGTCCAGGCCTCCGTGCAGTCGGCCTTCGGCTGCGGCTTCGACGGACCGATCCCCGAGGACAAGGTGCTGGCGATGGTCAGGAAGTACCTCGCCGCCGGCATCCGCAACATCAGCCTGGCCGATACCGCGGGCCACGCCGATCCGCAGCAGGTCATCCGGCTGTTCGGCGCGATCAGGAAGCT
>JALOPJ010000181.1 GCA_025453955.1 Candidatus Edwardsiibacteriota bacterium
CTGGGGATGGCGGCCACCAGCCTCAAGATCATGCTGGGGATCGAGCGCAACTGGCTGGGGAGGGAGTAGCATGGACTTCCTGAAGAAGCTGGGCTCGCTCGACCGCCGCGTCGTCTACCTGGTGCTGGCCGTCTCGGTGATCGTGCCGCTGGTGTTCAGCTTCAACCTGCGCCACTACGTCGACCGCAGCACCCAGCGCCTGTTCGACCACATCGAGGCCGTGCCGCCGGGCGGCAAGGCGGTGCTGATCTCCTTCGACTACGACCCCCAGGTGGCCGCCGAGCTGGACCCGATGGCCGAGGCCGTGCTGCGGCACTGCTTCGCCCGGGGCATCCCGGTGATCGGGATGTCGCTGTACCCGATCGGCGCCTCGCTGGGCGAGCGGATCTTCACCAGGGTGGCGCAGGAGTGCGGCAAGCGCCACGGGGTCGACTACTGCTACATGGGCTACCGGCCGGGCTACACCATCGTGATCATGGGGCTGGGCGAGAACATGCGGGGCACCTTCCGCACCGACCACTACGGCACGCCGGCCGACAGCCTGCCGCTGCTGCGCAACATCCGCAACTACGACGACGTGGCGCTGCTGCTGGACCTGGCCGGCAGCCAGGTGGTCACCACCTGGATCGTCTACGCCGGCGTGCAGTACCACGCCACCGTGGCGGCCGGCCTGACCGCGGTGTCGGCGCCGGACTACTACCCCTACCTCCAGACCGGGCAGCTGGTGGGCCAGCTGGGCGGGATGAAGGGCGCCGCCGAGTACGAGCAGCTCAACGTCGAGCGCGGCTACCATCCCCGCAAGGGGCTGGCCAGCCGGGCGATGAACGCCATCTCGGTGTCGCACATCGTCACCATGCTGCTGATCATCATGGGCAACATCGCCTTCCTGGCGGCGCGGCGCGCCGGCAAGCGGGACGGCGAGGGGAGGGCCATCCAATGACGACCAACCCCTGGGTGTGGCTGGCGGCCATCCTGACGCTGTGCATCTACACCTACCTCTACAAGGACAACCCGTTCTACAAGTTCGCCGAGCACCTGTTCACCGGCCTGGCGGTGGGCTACACCATCGCCATCTACTGGCACAACGCCGTCCAGCCCTACGTCATCCAGGGCATCTTCCGGGCCCACGACTGGGTGCTGCTGGTCCCGCTGGGACTGGGCCTGCTCTACCTCACCCGCTTCATCCCCAAGATCGGCTACCTGATGCTGATCCCGATCGCCATCAGCCTGGGCGCCGGCAGCGGCGTCGGCCTGCCCCGCAGCCTGGAGGCCAACATCGTCAAGCAGATGCAGGGCACCCTGCTGACCCCGGCGATGCTGCAGCACCCGTTCGACCCCTACAACGGGCTGGTGGTCGGCCTGCTGGTGCTGGCCGGCGTGGTCTGCACCATCAGCTACTTCTTCTTCTCGCGGGAGCACACCGGCGCCCTGCGGGTCAGCTCCCGCATCGGCATCTGGTTCGTGATGATCGGCTTCGGCGCCAGCTTCGGCTACACCGTGATGGCCCGGCTGTCGCTGTTCATCAGCCGGATGCAGTTCCTGATGACCGACTGGATCCACATCATCAAATGACAACCGCGAGGTCCGCATGACGCGCGCCACCGGTCCCATCGCCCTGGCCCTGCTGCTGGCACTGGCCCTGCCGGCCGCCGCCGTCCCCGCCCCGCCCGGCGCGGTGCGGGCCTACGACACCCCGGACGACGACGGCCTCAGCATCACCCTGGAATGGGCGCTGTCGCCGTCGGACAGCGGCACGGCCCTGGACGGCTACGTCATCTCCCGGGCGGCGGCCGGCAGCGACTCGTTCCAGCCGCTGGCCCAGCTGCCGCGGGGCAACGCCTTCTACCACGACAACGAGGCCGAGACCGGCGCGGCCTACGTCTACCGGGTGGCCGCCGTCGACCGCGGCGGGGAGGTGTCGCAACCCGCCGCCAGCGGCGAGGTGCGGGCCCGGGAGCAGTGGTTCAAGGCCGGCAAGGTCAACGCCCTGGTCGGCACGCTGTTGTTCGTGTTCCTGGCCCTGCTGTTCATCGACCGCGCCAAGCGGGGCAAGCGCTACATCCGCCACATCCCGGGGCTGGACGCGGTGGAGGAGGCGGTGGGACGCGCCACCGAGATGGGGCGGCCGATCCTCTACGTGCTGGGGTTCTCGACCATCTCCGACGTGGCCACCATCGCCGGCCTCAACATCCTGGGGCAGGTGGCGCGCAAGACCGCCGAATACGAGACCCCGCTGGTGGTGCCCACCAACGACTACATCGTCCACACCGTGGCCACCGAGGTGGTGAAGCAGGCCTACGCCGGCAGCGGCCGGCCCGACCTGTTCAACCACGACAGCGTCTTCTTCCTGACCAGCGACCAGATGGGCTACGCCGCCGGCGTCTCGGGGGTGATCGCCCGCGACCGGCCGGCCACCAACCTGTTCATGGGGATGTTCTACGCCGAGTCGCTGGTGATGTCCGAGGCCGGCGCCGCCACCGGCGCCATCCAGATCGCCGGCACCGACGCCATCAACCAGCTGCCGTTCTTCATCACCTCCTGCGACTACACCCTGATCGCCGAGGAGTTCTACGCCGCCAGCGCCTACCTGTCGCAGGACCCGCTGCTGGTGGGCGGGGTCAAGGGCCAGGACTTCATGAAGCTGATCATCGTCGCGCTGGTGCTGGCCGGCAGCATCTGGATGCTGGCCACCCGCGGCGACTGGTTCAGCAGCCTGTTCGCCATCAACTGAGGCGCCGACCATGCAGAGAACCATCCCCCTGACCATCGTGCTGGTGCTGGGCGTGCTGTTCACCGTGCAGTACTTCATCCCGTCCAAGCCGTCCCAGTTCCTCTACAACAACGCCCTGGAGTGGGAGATCGTGATCGGCCTGCCGGCCATCGTGATCGCCACCGACAGCCTGATCCGCCACCACATCCTGAAGATCAAGCAGCGCAAGAAGGAATGGCCGTTCTCGCTGGTGTACCTGGGCTCGGC
>JALOPJ010000182.1 GCA_025453955.1 Candidatus Edwardsiibacteriota bacterium
GCGGCGGCTTGGCCGGCTGGGCCAGGGCCGCGGACGCGGCCAGCAGGACGGACAGCAGGGCGAACGACAGGTGCTTCATGATCGGTCCCTTCAATGGTGGACGCATATCAACCGGAGCGGATGTTTGAATCATAGCCGAACGCCGCGGCGTTGTCAACCCGCCGGGTAAAAAAGACGCCGCGGTTTCAGGACCCGCCGGCGGCCCCGTGGGTTGTCATTCCGTGAAGCGTCATCCTGAGACGACGTCCTGAGCCGGGCAACGCGTATCACATTCGAAGGATTGCTCCATGCCTGACAGGATGAAGGATGACCGAGATCACCCGTTCGGCTTGTCAGGCACGTCTGCCATACTCAGGGTGACAGGCTTTGGAGTGTCGGTCCCTCCATCGGCGGCCGGGCCGACCTCTCCCCTGCCCCTCCCCGCTGCGGGGAGGGGTAACGTCATTGCGAGAATGGCTACTCCTCCTGCACGAACGTGGCAATCAGCTACCACGTCATTGCGAGAAGCCTGATGTGCCTCTCTCCGCAGCGGGGAGAGGCCCGAGAGGGATCACGTTGACCGGTCAAACCTGATACACACACCAGTATCCCCTTTTGATAGAGGGGACGGCAGCCGGTCCCGCCATCGGCAGTCCTGACCTGGCCCCTGCCTTTTCCCGCCGGGGATGGGGTGCGCGGACTCATCCCTTGCTCCCTTCTCTTTCGAAAGAGAAGGGCCGGGGTTGAGTCGGACGGCTCCGCCAGCGGCTTGACCTCACCCCCTCACCCCTCTCCTAACGCATTAGGAGAGGGGTGCACGGAGAGGTCAGACGTGTACCGTGATCAACAACGCGGGCCGGAGCGTTCGCTCCGGCCCGCGTCGTGCCTGCCGCCGCGCCCTACTCGGCGTACTTGAACGTGACCATCACCGCGCCGACCTTCTTGCCGCCGCCCGCCAGGATGTCGTAGGTCCCGTCCTTGGGCTCGGCCAGCTCGCAGCTGCCGATGTACTCGTCCTTGGTCAGGTCGCGGTCGAAGAACGCCAGCTGGATCTTCTGGCCCCGGTAGGCGAAGCTGAAGGTCTCGTTCCACACCGGGTTCTTGCGGTTCTGCTTGAAGCTGGTGGTGCCGACGATCTTCTCGCCCACGATCACCGCCGCGTAGGCGTCCGGCGTGCTCATGGCGTCCTTGGAGACCAGCCCGGCCGCGCCCGCCACCGTGATCTGCAGCTCCTTCTCCTCCGGCGCCTTGCCGGTCAGGGTCGCCACCAGCTCGTTGCCGATCACCAGCGACTGCTTCTCGAACTCGTGGCGGGCGGCCTCGCCCGAGCCCTCGCTGGTGTAGCCCTTGGAGAACAGCAGTTCGCCGCTCTCGGTGTCCACCATCTTCAGCCAGAAGGACAGCCGGCCGCCGTCGTTGACCAGCTTGCCCCACACCAGCTTGCCGGCCTTGAGGATCTTGCCGGCCTGGACCGCCAGCGCCTGGTCCACCGTCGCGCCCGGCTTGGCCCCGGCCTTCTTCAGCAGGTCGCCCAGGTCGGTCCCCGCCACCACCGCGAAGGACTTGGTGCGGAGCAGCTCCTGCTCCAGGTGGTTGCCCAGGGCCTCGCGCTGGGCGGCCAGGCCCTCGCCCTCGGCCTGCAGGGCGGTCAGCGCCACCCGCGGCTTCTCCGCCAGCAGCGGCGAGCTGATGATCGCGATCGCCAGGATCGCCAGGGTCAGTGTCCGCATCGGTCCGGTCCCTTTCGTTCTGTTCCCGCCCGGGGCCTTGACGGTGAACGCGTTCCCGTCGTTCACGAAGAGGTAGTCCCCGCCGTCGATCGGGCTTTGCGGCAGGGATGGGAAATACTTCGGGACCAGTTCCCCGGCCGTTGCCGGGTAGCGGCCATTGGTCCGTTGGAAATCGGCCGCGGCGGCGAACAGGCGGACCATGCCCGGCAGGGCCCGGCATTCCAGCTCTCGGCCGTAGAACATCACGGGGTCCGGCGCGGCGATGCTGGCGAACAGCGCCGGCAGGCGGTGGCGCCGCGCCCGGAACCGGTCGGACGCTGCGCGCAGGGAGTCGGCGGCGGCGCGGCCGTTGGCCGGGTCGGTCATTTTCAGGGCGTATTCGTCGTGGCGCAGCCAGCAGTACTGGTCCCAGCGCTTCCAGGCGTGGTAGAGGGGCGCCAGCAAGATCCCTGCGACTGGAGCGCCGGGGCCGGGCGTCGCGCCCGAGTAGACGGTGAACAATTCGCGGGGCAGCGGCTGCCGCGCCAGCCGGTCGATCAGCGCGCCGGTCGCGACCGATTCCGCGTTCAGCGCGGCCCGCACCCGGCCCGCCACCGGCGGCAGGGCGTCGCAGACCTCGGATACCAGGGCCTGGCAGCGGGGATCATGGCCGCGGTACTTCACCATCATGATCAGCCCGTCGCCGATGATGCCCTGCTGGGCGAACTGGACCATCACGCCGATCAGGATGGGGTCCTGCGCCAGCAGCCGCGCCACCGCCAGCAGCTTCCGGTACTGGACGCCGGCCGCTGCCCAGTCGCCCCGCCGCGCGGCCAGCGTCGCGCGCGCCGCGTAGAGCTTGGATGCGCTCTGGACCCGCAGGTAATTCGGGATCCGCACGTTGTAGAGCGTGTCCGGCGAGGCCGCGCGGTAGTCGGCGTACAGCAGCGCGGAACAGGCCAGGCCCCGCTCGAACCGCGTCAATGCCGGACCGTCCTGCGTCTGGATCGAGCGCACCAACCGTTCGACGGCCGCCGCGGAATCGGGATGCTCCTTCAGCATCGTGAAGGCCGGGCCGATCCCGTTCAGCCCGGTGAAGGCCAGCGTGGTGTCGTAGAAGTACTGCGCCGCGTTGTTCTCGGCGGCATACGCCGGCATGATCTCGCCCCACTGCCGCGGCAGGCCCGGCGACGCCAGCCGCCGCTGCTGCGCGGCGACCAGCGCCCCGTACACGATGTTGGAGACCGCCCCGATCGCCAGGCAGCACGCCAGCATGGCGCCCAGCGCGATGCCGTACCAGCGCAGCGCCCGGCGCGGCGGCGCGGCCAGCAGCGACGCCCCCGGGGTGGCCCCGTGGCGCCGCCGCGGCAGGACGAAGTGCAGCGCCACCGCGGCCGCCATGATCACGGCGGCCGTGGCGATGCCGCCGGCCCGGGTCAGCAGGATGTTCCAGCCGAAGGCGATCTCCAGCGTCCCGGCCAGCAGCAGGCCGGTCAGCGCCGCGGCATAGAGCAGCAGGGCGAACAGGGCCGCATCGGCCAGCGCCGCGAAGGCGTGTCTCATCGCATCGTCCCCCGTTCCGTCATTTCGACCAGCGATAGCGGCTGGCCCCGTTGGCGCCGCCGCACCAGACGTACCCGTCCTGCGACCACACCGCCAGCACCGCCTCGTCCAGCAGGCCGTCGCCGGCGTGGTAGGTCCGCCAGACGCCGCTGGCCTTCTCCAGCCGGGCCAGGCCGGCGTCGGTGCCCAGCCAGACGTTGCCGGCGTCGACCGCCAGCGCCAGCCCCTGCCCCGCGGCGTAGCTGCCGGCGCGGGGATGGCGGCGCCAGGCGCCGGTCGCCAGGTCGAGGCCCAGCAGTCCCTCCGGCGCCAGCCACCATGCCGTCGAGTCGTCGACGGCCACGGCCCGCAGCTCGTCCCGCAGCTCGGCGTACCCCGCCGGCGGGAAGCGCCAGAGCCGCATGCTGTCCGCCAGGTCGATGACGAACGCCCCGCGGTTGGTGGCGACGAAGGCACGGCCGCCGCCGCAGGCCACGCCGTTGACGATCACGTGGCGCAGTTCCTGCCAGCCGCGCACCACGCTGCGGGCGCCGCGGCGGTACAGCGCCAGCCCCTCGTCGGTGCCCACCCACAGGCTGTCGCCGGCGATGGTCAGGCAGTTGATCCGGTCGTCCGGCAGGCCCTCGTACCGGCCGATGGTGCGGGCGAAATCGTCGTTGCTGTCCAGCGCCACGATGCCGTCGCGGGTGCCGATCAGCACCTCCCGGTCGTCGAAGGCCAGCGCCCGGATCTCCCGCCCGGCCAGGTCAAGGTTGAACAGCCGGTCCAGCTGCAGCCACTGGCCGCGGACCCCGTCGTAGATGGTGACCCCGCCCCGCCCGGCCAGACCGACCCGGCCGCCCTGCCCGGCGCAGGCGATCACGTTCTCGCTGGCCAGGAACCCGCTGGTGACCTGGACGCCGGTCCGGGTCATCAGGTCGTAGCGCCACAGTCCCAGGCCGTCGTAGGCCGCCCAGACGTAACTGGTGGCCGGCTCGAACGCCAGCGCGGTCAGCGGGCGGGAGATGGCCCAGCGGTCGCGCAGGGCGTAGGGCCAGAGGAACGCCAGCCGGCCGTCGCCGCGGACGGCCGCCGGATCGGCGCCGTTGGCCCAGTCGAACGAGGACGCCGCGCGGCCGCTGGCCGTGACGACGCTGTTCCAGCGATCGCAGAGGTAGATCCCCCGGTCGGTGCGGGCGGCGATGGCCCGGTCCTCGAATGCCAGCTGGCGGATCGGCGCCGGGAAGTCGACGGCCGTGTACCAGATGCCGGAGACCGGGTGGTAGGGGTGCAG
>JALOPJ010000065.1 GCA_025453955.1 Candidatus Edwardsiibacteriota bacterium
ACGATGATCGCCGCCAGGATGATCAGGCCGCCCATGGTCGGGGTGCCGGCCTTGTCGCGGTGCTCCCGCGGCGCGTCCTCGCGGCCGCCGTCGACGATCTGCAGCCGCTTCAGGAACCGGATCAGCGGCGGACCGACCAGGAACGTCAGCACCAGCGCCGTCACCAGCGCCGCCCCCGAGCGGAAGGTGATGTAGCGGAACAGGTTGAGGCCGTGGAACTGGTCCCGCAGCGGATAGAGCAGCGCGTACAGCATCAGAGCCGGATGATGGCGTTGACGATCTCTTCGAAATGCATGCCCCGCGAGGCTTTGACCAGGATCACGTCCGACGGCCGGAGCAGCTCGGGCAGTCGGGCGATCAGCTCCTGGTTGGTGCGGCAGTGGACGGCCTCGGCCCCGGCGCCCTCGGCGGTCTGGTGGATCTTGGCGGACAGCTCGCCCACGGTGAGGATGGCGTCCGCCCGCCGGCCGCCCAGGTACCCGATCTCCCAGTGGCGTTTCTCGGCGATCTCTCCCAGCTCCAGCATGTCGCCCAGGATCGCCACCTTCCGCCCCGGCAGCTCCAGTCCGGCCAGCGTTTCCAGCGCGGCCCGCATCGACGCCGGGTTGGCGTTATAGGCGTCATTGATCAGGAAATAGTCCTTGAGGCGGACCGGCTCCAGCCGCATCGCCGCCGGCCGCATCGCCGCCAGGGCCGCGGCCGCGGCCGGTCGCGGGATCCCCAGCGCGTCGCCGGCGGCGATCGCCGCCAGGGCGTTGTAGACGTTGTGCCCCCCCAGCATCGGGACGGTGAACTGCTGGTCGCCGACCATGAACGTGGAACCGGCGGCGGCGAACCTGATGCCCTGCGCCCGGACGTCGGCGGACTCGCCGATGCCGAACCGCACCACCCTGGCACCGGTCGCGGCGGCGCCCTTCATCACCCAGGGGTCGTCGGCGTTGGCGATGGCCACGCCGTCCGCCGGCAGCGCCGCGAACAGCTCGGCCTTGGCGGCCGCCACGTTGGCGATGGTCTTGAGATACTGGGTGTGCCCCTCGCCGACGTTGGTGACCACGCCGATCCCCGGCTGCGCCAGCGCGCACAGGGCGGCGATCTCGCCGACGGCGCTCATCCCCAGTTCCACCACGGCCGCGGTATGGGCCGGTGCCAGCCGGAACAGCGAGAGCGGCAGGCCGTACTGGTTGTTGAGATTGCCCTCGTTCTTCAGCACCGCGTGCCGCACCGACAGCACGGCGGCGATCATCTCCTTGGTCGTGGTCTTGCCGTTGGTCCCGGTCACCGCCACCACGGGGATGGCGAACCGCGCCCGGTAACTGCGGGCCCAGTCCCGCAGCGCGGCCGCCGTGTCGGCCACGGCGATCAGCGGACCCGCCGCATCGTCCAGCGCCCGGTCCCGCTCGACCACGGCCGCTGCCGCGCCGGCCGCCAAGGCCTGGGCCACGAACCGGTGGCCGTCGTGGGTGGGCCCCTTGATGGCCACGAACAGATCCCCGGCGGCGACCGTTCGGGAATCGATGCTGACGCCGCTGACGTCACGGTCGGGTCCCCGCAGCTCGCCGCCCATGGCGCGGGCGATCGCGGATGCCTTGGTCGTCTCCATCACCGTCCCTCCGCCGTCATCCGTTGGGCCAGCGCGGCCCGGGCAGCCTCGCGGTCGTCGAAATGGACCTTCTCTGTCCCGATGATCTGGTAGTCCTCGTGCCCCTTGCCGGCGATGATCACCAGGTCGCCGGTCCGCGCCGCCGCGATCCCGGCCCGAATGGCATCGGCCCGGTCGACCTGCACCTGGTGGGGCTTGCGGCCCACGCCGGGCAGGATGTCATCGATGATCGCCCGCGGCCGCTCGGTGCGCGGATTGTCCGAGGTCACGATCACCACGTCCGATCCGTCGGCGACGGCGCGGCCCATCAACGGCCGTTTGGCGCGGTCGCGGTCGCCGCCGCAGCCGAACACGGTGATGATGCGGCCGCCGGCCAGGGCCCGGGCGGCCTGCAGCAACCGTTCCAGCTCCTCGGGGGTGTGGGCGTAGTCGACCACCACGGTGAAGTCCTGCCCGGCATCCACCCGTTCGAACCGGCCCGGCACGGCGGCCACCTGCCCCAGCCCGCGGACGATGGTCTCCAGGCCGACGCCGCGGCTGTGGGCGATGGCGGCCGCGCACAACGCGTTGGCGACGTTGTGCCGCCCGGTCAGCGCCAGGGCCGCCGGAGCCTGCCGGTCGCCGATCCGGATCGTGAACCGCGAACCGGCGAGATCGCCCGCGATGTCGGACGCGGTGACCTCGGCGGGCCCGTTGAGGCCGAAACCGACGACCCGCGCCCGGGTGGCCGCTGCGACCTGCGGGAATTCCGGATCGTCGCGGTTGATCACGGCCGCCGCCGTCGGCGCCAGCGACCGGAACAGCTTGAGCTTGGACCGCAGATAGTCGTCCATGGTGCCGTGGAAGTCGAGATGGTCCTGGGAAAAATTAGTGAAGGCCGCCGCTTGGAAATCGATGCCCGCCGTCCGCTGCAGCTCGATGCCGTGCGACGAAGCCTCCATCACCACCGTGCCGACCCCCGCGCCCCGCATCACGGCCAGCAACCGCTGCAGGTCCAGCGACTCGGGCGTGGTGTTGGGCGCCGGGAAGCTCTGACCCAGCACCTGGTAGCTGATGGTACCCAGCAGGCCGGTCCTCCTGCCGGCCGCGTCGAAGATCGCCCGCGCCAGGAACGACGTGGTGGTCTTGCCGGCCGTGCCGGTGATCGCCACCATCTCCAGGGCGGCCGCGGGAAACCCGAAGAACCGTGCGGCCATCAGTGACATCGCCTCTCGGACGTCGGCCACCCGCACCACCGCCGGGGCGGTCAGCGGCTGCCGGCCCTCGGCGACCACCGCGGCGGCCCCGGCCCGCACCGCGTCGGCGACGAACCGCCGCCCGTCCGTGCGGTAGCCGGGGACCGCGAAGAACAGGTCGCCGGGACGGACCTGCCGGGAGTCGTACTGCAGCCCCCCGATCATGGGATCGGCCGCCGCCGGCTGCGGCTCGGCGCCCGGGACCGCCCGCAGCAGTTCGGAGAGCGTGACCGGCTGCCCGCCGTCGGGTCGTCCGTTCATCGCGCCGCCAGCACCGACTGGTTCAGCCCGCGCGGCAGGCTGGCGATCCGGACGGCGATGTTCCGGAACACGGGTGCGGCCACCACGCCGCCGTATACGCCGCGCCGCGGCTCGTCCAGCACCACCGCCACCAGCAGCCGCGGAGCGTCCGCCGGCAGGAAACCGATGAACGACGCCACGTACTTGTCGGGGTCGTAACCCCGGCGGCCGGCGGCCGGTTTCTGGGCCGTGCCGGTCTTGCCGGCCACTGACCAGCCCCGCAGCCGGGCCAGCTTGCCGGTGCCCAGGCTGTCGTCCACGCTGCGCCGCAGCATGGCGACCACCTTGGCGCTGGTCGCCGCGGCGATCACCCGCCGCACCGTGTCCGGGCGGTCGCCGCCCGCGACCGACTGTGAATCCTGTTCGATCCCCAGCAGCAGCCGCGGCTTCAACAGGTAGCCGCCGTTGGCGATGGCGCCGTAGGCCTGGCACAGCTGCAGCGCGCTGACGGAGACGCCCTGGCCGAAGCTGATGGTCGCCAGGTTGATCGGTGACCAGAAGCTCGGCTTGGTCAGCACGCCCTCGGTCTCGCCGGCGAAGTTGACGCCGGTCTTGCAGCCGAAACCGAACGACCGGGCGTACTGGTAGAGCCGTTCCCTGCCGACCTGGAACCCGACCTTGGCCAGGCAGATGTTGCTGGAGCGCGCCACCGCGTCGGCCACGGTGATCCTGCCGTACTTGTGCCCCTCGGCCTCGCCGATCCGCCGGTCGGCCACCTGCCAGCTGCCGCGCTCGCCGTCGACCATGTCGTCGGGCGCCACGATGCCGGCGTCGATCCCGGCCGCCACGGTGAAGGGCTTGAACGTCGAGCCGGGCTCGAACTGCGCGGCGATGGCGCGGTTGAGGATGGCGCCGGTCTGCCCGGCCACCGGCGCGCTGGGGTCGAACGGGGGGAAGCAGGCCAGACCGAGGATCTCGCCGGTGGCCGGATCGGTGACCACCGCCGTGCCCGACGTCGCGCCGCAGGCCCTGGCCCCGCGGCGCAGCTCCTCGTCGGCGATGGCCTGGATGTCGATATCGATGGTCAGCCGCAGGTCGCAGCCGGACCGCGCCGGCTTGGCGGAGTAATCGAGCGACGGATAGAGCCGGCCCGAGGCGTCCTGCTGCCGGGTGGCCCAGCCGAGCTCGCCGCGCAGCTCCCGGTCGAAGCAGCGCTCCAGCCCCTCGACGCCCTGGTTGTCGCGGTTGACGAACCCCAGCAGCGGCTGCGCCAGCGTGCCGTAGGGATAGGTGCGCGCGCCCTCGACCGACACGGCCAGCACCCGCCCCTCCCGGTCCAGGATCCGGCCGCGTTCCGGCCGCAGCCCCACCCGCAGCTGGTGCTGCTTCTGGGCCAGGTCCCGGTACTGCTGCGCCCGCACCACCTGCAGCCAGGCCGTCCGCCCGACCAGCACCAGCCAGACCGCGACGAACAGGCGCAGGATCAGCGTCATCCGCCGCTTCACTGCTGGCTCCAGGCCGCGTTGACCGGCTTGAACAGCGCCGCGAAGACGCCCTGTCCGGAGCCCCTCGCCGGCGGCGTGATCATCACCACCATCTGGTCCCGCTCGGGGTAGACCATTCCCAGCTCGGCCGACGCCACCGCCTCCAGCCGGCCCGGGAAGGCCAAACGCTGGATGTCGACGGCCAGCGTCTTCTGCTGCGTGCGCAGCGCGGCCAGCGTCCGTTCCTTGCCCTCGATCCGGGCCAGCTGGCCGGTCAGCCGCACCTTCTGCCAGACGAACAGGAACAGCAGGCCGAAGAACGCGGCCGCCAGCGCCCCCAGCCACCATCCGGTGCGGGGCGCCCGCGATCTGATCTCGTCCCTGGTCAGCAGTCTCATGTCCGTTCGGCGGCCCTCAGCTTCGCGCTGCGCGAGCGCGGATTTGCCCGTTGTTCGTCGTCGTCCGGGACGATCGGTCTGGGCGTCAGTATCGTTACGGTTCCCGCCTGCCGGCCGCAGGCGCACACCGGCAGGTCGGGCGGGCAGGTGCAGCCGGCCGCCTTGCCGGCGAAGAACTCCTTGGCGATCCGGTCCTCGAGCGAGTGGTAGGAGATGACCGCGATGCGGCCGGCCGGGGCCAGCAGCCCGACGGCGGCCTCCAGCCCGCGGCGCAGCGAGTCCAGTTCGCCGTTGACCTCGATCCGGACGGCCTGGAACACCCGGGCCAGGGTCTTGGCCGGCATCGCCGGACGGGTGCCGCGGACGATGTCGGCCAGGTCAGCGGTGGTCGCCAGCGGCCGCCGCTGGCGCTGGCGGACGATGGCCCGGGCGATCCGCGCCGCGTTCCGCTCCTCGCCGTAGTCCCGGATCACCCGCACCAGCTCGGCCAGGCCGTAGCCGTTGACGATCTCAGCGGCGCTGGCCGGCGAGCCGCCCATCCGCATGTCCAGCGGGCCGTCGGCCATGAAGCTGAACCCGCGGCCGGCCTGGTCGAGCTGCGGCGAGGAGACGCCCAGGTCGAACAGGAACCCGTCGATCCGGCCGGCCCGCCCGGCCAGCGCCGCGCCCAGCTCGCCGAAGTCGGCGCGGACCAGCTCCACCCGCCCGCCGAACGCCGCCAGCCGCTGGGCGGCGGCGGCCAGGGCCATGGGGTCGCGGTCGATCCCCACCAGCAGGCCGTCCGGGCCGCTGCGCCGCAGCAGCTCGAGGGCGTGGCCGCCGCCGCCCAGCGTGGCGTCCACGTAGGTCCCGCCCGGCCGCGGCGCCAGCAGGTCGACCGACCGATGCAAAAGAACCGGGGTGTGCGAGTATCCGTCCATTCCGGCACCATCCGGGGATCCGTCGGCGCGGGGGGTCGAGCGGGCCTTACGCCACCGCCGGCAGGGTCTTCTCGCTGCGCTGGAACAGGTCGCCCTGCGCCGGGACCTGCGGCGCCACGATCTCGAAGGTATCGGCGGCGCCGGCCATCTGCAGGATGTTGATCAGGTAGGGCGACAGCCCGACCAGCGTCAGGTCGCCGCCGTAGCCGCGCAGCCGCTCGGCCCGCTTCACCAGCATCTCCACTCCCCGATAGTCCATGTGCTTGACGTCGGACATCTCCAGCTCGATCCTGAAGACGTTCTTCTTGATCACCTTGAGGATCGCCTCCTCCAGCTGGAAGAACGCCTGCAGGTTGATGATGCCGTGCAGTTCCAGCCGGACGCTGGCGGTGCCCGCCGGGAGGGTTTGGATGCGCATCTGGTTCTCCTCGCTGGTTGGACGTTGTCGTATGCGATGGTTGGTAGGAGGCCGCCTAGAAGGTGCGGACCAGCTGCTGGAAGCTCTGCTCGTTGGCAGCCTGGTACCGCTGGTGCGCCGCCGGGTTCCAGATCTCGATCCGGTCCATCACGCCCACGATCACCACGTCGCCGGCGAAGCCCGCCTCCTTCTGGTACTGCGGCGGCACCACGATCCGGCCCTGGGCGTCCAGCTCGGCCCGGAAGCTGCCCATCGAGAACATCCGGATGTTGACCGCGTTCTGCTCGGTGCGGGGCAGCGCGGCCAGCTCCTGCATCTTGAGCTCCCAGTTGCCGTGCGGGTAGACGAACACGCAGCCGTCCTGCAGGCCGCGGGTGACCCAGACGTGCTCGGCGCTGTCGCCGGTCAATTGCTTGCGCATCGGCGCGGGGATGTTGACCCGTCCCTTGGCGTCGATGGTATGATGGTATGTGCCGCCGAACAGTATCATGGCGCACCTCCGGGATGGTGGCGTGGAGCGGTCATCGGGGACAGTGATAGACCACTAGATGATGTATCCGGGCAGAGTAAAATATTCATATTTTGTGGTTTGGGCACATTAGACACTTTAACCCACTTTAACCCACTGGTCACCATTTTATAGGTAAAATTCACCATTGTCAAGCAAAAAATGTAAAAAAATGCATATTTTTTAGGTAAGGTAATCATCATCATCGATTACATGGAAAAACCTGCCGCAAACGGCAGGCCGATCGATCATGCCAGATAAAAAAAACCGGTCCCGCATGGGGACCGGCCGTTCATTCATGATCTTGGTTCAGCGAAACAGCACCAACCGTTGACAGCCGTCCGATCGTGGGGTCGTCAACCGGCAGAAGTAGATGCCCGCCGCGACCGCGGTCCCGTCTGCGTTCCGCCCGTCCCAGACCACCGAGTGGTAGCCGACCGGTCGGCGTCCCGACAGCAGGGTCCGCACCCGCCGCCCCAGCACATCGTAGATGGCGATCGCGGCATCACCGTCCGCCGCCATGGCGAACCCGATGCGGGTGGCGCCGCGGAACGGGTTGGGCGCGGCGCGCTCCAGCGCCGAGGCCGCGGGCGAACGCACGGCGATCGCCGCTTCGAACGCGGGCGCGGTGCCGCCGGCCTGCCAGCCCCGCAGGCGCAACGCGACCGCCGAACGCGCGGTGACGGTGAACCCCGCCCGGCCCGTTGAGTCGGTGGCGGCCAGCAGGACGCTGTCGCCGCCGTCCACCAGGTACACGCCGACGCCCGCCACCGGGGCGTTCCCCGAGTCGGGATCGGTCAGCGTCAGGCTGATCGCCGTCGGCACGTTGATCGCCACGGCGGTCGGCGTCACCTGGACCGATTTGTAGGGCAGCCGGACCCAGACCTTCAGTGCCGGGTCGTTCAACAGGTGATAGGCCTCGAAGTAGTATTGCTTGAGGCTCGTCGCGGTGTTGGCCTCGATCCAGAACAGCCCGTGCTGGGTGAACCGGCCGGCCTCGGCCAGCCGCAGACCGGGCGATCCGGGGATGCTGTCGTAGATGGCGTCGAAGTAGCGGCGTTGCAGCCAGTCGTCCTCGTCCCAGTAGGTCGATGGCACGCTGCCGAAGTAGCTGACGCCGCCCTTGCCGGCCAGCCTGGTCCAGGTCTCGCCGAAGCAGTCGGTATTGCCGGGCTCCTTGCCGGTGCTGTTGAAATCCCCGGACAGGCAGCAATGCCCCATCGGCAGCGTGTACCGGTCCTGGTTCGACAGGTCTCCGGCCAGCTGGTCGGCGTTCCAGTAGGTGCCGCCCAGTTGCCAGCCGGTGACGCTGCCGTGGGCCGAATACACCGTCCAGGCGGTGCCGGCGTTGACAAACGGCACGATGCGCGTCTTGCCCTCGCCCGGCGCCATGATCAGCGTGTCAACGTCGTACCCGCAGCGCGCCAGGACGGCCTGGCAATAAGCGTTGGTGGCGACTCCCACCGGCTGGTAGTACGCATCGTACCCGGCGATCAGCAGTGCCCGCTTCAGCCAGGCCACGCCGGCCGCGCCGAACTCGGCCTGCTCGTAACGGATCGCCTTGTCGACCGCGGCGTCCGCCTCGGCGGCGCTCTTCACCGACAGCCGGGCGCCGAACAGGTCGGGCAGGTAGCCGTTCTCGTCGGTCTCGGCGTAGTACAGGTCCGTCGGCGCCCCGGTCGCGGGGCCGTCGGCCGAGACCGGCAGCGGGTCGGTCCCGTCGGGATCCGAGACCAGCAGCAGGTAGGTCGCCCGCGGCGATTGCGCCAGGATGCTGTCGTTGATCGCCGCCGCCGTCCATCCCGAGGCGTCCCAGCACCGCACCTGGAAGCCACGGCTGCGCTTCCAGTCGGCGAGCCGCGCTGCCGCAGCGGCGTACGTGCCGCCGTAAAAGACGTCGTAGCAGGACGGCAGCGACGGTGTGCTCCCGTCGCCCCATTGCCCGCGGTTGACCGCCAGCCGCCCGATGAAGCTCTCCCAGTCCGGGGAATAGTCCCGCGCGATCGCAGCCGCCGTCGCGGTCCGGTCGCCGCCGCGGAAGGTGACGGTCGCGGTCATCCTGGGGAAGTACCGCAGGACGCCCGCCACCGGGTCGTACTGCACCGGGTGGAACCGCACCGCGGCCAGCCGGTGGCCCCGCGCCAGCCCTGCCCGCGCCGCGATGTCGTCGATCTCGGCCGGCGCCGCGGGATAGAAGGCAGCCGCGCCGTAGGTGCCGCGGTCGATGACGAAGCGGGGCCGGGCCCCCTCGACCTTCGGCACCGGACCCAGCGCCGGCGCGATCCGCAGTCCCGGACCGATCCCGGCAAGGTTCACGCTCAGCGCCGGGCCGGGGTCGACCGACAGCTCGATCGCCGCGCCGTGCGGCACGTCCAGCACGGCGCACAGCGTCGGCAGCGCCGGCTTCCCCATCTCGCCGGTGAGCCCGCCCTCGGGCAGGGACAGCCGCAGGAAGTCCTCGGCCGCGCCCTCCATCGCCGCGGCCGGCAGCACCGAGCCCTCCAGCCGGCCCAGCTGGCAGGCCACGGTCACCGCACCGTCGGAGCGGGACACCAGCGTCACCGCCGACCGGTCCCCGGCCGTGCCCGGCAGCTGCAGCGCCTGGCCCGATGCGCCGCAGAGCAGCGCCGCTGCCATGATCATCGCGATCGTCGTGTTCATCATATCGACTAACTATACTACCATCGGCGGACAAAGTCAAGGACGACGGGCGCGGCTTTTCCCCTTTGACTTCGCGGGCCATATTTGCTATGATTGATGGTTCACCTTCTATCCAACGATGACCACGACCATGACCGACGTCCGCACCCGGTTCGCGCCCAGCCCCACCGGCTACATGCACATCGGCAACCTGCGCACCGCGCTCTACGCCTACCTGATCGCCCGCAGCCTGCGCGGGACCTTCATCCTGCGGATCGAGGACACCGACCAGGAGCGGCTGGTGGACGGCGCGCTGGACGCCATCAACCGGACGCTGGACCGCTGCGGCCTGGAGCACGACGAGGGCCCGGACAAGGGCGGCCCCTGCGGGCCCTACGTCCAGAGCCAGCGCCGGGCGATCTACCGCGAACACGCCGACCAGCTGGTGGAGCGGGGCGGCGCCTATTACTGTTTCTGCACCAAGGAGCGGATCGACGGCTTGCGGGCCGCCTGCGAGCAGGACGGCGGGACCTTCCGCTACGACGGCCGCTGCCGCGACCTGCCGCGGACGAGGCCGCCGCCCGGGTCAGCGCCGGTGAGCCGCACGTGGTGCGGCAGCGCGTGCCGCAGCACGGGACCACCGTGGTGCGCGACCTGGTCTACGGCGAGTACTCCTGCGAGAACGCCCAGCTGGAGGACGGCGTGCTGCTGAAGAGCGACGGCCTGCCGACCTACAACTTCGCCAACGTGGTGGACGACCACCTGATGCGGATCTCCCACGTGATGCGCG
>JALOPJ010000066.1 GCA_025453955.1 Candidatus Edwardsiibacteriota bacterium
TGCGCCGCCCGGGCCGGGTACTGCGGCTCGGCGAACAGCGCGGTGATCCCCTTGGCCCGGACCAGGTCGATCGTCGCCGCCAGCTCGGCGGCGCTGGGCTCCGCGCCCGGCTCGCGCTCGATCACGGCGGCCACCGTCAGCCCGAACTCCCGGGCGAAGTAGGGGAAGGCCTCGTGGAAGGTGATGATGTCCCTGGTCCTGATGCCCTTGAGCCCGCCGTGCATCCGCTGCCGCAGGGCGTCCAGCTTCGCCAGGTAGGCCGCGGCGTTGGCCCGGTAGGCCGCGGCGTGCTCCGGATCGGCCGCGGCCAGCCCCTCGGCGATGGCGCGCACCTGGGCCATCGCCCCGCTCACCGAGACCCAGACGTGGGGGTTGACGGCGCCCTGCCCGTCCCTGATCAGCTCGATGCCGCGCGAGGCGTCGACGACGATCAGGCGCGGCAGCTGCGCCACCGCCTTGTCCACGAACGACTCCATGCCGCCGCCGTTGATCACCAGCACCTCGGCGCCGGCCAGCGTCCGCAGGTCCTGCGGGGTCAGCTGGTAGTCGTGGAGGCAGCCGGTCGAGGGCCGGGCGACGTTCACCACCCGCACGCCGGGCACCCCGGCGGCGAGGTTGGCCGTCGCCAGGTACATCGGGTAGAACGACGTGGCGATCACCATCTCGTGGCGCGGGCCGGGCCCGCCGCATCCCGCCAGGACGGCGCCGAGGACCGCCAGGGCCCACCGGAGCAACCGGGCAGCTTTCATTTCCCTCCGATCCGTGGTATGATTGACCCATGAAACGATGTGACGAGCTGGAGATCCGGAGTTTCCGCGACGTGGTGCTGCGGCACCACCGCCGGTACGGCCGCCATGATCTTCCCTGGCGCCGGACGACGGACCCCTACCGCATCCTGGTGTCCGAGCTGATGCTGCAGCAGACCCAGGTGCCGCGGGTCGTTCCCAAGTACCTGGAGTTCATCGCCCGGTTCCCCGACGTCGGCGCACTGGCCCGGGCGCCGCTGCGGCGGGTGCTGGCGGCCTGGAGCGGGCTGGGCTACAACCGCCGGGCCCTCTACCTGAAGCGCGCCGCCCAGGCCATCGTGGCCGGGCACGGCGGCGGCGTGCCGGACTCGCTGCCGGAGCTGGTCCGGCTGCCCGGGATCGGCGCCAACACCGCCGGGGCGATCCTGGCCTACGCCTTCGACCGGCCGGCCGTCTTCATCGAGACCAACATCCGGACGGTGTACGCCGATCGCTTCTTCCCATCGCGCCGCACGGTCGGGGACCGTGAACTGCTGCCGCTGGTCGAGCTGACGCTCGACCGCCGGCACCCCCGCCGCTGGTACGGCGCGTTGATGGACTACGGCGCCTGGCTCAAGGCGCACGGCGCCGGCGCCGGCGCCGGCCGGCCCCGCCAGGGCCGTTTCCAGGGTTCGGACCGGCAGCTGCGCGGCAACGTCATCCGGTTGCTGACCGTCCGCGCCATGTCCTTCCCGGCCATCCGCGCCGCGGTCAGGGAACCGGCAGCGCGCGTCGATCGCATCCTGAAGAGGCTGGCGGCCGAGGGACTGGTCACCGCTCGGGCCGGGACGTACCGGATCAGCTGACGGGCTCGGACCGGTCGGGGCCACCGGCGGGGGGCTTGAAAAAGCGGTCGCGCTCGCTGAAGATGCAGCCGCAGTACTTCTGGCGGTACAGGTCCAGCTGGCGGGCCATCGCCCGGCCCTGCTCCCAGCCGGTCCGGAAATCCCGGTAGCTGAACTGCACATTATATTCCCGCCCCGCCCGCTCTCCGGCCTCGCGCACCAAGTCGTGCCGCTGGTAGCGGCTGTAAAGCAGCGTCGTGGAGAAGGCCGCGAAACCGTGCTCCCGGGCGTAGCGGGCCGTCCGGTCCAGCCGGATGCGGTAGCAGGCGGCGCAGCGTTCCCCGGCCAGCGCCGCCAGCGTCCGTTCCAGGGGATAGTCGTCGAGGTAGACGACGTCGAGCGCATGGCTCCCGGCATACTGCCGCAGCGATTCCCGGCGGGCCCGGTACTCGGTGTAGGGATGGATGGTCGGGTTGAACCACAATCCCGCGAACCGGATCCCCTCCTCCTCCAGCGTGCGGTGCGGCCAGCAGAGGCAGGGCGCGCAGCAGATGTGCAATAGCAGGTTCATCGGCGGTGGTAGGGGCGATTCATCCATCGCCCCTACGTCATTTCAGGATCCCGTACCGTTTCAATTCCTCTTTCACCATCTTCCTGGTGCCGTCCGACACGTCCACCAGCGGCATCCGCAGGTCGGCGTGGCACAGCCCCAGCAGGTTGAGGGCGCACTTCACCGGCCCGGGGCTGGTCTCGGCGAACAGCGCCTTGACCAGGGCGAATTGTTTCAAGTGGATCTTGCGGGCCTCATCGACCTTCCCCTCCAGGAAGCAGGCGACCAGCTTGGCGGTGTCCTTGGGCAGGACGTTGGCCACCACCGACACCACCCCCCGGGCCCCGACGGCCAGCATCGGCAGGGTCAGCGAGTCGTCGCCCGAGAACACGGCGAACCGGTCGCCGCACTGGCCGATGATCTGGCTGGCCTGGTCCAGCGACCCCGACGCCTCCTTGATGGCCACGATGTTGTCGATCTCAGCCAGCCGGGCGACGGTGGCGGGGTCGAGCGAGACCCCGGTGCGGCTCGGCACGTTGTACAGCATGATCGGCAGCTTGGTGGCCTTGGCCACGGCCTTGGTGTAGGCCAGCACCGCGGCCTTGCCCTTGGCCTTCCTCAGCGTCAGCTCCAGGATCCGCCGGAACTCCTCCGACGAGATGGTCGGCCCCTCGCCGGTGGTGGCGCAGGGGATGATCCCGGCGCTGCGGCCCGCCAGCTGGTAATCTAAAAGCCGTTCCAGGGCCTGCTCATCCAGGATGCCATTGTGGAACGGCGTGACCAGGGCGGTGAAGGAACCCTGCCAGTCGGCCATAGCTTGACCTCGCTTCAGCTGCTTCGCTTTTGGTTGCGGTCCCGCGGCGGACGCCGCGTCAGTACTCGATCCACCAGCGGCCGGCGCGGTTGACCATCTGGAGCCCATCGGGGTGCGCCCAGCCTGCGACCATCGCCTGGCCGCGCTCTCCGGATACTTCCACCACCACGACCATCGTGTCTGGCAGCGGCGGCAGGCTCTCCAGCTCGCGGCGCAGGGCCTCGGCGGTGAATTTGGGGCGGTCCTCCGGTATGACCAGCCTCTGCAGCGCCTCGATGTCCTGGCCGGCGATCGCCCGCCAGGCGGCCTCCCCCACTTGCCTGGGGTCGGAAACATCCGGCCGGCCGCAGCCGACGCATAAAAAAAGACAGGCCGCGGCCAGACAGGCACGGCCGTGGCCCCACCGGAAGGAACGGTTCCCCGGGTTGCGCCGGTCACTTCTTCGGCACATAGTACCTGGTCCCGGGGTGCGGAGTGCAGATCTTGGCCACCAGGTCATCGAAATCCGGCTCCCGCTTGACGAAGTCGATGCCGCCGACGTTGACCACCAGCAGCGGGGTCTCGCTGTAGTGGAAGAAGTAGTGGTTGTAGGCCTCGGACAGCTCGGCCAGGTACTCCCGCGACAGGTTGTGCTCGAAGCTTCGGCCCCGCTCCCGGATCCGGCGCTGCAGCGTGTCCAGGTCGGCCTGGAGGTAGATCACCAGGTCCGGCCTGGCGGTCTTCTGCTCCAGCAGCTTCCACAGCGTCTCGTACAGGGCCAGCTCGTTGCGGTCCAGGTTGAGGTAGGCGAAGATCCGGTCCTTGGCGAACAGGTAGTCGGCCACCATCGTCTGGCCGAACAGGTCCTGCTGGGTCATCGACTGCTGCTGGCGGAACCGCGACAGCAGGAAGAACAGCTGGGTCTGGAAGGCGTAGGCCCGGCGGTCGCCGTAGAAGCTTGACAGGAACGGATTGGTCTCCACCTCCTCCAGCACCGTGCTGGCATGGAAGCGCTCGGCCAGTCTCCTGGTCAGCGAGGTCTTGCCCACGCCGATCACGCCCTCGACCGCGATGTAGTTCGGTATCTGCTGTTTCATGTCGTGCGATGGCCTAGTGATTGCCGTCGGCGATCCGGGCCACGGCCTGGCCGACGCGGTCCAGCCGCGCCAAGAGCTCCCGCACCGTGCGGCGCTCGACCGGGTCGGTGAAGCCGGGCGCGATCCCGGCCAGCGGCTCCAGCACGAACGCCCGGCGGGCGGCCTCGGGGTGCGGCAGGACCAGCCCCTCCGCGCGCAGGACGCGCTCCCCGTAGTAGAGCAGGTCGAGGTCGATGACGCGCGGCCCCCATTTGACCGGGTTGACCCGGCCCATCCGCCGCTCGATCCGCTGCAACGCGGCCAGCAGCTCCGCCGGGGACAGCCGGCAGTCGACCTCGATCACGGCGTTGACGAACTGCGGCTGGTCGCGGTTGCCGACCGGTTCGGTCTCGTACAGCGGCGACACCGCGGCGACCGACAGGCCGGGGATCTCGCTGATGGCCGCCAGCGCCCCGCGCAGGTTGCCCAGCCGGTTGCCCAGGTTCGATCCCAGGCCCACGAACACCCGTTCGCCCGGCCGGCGGGCCGCCGTGGCCATCAGGCGTGCCGCGCGATCTTCAGCCTCGCCTCCCGCAGGATCTGGCGGGAGAGCTGGTCGGGGTAGCCCTGGGCGTAGACCACCCGCACGATCCCGGCGTTGATGATGATCTTGGAGCACAGCACGCAGGGATGGTGGGTGGTGTACATCACGCTGCCGCGCAGCGGGACGCCGGAACTGGACGCCTGGATGATGGCGTTCTGCTCGGCGTGGATGGCCCGGCACAGCTCGTGGCGCTCGCCCGACGCCACCCCCAGCCGCTCCCGGATGCAGCCGATCTGGCCGCAGTGGGCCAGGCCGGCCGGCGCGCCGTTGTACCCGGTGGCCAGGATCCGCTTGTCGCGGACGATCACCGCGCCCACCCGGCGCCGCAGGCAGGTCGACCGGCTGGCCACCATCCGGGCGATGTCCATGAAGTAGCGGTCCCAGCTGGGCCGGGGCGGCGCCGCCGGCGCCGCCGTTGTCCGCCGCCGCGCCGGCATCAGGCCTTGCTGTCCAGGCCGATGCCGGGCTCGAAGGTCAGCTCGCTGTCCCGGGCCGACAGGCACTGGGCCAGCACGCTCATCTGGTGCAGCGCCAGCACCTCCTCCAGCCGCTGCCGGGTGATCAGGTCCATCGTCACCAGCACGTCCCCCAGCCGCCCGCCCTGCGCCTTCTGCTGGGCCATGGCCTTGTCCAGGTCGGCCTGCTCGATGTGGCCCCCGGCCATCAGGATCTCGCCGATCAGCTTCTTGCGCTCGGCCGAGAAGAAGCCGGCGATGGAGCCGCCCTGGAAGTTGACGTACTCCGTGAACTCCGGGTTCTCGATGGTCAGCACGCCGCTCCAGCGCTCCTTCAGGGCCGTGGCCACCACCTCGCCGAACTGGACGTTGCCCAGCTGCCGGATCTCGCCCATGGTCTCACCCTTTCAAGCGGTTGGGATACAGGGGGAATTGTTGGCAGAGCTCCCTGATCTCGCCGGCCACCCGCGCGATCGCGCCCTGGTTCTGGACGTCGGACAGCACCGTATCGATCATCCCGGCGATGGTCCTCATCTCGGCCTGCTTCATGCCCCGGGTGGTCAGCGCCGCGGTGCCCATCCGGAAGCCCGAGGTGACGAAGGGGCTGCGGGCGTCGAACGGCACCATGTTCTTGTTGACGGTGATGCCGGCGGCGTGCAGGCCGTTCTCGGCCTCCTTGCCGGTGATGCCCTTGCTGGTGAGGTCGATCAGCATCAGGTGGTTGTCGGTGCCGCCGGAGACGATGGCGTAGCCGCGCTCCACCATGGCGGCCGCCAGCGCCTGGGCGTTGTCGATCACCTGCCGGGCGTAGCCCTTGAACGACGGATCCAGGGCCTCCTGGAAGGCCACCGCCTTGGCCGCGATCACGTGCATCAGCGGCCCGCCCTGGATGCCCGGCATCACGGTGCTGTCCATCACCTCCGACATCAGCTTCAGCCGCTCGCCGGACTTGGCCTTGATCTTCTGCCCGAAGGGGTTCTCGCCGTCCTTGCCGATCAGCACCATGCCGCCCCGCGGGCCGCGCAGCGTCTTGTGCGTGGTGGTGGTCACCACGTGGCAGTGCGGGACCGGCGAGGGGTGCAGTCCGGCCGCGATCAGCCCGGCCGGGTGGGCCACGTCGGCGAACAGGTAGGCACCGACCTCGTCCGCGATCTCGCGGAACTTCGCGAACTCGTAGTGCCGGCTGTAGGCCGAGGCGCCGACGATGATCATCCGCGGCTTGTGCTCGCGGGCTTTTCGCGCCACGTCGTCCATGTCGATGTAGCCGGTTTCCCGTTTCACGCCGTAGGACACGACCTTGTACATCTTGCCTGAGAACGATACCGGCGAGCCGTGGGTGAGGTGGCCGCCGTGGGACAGGTCCATGCCCAGCACGGTGTCGCCCGGCTGGCAGTAGGTGAAGTACACCGCCTGGTTGGCGGTGGAGCCGGAGTGCGGCTGGACGTTGGCGTACTCGCAGCCGAACAGCTGCTTGGCGCGGTCGCGGGCGATGTTCTCGGCCACGTCGACGTACTCGCAGCCGCCGTAGTAGCGCTTGCCGGGGTAGCCCTCGGCGTACTTGTTGGTCATCACCGAGCCCAGCGCCTCCAGCACCGCCTCGGACACGAAGTTCTCGGAGGCGATCAGCTCCAGCCCGTACTCCTGCCGCCTGGTCTCGTCCAGGATCGCCTGGTGGATCGCCGGGTCGCCCTGTTGCAGAACGCTCATGATGTCTCCCCTGCTCGGCTGGTCACTTGCTGCCGGCCTTGGGCACGGCGGCCGCCTTGGGCGTGCCGGCCTTGGCGGTCTTCTTCTTGGCCTTGGGCTTGGCCTTGGCCGCCGCGATGCTGTCCGCCCTGGCCTTGCGGATGGCGGCGCTGTCGACCTTGGGCAGCTTGCCCAGCAGCTTGTCGAGCTGGTAGCGCAGCGTGTCCCGGAACCCCTCCGCGTAGCCGGTGTGGTGGTAGGCCAGCGTCCCTGTCTTGTCGATGATCGCCAGCGTCGGCAGCTCCTTCAGCTTGAACTTCTTGCAGGCCACCTCGTAGGGGTCGAGCAGCACCGGCAGGGTGATCTTCTCGCCGAAGATGACGTCGTCGACGACGCCCTTCTCCTCGCCCTTGTTCACCAGGAAGAACTTCACCCCGTCGCCGGCGTAGGCCGACGACAGCTCGTGGAGCACCGGGATCTCCTGCTTGCAGGGCTTGCACCACGAGGCGAAGAACGACAGCACCAGGATGTTGCGCTCCTGGCGGAACCGCTTGCCCCTCGGCTCTCCGGCATAGTCCCGGGTGTAGAAGTCCTCGCCGGCGTGGGTCTTCAGCATGAACTGCGGCGCCGGCTGGCCGATGGCGGGCCCATCGCCCGGGTCGGCGGCGGCGGTGCCGGCGGCCAGCGCCGCGAGCAGCGGCAGCAGGATCCAGCGGTTACTGCGCATCCTCGTACTCCTTGATTTTATTGAGCCGTTGTTGGTGGCGGCCGCCCTCGAAGCCGGTCGCCAGCCAGGCGGCGACGATGGCGGGGACGGCCGCGGGGTCCAGGTAGTCGGCCGGGATGGCCAGGACATTGGCGTCGTTGTGCAGCCGGGAGAGCCGCGCCATCTCCGGGGTGAACGCCGTGGCCGCGCGCGCCCCCCGCACCTTGTTGGCGGCGATCAGCATGCCGTTGCCCGAGCTGCAGATCAGGATGCCGCGCTCGGCCGCGCCCCGGGCCACGGCCTCGGCCACCGGGATGGCGAAGTCCGGGTAATCGCAGGATGCGGCTGCGGCGGTGCCGTGGTCGGTCAGCTGGTGGCCCTGGCCGGCCAGCTCCCGTTTGAGCTGCTCCTTCAGCGCGAAACCCCGGTGGTCGGAACCGATGGCGATCTTCATGGGATGCGTCCGTCGATGGTCGGGTTCAAGGATAAACGATACGGCCGGGGAAAGTCAAGTCAAATGAGCGGCCGGGCGTCACTTGGCCATCAGCGCCGCCAGCACGATCGAGTAGAACTTGGCGTCGTCGGTGTCGGTGCGCGACGTCAGGATCACCGGCGCGCTGGTGCCGATCACCATGGCGGCCACCGTGGCCCCGGCCATCTGGGTCAGGCACTTGTAGAGGATGTTGCCGGCCTGGATGTCGGGCGTCACCAGGATGTCGGCGAAGCCGGCCACCGGCGAGCTGATGCCCTTGCCCTTGGCGCACTCCGGGGACACCGCCGCGTCCATCGACAGCGGGCCGTCCACGATGCAGCCCTTGATCTGGCCGCGGTCGCACATCTTGGAGAGCTGGGCCGCCTCCAGGCTGCAGGGCCACTTGGGGTTGACCTTCTCGGTGGCCGTCAGCACCGCCACCTTGGGCGTCTCGATCTGCAGCTTCCTGGCCACCGCCACCGCGTGGTTGATCATCTCCACCTTCTGGCCGAAATCGGGGTAGGGGATCTGGGCGGCGTCGGTGACCACCAGCAGCCGCGGGTAGTTGGGGGTCTCGAACACGCCGACGTGGGACACGGTGGCCCCGGTCATCAGCCCGTTCTCCTTGTCCAGGTAGGCCCGGGCGTAGACCGCGGTGTCGATCAGCCCCTTCATCAGCACGTCGGCCTCGCCCGCGCGCACCATCGCCACCGCCTGGGCCGCGGCCTTCTTGTAGTCGGGCTGGTCGATCATGGTGAAGATGGCGGGGTCGATCTTGTGCTCCTTGGCCAGGGCCTCGGTCTTGGCCTTGTCGCCGATCAGGATGGCGATCGCCAGCTTCTCGTTGACCGCGCGCGCCAGGGCGTCGATGATGTCCGGGTCCTGGCCGCAGGCCACGGCCACGCGCTTGATCGTGCCGCCCTTGACCAGCTCCGCCATCTGCTTGAGGGTGGTGATTGGTGCCACGTCTGTCTCCTGTTGTCGTTATGTTATCTGTGATGACTGATCGATCTCAACTGACAAACACCGCGTTGCGGCCGCTGCGCTTGGCCTTGTACATGGCCTGGTCGGCGCGCTTCACCAGGTCCTCCCAGGTGGCGTCCTGCCGCATCTCGGAGACGCCGAAGCTCATGGTCACCTGGAAGGGCCAGTGCTTTTCCCGGTGGATCAGCCGCCACACATCGACCGACCGCCGCAGCCGTTCCGCGATCTCCACCGCGATCTCCACCTTGGTCTCCGGCAGCATCACCAGGAACTCCTCGCCCCCGTAGCGCCCCGCCCGGTCGTACTCCCGGATCCCGCCCTGCAGCAGTTTGGCCATGCCCTTCAGCACCTCGTCGCCGATGGCGTGCCCGTGCTTGTCGTTGATGTCCTTGAAATGGTCGATGTCGCAGAAGATCACTGCCATCGGCAGCTTCAGCCGGGTGGCCCGCTTGAACTCGATCTCCAGCTCGATGTCGATGGTGCGGCGGTTCAGCAGGCCTGTGAGCGCGTCGGTGGTGGCCAGCTTGGCGATGACCTGGGACTTGCGCTCCGCCTCCTCGTAGACCGTGGCGTCCCGGAAGACCTGCACGACGCCGATGGCCTCACCGTCCTCGTCGTACACCGGCGACGACACGGCGTCCACCGGGATCCGCCGGCCGTCCTTGTGCCGCAGGTAGACTCTGTTGACGCGCTCCCGCTTGGTGCTGATGGCGTCGAGCAGCGGGCACAGCCGGCCGCAGAGCCGCTCACCCTCGTCGTTGATGTGGCACATCCCCGAATCGCGGTAGCAGGCATGGCCCAGCACTTCCTCGGCGCGGTAGCCGGTCATTGTCTCCGCGCCCTTGTTCCAGTAGAGGATCCGCCGCTTGCCGTCGACGTAGTTGACGCCGTCGAACGTGTAGTCCAGGATCGACTTGTAGCACCCGATCGGGAGCGGGGGGACCTTGTGCCGTCGGGGGGACATCAGCAGCTGACCACGCCCAGCGCGATCGAGTTCAGCTTCTGCTCCTTGGAGTCGGAGCGCGACAGCATCACCACCGGCTTGGCCGCGCCGGCGATCAGGCCGGCCGCCTTGGCGCCGCCCATGTAGATCAGGCCCTTGGCCAGCACGTTGCCGCAGGCGATCTCGGGCGCCACCATGATGTCGGCGTCGCCGGCCACCGCGGACTTGACCTTCTTGTGCCTTGCGGCTTCCTCCGACACCGCCAGGTCCAGCGCCAGCGGGCCGTCCACCACGCAGCCCTTGAGCTGGCCGCGCTCGGCCATCTTGGAGAGCTCGGCGGCGTCGGCGGTCTCGGGCATCTCGGGATTGACCACCTCCACCGCGGCCAGCAGCGCCACCTTGGGCTGTTCGATCCCCATCTTGTGGGCCACGTCCACCGCGTTGCCGACGATGTCCATCTTGGCCGCCAGGTCGGGCTTGACGCACATCCCGCCGTCGGTCAGCAGGAAGATCTTGTGGTAGCCCGGCATCTCCATCACCGCCACGTGCGACAGCAGCCGGCCGGTGCGCAGGCCGACCTCCTTGTCCAGCACCGCCTTGAGGAAGGTCGAGGTGGCCACCAGCCCCTTCATCAGGAAGTCGGCCTTGCCGGACTTGACCGCCGCCACCGCGGCCCGGGACGCCTCGGGCATGTCCTTGATGTCGGTGACGTCCCAGCCCGCAAGGCTCACCTTGGCTTTCTGCGCGGCCTGCTCGATGGCCTGCTTGTCCCCGAACAGCAGCGGCTCGGCGATCTTCTCCCTGCGCGCCATGTCCAGCGCCTCCAAGACGACCTCGTCCTGGGCCACGGCCACGGCCACCTTCTTGGGACCCTTGGCCTTGGCCTCCGTCATCAGGTCTGCGAACGACTTGATCATGTGCGACCTTAACTGATATGTTAATGTTGTTTGAACGTGAACGCCTGCATCACCCAGACGCGGACCGGATGGTCGCCCGGCGCGATGGCCGGTGTGAACACCCACTGCAATGCCGCCTCGACCGCCGCATCGTCAAGTTCGCGGGACCCGCTGCTCTTGGCGATGTCGGCACGGAGCACTCGGCCATCGACGTCGATCAGCATTTGGACAAAGACCTTGCCCCCGGGGACCTCGTCCCCGCCCGCGACGGGATAGATCGGATCGACCTTTTTCACCAATCGGGGTGATTTGTCGACCGCGACGTACGCATCCTTGTCGGGCACCGGGCGGCCGTCCGCCACGGCCCTGAGCGAGTCCGCTGCGTGCGCCGAGTCCCGCTCGGCCTGCGTCACCGCCACCAGCCTCGCGTTCCCGACCGTTCGTTTCCCGCCCTCGAACGCCAGCATCTTGGAATACTTCCAGTATCCCGGTTTGCGCACCACCAGTTGATGCCTGCCGGGCGGGATGGCCGGGACCTCCAGCGGCGTCGTGCCCCGCAGGGTCCCGTCCAGGAACACCTGCGCGCTGTCGGGCTCGGACGTCAGCCTGAGCGAGCCGAACCGCGGGTCGGCCGCACACAGGGACGCGGCGGCGGAAAGGACCGCGAGGATGATGATCGGTGTCTTGTGCAATGATTGCTCATTCAGGGCGATTCATGAATCGCCCCTACAGGTAACCGTTTTGCCCCTCCAGGGCGACCCGCGGATCGCCCCTACATTTATTCCATTTTGCCCCTCTCCCACAGGGGGAGGGGCTGGGGAGGGGTCTACTTGTACTCCCTGGCCTGCTCCTCGCCCTTCAGCACCCGCATCCCGGCCTCGGCCAGCGCCGTCATCTCGTCCTCGCCGGGGTACAGCAAGACCTTCGCGATCCACGACACCCGCTGCTTGATCCACTCGATGAACTCCGGGAAGTAGGCGAAGCTGCCAGTCAGCACGATGGCGTCCACCTTGCCGGACACCACGGTCGCCATCTCGCCGATGGTCTTGGAGACCTGGTAGGCCATCGCCTCCACGATCAGCGTGGTCTTCTGGTCGCCGGCCTTGACCTTCTGCTCCATCTCGCGGCCGTCGTTGGTGCCCAGGTGCGAGACGCAGCCGCCCTTGCCGGCCAGCTTCTTGTTGACCTCGTCGATGGTGTACTTGCCCGAGAAGCACAGCTTGACCAGGTCGCCGGTGGGCAGGCCGCCCGCCCGCTCCGGCGCGAACGGCCCGTCGCCGTTGAGCGCGTTGTTGACGTCGACCACCTTGCCCTGCTCGTGGATGCCGATGCTGATGCCGCCGCCCAGGTGCACCACGATCAGGTTGAGCTGCTCGTACTTTTTCCCCAGGTCGCGCGCCGCCCGCCGCGCCACCGCCTTCTGGTTGAGGGCGTGGAAGATGCTGACCCGCGGCAGCTCCGGCAGGCCGGAGTAGCGGGCCAGCGGCCCCAGCTCGTCGACCACGACGGGGTCCACGATGTAGGACTTGACCCCGGCGTCGCGGGCGATGTCGTCGGCGATCAGGCAGCCCAGGTTGCTGGCGTGGTCGCCGCCGGTCCCCGCCTTGATGTAGTCCAGCATCGCCTGGTTGACCTCGTAGACCCCCGACGGGATCGGCTTGAACAGCCCGCCCCGGCCGATGATGGCGTCGAGGGACTTGACGTGGACGCCGTTCTTCTCCAGGCACTGGCAGGGTGTCCTTGAAGACGGCCGTACCGTCCTCGTAGACCGCGATCTTGGTCGAGGTGGAGCCGGGGTTGATGGCGAGGACTTTGTAGGGCACGGGGACCTCCGAAATAGATATTTATCTCTATTGGATGATAAACCACAGAGGGCACAGAGGTCAAAATATCTCGTACTCGAGCTCGTCATTCCCGCGAAGGCGGGAATCCAGGTTCTATGTAGCCCTTCTTAATCAGGGCTTAATGGTTAACGTATACTAATATTATTAATATGATAATTGATTCGTTTCTTTATCAGTTGTTCCAGTCAATTCGGTATTTAGTAATTCAAGCTGATAATAATCTAGAATACGATTAACAATGTCAATAATAGTCAGATAAAACTCTTTTGTTTCTTGTTTCAATGTGGATAAACAATAACCTTTGCTTAAACCTGAATTATTTTCATAATGGAAAACTATCTGCGATTTCTCACTGGTTGTCCGCGTATATGGCATGCCACTATGTTTAAAGTAGTTATTAATCTGTTGTACTTTAGTGCTTTTTATCGCTGCATGTAATTCATCTACTAAACTCACAATTTGAATATTATTACTTTTCAAAGCCTTTAAGATATCACACGGATATACTTTTTTACTTTTTGGGAATACCAGGTTCTCTCTTTCTTTAACTATAGTAAAGGTATGTTCATATAATGCAACAATGTAATATAGAAAACCAAAATATATTACATCAAATGGTATTTGTTCTGCATCAATCAATAGTGCATTATCGCGTTCTATCGTATTGCAGAACCACTTAAAAGCTTTCTCGTTATCAAAAACTAGTAACAGTTTCAATAGAAACTTTATCCGTTGATTGAACCTGCAAATATCAACGCATATTAGTATTGGGTGTCCGTAACTGTCATGCCATTTCATACTTGCTGATAAATCATCATCCTGGATTCCTGCCTTCGCAGGAATGACACCGGACCCAACACATTTTGTACTTTATCAAACCTCGATCTCCCCCCGCAGGTACGTCACGGCCTTTCCCAAGATCACAGTGCGGTTGCCGCGCACGCGGCACCACAGCCTCCCCCCTCTCGGTGAAAGCTGCAGCGCGGTCATCTCGCTCTTTCCAAGAACCTTCCCCCAGTACGGCGCCAGCGTGGTATGCGCCGAGCCGGTCACCGGGTCCTCGGCGATGCCGGACTGCGGCGCGAAGAACCGCGAGACGAAGTCCGCGTTCCGCCCCGGCGCCGTGACGATGACCCCCCGCGCCGGAATTTTATTGATGGCCGCGAAGTCGGGCCGGATGTCCTTTATCTGCGCCTCGCGGTCGAACACCAGCATGCGGTCATGCCGGCCCCTGAAGGCCGCGACCGGCTTCTGCCCGAAGCAGGCTCGCAGCGCCGGCGTCAGC
>JALOPJ010000067.1 GCA_025453955.1 Candidatus Edwardsiibacteriota bacterium
TGGGTTTTTGGTTCGTCAGGTGTAATAACGACGAGCTATCGCAACGCAGGTGCTTGGACAACGATAGACGCAACAACGTTTGCGCAAGCGACTGTTTATACGGTAGAAATATATTGCAATAACACCACTTCATCACAAACATATGATAGAGGTGGTTCTCAATCAGTCGCAGCAAATACCTGGGATCTGTGGCTCAATGGAACGAATGTATTTAATGACTTGGCGAAAGCACAACTTGCTAATGATGTGAATATGGATTCATGGATGTTCTATGGCGCTGGTTCAACCAGCAACGTAGCGAACATCTTCCTTGATGATTTTGAGTACTCAAACGCACTACCAACCGCGGGGGGTACACCAACAATCAACCTTGTAGGTAGTCTATCCAACTTCGGCGCCGTCGTCGTCGGCAACAACTCCACCGCGCAGAACTACCAGGTCTACGGCACCAGCATCCTCGACGCCGACAGCATCCACGTCACCGCGCCCACCAACTTCCAGATCTCGCGCGACAACTCGACCTTCTACGACACGCTGAACATCCAGGCCGTGGCCGGCGACTCGGTGCCGCACACCACGGTCTACGCCCGCTTCTCCCCCGGCGGCTCGGCCTACGGCGCGCAGACCGGCGACATCGCCCACGCCTCGACCGGCGCCACCACCCAGAACCAGGCCGCCGCCGGCAGCGGCGTCGACACCGAGCCCACCACCCAGCCCACCGGCCTGTCCTTCAGCGACGTCACCGGCGGCAGCATGACCGTCAACTGGACGCGCGGCGGCACGCCCGGCGACAGCGTGATCGTGGCCTGCCGGGCGTCGTCCGACCTCTCGGCCGACCCGGCCGACGCCACGGACTACGCCGCCAACGCCGCCTACGGCTCGGGCACCGCGGTCGGCGGCGGCTTCGTGGTGTACAAGGGCACCGGCACCTCGGTGGGGCTTTCCAACCTGGCCGGCAGCACCACCTACTACGTGCGGATCTACGAGTACAACGACGGCGGCGTGCTGAAGTCGGCCAACTACTTCACCACCTCGCCGCTGGCCGGCAGCCAGGCCACCAGCGCCGGCACCCAGCTCACCGACCACTTCCGCTCCAGGGCCACGGGCAACTGGGGCGACGCCGCCACCTGGGAGTCCTCGGCCGACAGCAGCGCCTGGATCGACGCCACGCTGGCGCCGGCCGACAACTCGGCCAAATCGGTGGTCGTCCGCAGCGGCCACACGGTGACCGTCGCCGCCAACATCTCCATCGACCAGGTGACCGTCGACGCCGGCGGTCAGGTCACCGTGGCCGCCGGGAACACCTACACCATCGCCAACAACGGCAACTCCGACCCCGACCTGGTGATCAACGGCACCTTCCTGAACCAGGGCACCACCGCCATCTCCAGCTCGACCTGGACGCTGGGCGACGGCGCCACCTTCATCCACAACGCCAGCACCAGCTTCTCCGGGACGCTGGCCGCGGGCACGCTGTCGGCCGCCAGCAACTTCATCTACCGCGGCAGCTCGACGGTGACGCCGTCGATCTCGACCAGCGGCAGGACCTACGGCAACCTGACGTTCGAGAGCACATCGGGCAGCTGGTCCTCCAGCGTCTCCGGCACGGGCACCCTGACGGTCAACGGCGACTTCGTGCTGGGCGCGGACATCACCCTGACCACCACCCAGACCGGCCTGATGACCTTCGCCGGCGACTACACCGTCGACGGCACGCTGGTCAACGGCGCCGGCACGCAGGCCTGGGCCTTCACCGGGGCGGGCGCGACCGTCGCCGGGTCCGGCACGTTCTCGTTCGAGGACTGCACCATCAATTCCTCGACCTCGGTCGCGCTGGCCCGCGACCTGGCGGTCAGCGGCACGCTGACGCTCACCAGCGGGACCTTCGCGGTCGGCGCCCACACCCTGGCGCTCACCGGCCCGGCCATCGCCGGCACGCCGGCCAACCTGTCGGCGGACAACACCTCCTCGCTGTCCTTCGGCGGCAGTTCCTCCGGCGTCGGCATCCCGTCCAGCGTCGCCGCGCTCAATGACCTGACCATCGGCAACGTCAACGGCGTGGCGGTCAACGGCGACCTGACGGTGCACGGCACCCTGACCATGACCATCGGCGACCTGACGCTGAGCTCGGGCAGCGTCGCGTACTCGGGCGGGACGCTGCGGTACAACGGCACGGCCGACCGGACGACCACCGACGTCGAGTTCCCCGCCACCAACGGGCCGGCCAACCTGACGGTCGACCAGCACGTCGGGTCGACCCCCTACACGGTCGATCTCCATGGCGACCGCACGCTGGCGGGCACGCTGGACCTCGCCAACGGCGTCCTGGCCATCGGCGCGCACACGCTGACCCTGAACGGCGACATCACGACGGGCGGCGGCGAGCTGGCCGGCGGCACCGCGTCCAACCTCGTGATGGGCGGCAGCGGCGCCAGCACCGCCCTGCCGTCGGTCGAGCTCAACGACCTGACGATCGACCGCGCCGGCGGCATCGCCACCAGCGGCGACGTCTTCGTGTGGAACGCGCTGACGCTGAGCGACGGCCCGTTCGCGCCCGGTCCCGGCAGCACGCTGACCATCGTCAATCCCATCGCCGGCACGGCGGCGAACTACGCGCCGGACTCCCTGTCCAACCTCTACATCTACTACAGCGAGGTCACCGGCATCGTCATCCCGTCCAGCTGCACGGCCCTGGCGGTGCTGACCGTCGAGAACCCGAACGTCGCGCTGGGCGGCGACCTGGCCATCACCGCCGGCGGCGCCCTGTTCCTGTCCGGCTGCGGCATCAACGGCGACGGCCACCAGATCAGCTACCGGCCGACGGGCACCTGGCTCCACTACGCGGCATACGACGCGTCGCTGACCACCACCGGCGTCGAGTGGCCGGCGACCGCCGGCCCGGCCAGCGTCGAGATCGCCACCGAGCTGGGGACCACCACGCTGCACGCCGACCGGACGGTGACCGGTGAGCTGTCGCTGACCTACGGCGCGCTGGCGACCGGAAGCAACACCATCACCGTCGCGGGGACGCTGTCCCGCTCCGACGGCTATGTGGACGGCAACCTGCGGATGCACGCGCCGGCCGGCAGCGGCGGGTCGCTGGCGTTCGCGATGGGCGTCAACGGCGGCTACTCGCCGCTGGTGGTGACCTTCGACAACGTCACCACGGCCGGCTACCTGACCTGCACGGCGAAGTACGACGCGGGCGGCTACTCCAATGCCAGCGACGCCCAGGCCGCCTCCAAGCGCTACTGGAACCTGGTGCGGGGCATCGACGGCAGCGACACCATGGATTTCGACAGCTGCACCGTCCAGCTCTGGTACGCCGACGGCGACTTCAACGACCACTTCACGCTGGCCGCCGAGGACACCATGAAGTGCGGCTGCCGCTACGACGACGGCCAGGCCAAGCGGACCTGGTGGGACTTCTTCCCGGTGACGCGCGACGCCGCCAACAACACCGTCACGCTGGCCAGCGTCGCCGGCGACCGGTTGGGCCGCACCGCGGCCGGGGCCGACTTCCTGTTCGGCGCCGGGTACTGGGTGCTGGCCGGCACCTCGTGGACCGGCGTGGGCAACGACACGCCGGCGGCACCGGCGCTGCCCAGGGTCTTCGCGCTGTCCAAGCCGTACCCCAACCCGGCCCGCGGCCGCGCGGCGATCAGCCTCGGCCTGCCGGACGCCCGGCACGTGCGGATGGAGGTGTTCAACCTGCTGGGACAGCGGATCGCGGTGCCGGCCGACCGGATGTATCCCGCGGGCACCCACCAGATCGCCTGGGACCTGAAGTCATCCAACGGCCAGCGGGTGTCGGACGGCGTGTACTTCTACCGGCTGTCGGCCGGCGACAGGACGGTCACCGGCCGGCTGACCGTGCTGCGGTAGGCCGCAGCCCAAAGAGAAGCCCCTCTCCGAACGGAGAGGGGCTTCTTGGTTTACCCTGGGTGTAGGGACATGGCGCGCCATGTCCCTACGTTTCGTTCACCGCTATTCCGCCACCAGCGGCAGCGACAGCCGCTCCGTCATCCGCTTGTCCGGCGGCACGATCCGCAACGTCAGCGAGCGGTGGCGCAGCAGCACCTCCGGCGGGCAGGAGAAGCTGATCGCGGCCTGCCTCCCCTTCCCGATCGCCAGGGGGAACTGCTGGTCGAAGACCAGCCCCGGCGGCGCGCCCTCGGCGCCGACCGTGACCGCCTGGCGCGACGTGTTGACCAGCGTGACGGACCCGCGCAGCAGGCCGTCGCCGCCGGTCGTGACGGCGATGACCCCCGCCGACGGCCGCACCAGCGCCGGCGGCCGTTTGGTGAACCTCAGCAGGTAGGTGCGCCGGCCGTAGTCGGACTGGTAGGTGACGAGGCCGACCGGCTGGCTCACCGTGTCGGGCGCGTCGGCCGGCAGGAAGAAGCCCAACTGGACCTCGGCCGAGTCGCCGGGTCCGATGCTGTGGTAGCCCAGGCGCAAGTTCGGGCACCCGCCGCAGCGGGTGCCCTCCTGGGCGATGCTCATCGCCCGGTTCGTGGCGTTGCGGTAGTGCGCGGTGTAATGGTACTCGTGGCCGGGGGCCGCTGAGCCGAAATCGACGGCCACGGTATCGCATGGCAGGACGGCCAGGGCGAGCGAAAGCCAGCCGGCCGCCAGGGCCGGGATCATAGCCCGGCGCCGAGCTCCCGCTCGATCCAGTTGCCGGTGGCGTCGGTCAGCCGGACCCGCACCGAGGCCGAGCCCGCCGCCTTGGGGATGGTCACCAGCCCGCCGGCGTCCACCGCGGCGCCGGCCGGCCCGCTCACCAGCTGGTAGCTGATGGCGTCGCCGTCGGGGTCGGTGGCCGCGATCTGGTAGCGCGCCGCGCCCTCGTCCTGCGACGCCAGCAGCACCGTCCTGATCTGCGGGGCGTCGTTGACGGCGACGGCCGACACCCGGAACGGGTTGCCGGCGCGGTCGCCCAGCACCGGCGTGGCCTCCACGGTGATCTTGTCGCCCTGCTTCAATCCGGAGAGCGACAGCGTCGGGCCGGTCTCGGCCGACTCCCTGCCGGCCACGATCCAATGGTAGCGCACCGTGAGGGACGACGAGGAGCCGGGAGCCGGGAACGGCACGGCGGTGACGGCGGAGGCGCCGGTGCTCACCGGGCTGGGATCCAGCCGCACGCTGTCGATGCCGGTCAGGTTCTCGGCGATCGCCACCTCGGCGGTCTCGAAGCCGGCGCTTTCCACCTTGCCGTCGCTGACCTTGATCCTGGCCATCAACTTGGCGCCGGGCGCCAGCCCGTGGGTCGAGAAGTCGAGTCCCTCGCCCTGCTGGGCCGGCCGGCCGTCGACGAACCACTCGCAGGCGTAGCTGAGGTTGCCGCCCGAGGGATTGTCCACCTCCAGCGTCAGGCTGACGGTGCTGTTGGCCAGCGGCGCCGCCGGGACGATGGTCGCCGCGCGGATGGCCGGACCGGCCGTCGCCGTCGCGGGGGCCTGCTTCCCGCCGCAGCCGGCCACGGCCAGCGCCGTCGCCAGCGCCAGCGCGGCCAGCAGCCCCGCGCTACCTGTTCTCGCTGCGGACATAGGCCTCCATCCCCGGCGTCCAGCGCACCGCCTCCAGCCGGCCCTCGCCGTTCACGCGGTAGCGGACCACGATCCACAGCTCGGTCAGCCTCGGTTCGTCGTCGTCCGCGTCGATCCGGTACACGGCGTTGGCCTTGAACGGCCCCTCGATCGCGGCCAGGTCGGTGACCGGGATGCCGTCGACGTCGTAGATCTTCACCTTCCGCAGGCTGAAGGGCTGCGGCCGCTCGCAGATCACGATCTCCCGTTCGCTGATCGCGTTGACCACCGTGAAGGTGGTGATCCGCGACGGGTCGTCGGCGGCCGCGTCGGCTGCCGGCTGGGCCGGCGCCCAGCCGCAGGCCGCGGCCAGTGCCGCCAGCGTCATCAGTATTCGTTTCATCGTCGTGTCCTTTCTTGGTCCCGGTTCACTGCTGCTTCCAGAAGATGGCGCCGCTGCGCGGGTTGAACGGCAGCACCGTGCCGATGTTGATCACCGCGCCGGTGGGCGTCTGGATGAAGGCGCTCTGGTTGCTGGCGCCCACGTGGAGTGACGGCGCCGACGGCTGGCCCGAGCCGGTGGAGATCCGGATGGGGTTCGAGGCCGCGCCGTTGCGCGGCAGGATGGTGTCGTAATACGCGGTGCCCGTCGTGTAGTAGAGCGCATACAGGTACCCGGTGCCGCCCAGCTCGCAGGGGTCGTTCGACGGCAGGAACGAGCTGGCCAGCAGGGCGCCGCCGATCACGGCCGGCTTGTTGAGCATCCGCTCGGCCTGCAGGCTGACCAGGTCCAGGCTGCGGTACCACCCCTTCCGCCCCGCGACCGAGGCCAGGTAGTTCTGCCAGGTCATCCAGGCCCCGTCGTAGACGCTGTCCTTGCCGTTGACCAGCACGTTGGTGACGTTCTTGAGGTCGCCGATCAGGCGGGTGCTGTCCAGCTTGTTGTCCTGGATGCCGAACAGGTACTGGCGGGTGGCGTCGGCCTCGTCCATGTCGGTGTAGTAGCGGCCGGTGCCGAAGTACAGCCAGTTGTTGCCGTACTCGTCCAGCGAGATCGCCGGACCGGCGGTGATCGGCCGCTGGGCGTTGAACATCACGTTGAGCGTCCAGTCGGTCGGCGTGGTCGATTCGGTGCCGATCTGGAAGCCGGCCCCGGTGCGGCAGACCAGCCGGTACATCTTGCCGGTGGCCACGCCGTAGGTCGGGTAGGTGCCGAAGTACAGCACGTCGCACTTGTAGTTCAGGTCCAGGTCGGTGGAGATCACGTCGCCCACCGAGCAGTTGGCGTCGGAGGTGGTGAAGCTGGCGGCCAGGGCGCCGGTGGCGACGTCCACCACGAACACCTTGGGGGTGCGGGTGCTGGCGCCCTCGAAGCTGGTCGGCCCGCCGCCGAACACCGCGTAGTACTTGTGCGGCGTGCCGGCGTTGTTGCCGAAGGCCGCGACGGCCGGATAGGACGTGGTGTAGCCCAGATCGGGGTGGGTGAACTCCCACAGCGGCTTGCAGCTGTCCGGATTGGTGATGTCGAAGCAGACGAAGGCCGACTGGTAGGTGTAGGCCCCGACGGTGCTGGGGTAGCCGCCCAGCCGCATCCCCACGATGGCAATGGTGCCCCAGCCCTGGGGGTGGGTGGCGTCCGGCGTGAAGATCTTGGCGTCGGTGATCTTGGTCTTCATGTCGTTGTAGTAGACGTGGCAGTACTGCGGGTCCTTCAGCCACTTGAGGTGCGGCAGCAGGTTGAGCGGCGCGTAGGCCCACAGCTCCTGGCCCAGCGGCTTGCCCAGGCTGTCGATCCAGCCCTTGTCGGCGGAGTTCTGGTCGGGGTTGACGACGTAGCGTCCGGCGTTGAAGCCGTGGATCAGCCCGTCGTTGGCGCCCACCACCACCAGGTGGCGGCGGGTGATGTACTGCTGGTAGAACTGGGCGTAGCTGGCGTCGGCGTACAGCTGGTCGTAGCGCTCGGTGGGCTTGCCAGCGTAGGCCGGGGTGGCGTTGATGATGTCGCCCAGCTTCCAGGTGGTGCCGCTGAAGCTGCGCGGGCGCCATCCGGAGTAGTCGACCCCCCGCACGTACTCGATGATGCTGTCGGCCTGGCTGGCCGAGGCGGCGCCCATGAACGACGCCAGCGAGGCGCCGGCGCCGCTGGCGAAGGCGACCTTCTCGCCGGTCTCGACCAGGCCGTTGTGGTTGTTGTCGGCGAAGGCGTAGACGGCGCGGCTGGCCGCGCTGTTGTTGAACAGGTACTTGCCGCCGTTCCAGACGTCGGCGACCCCGTCGATGTAGACCGTGGTCACCGAGTCCAGCGGCAGCCGGGTGCCGCCGTAGCCGTCCAGGTCGTCGAACAGGACGCAGCGGGTGTCGTTGCCGCTGGTCGAGGTGTCGAACCGCACCACCCGGTCGTGGGGCGTGCCGGTGTAGGTCAGCACCCGGTTGTTGTCGGTGTCCTCGCGCATGTTGCCGAACTTGTCGACCCACAGCGCCCGCAGGAAGCCCATCCACTTGACCTCGTCGGCGCCCTGGTACTTGGCCTGCTGGAAGTAGGCCTGCTGCACCGTGCCCTCGCCCGAGGCCGAGCCGCTGATCACCGACACCGCCGAGGCCGAGGCCGCGCGGGACATGATGGCCAGGATGGCCTTGGTGATGGCGGCCTCCAGCTGCCAGCCGTCCTCGGCCTCGAAGAAGAAGTCGGGCTCGCCGTCGCCGTCCTCGTCCCACTCCTTGGTGTCGGGCCCCGGCCGGTTGTCGCCGTTGATGTCGCGGAAGGCGCCGGCCTTGGCGGCCGACCGCAGCAGCTGGCTGCCCGACCCGAAGCAGAACACGCAGCACAGCCCCACGTCCTGCATGCCCGGCAGGTCGCTGCGCAGGTCGGTGGTGTGGCCGTACAGCGCCACGTCGTCCAGCATGCCGGTGCCGTTGCTGGACCATGACCCCGGCGGGTTGGGCTCGCTGGGTCCGTTGTAGAAGGTGCTGAGGCTGCCGGTGTTGGGCAGGTGGGCGCAGGAACCGGCGGTGCCATAGCCCGGGATGTTCTTGTCCTCGGTCGGCTCGCCGTCGGTCAAGAGCAGCACGAAGGTCTTGATGCAGGGCAGCATCACGGTCCGCACCTTGTCGTAGAACGGGTCGTGCACCCCGCCCACCTGCGGGGTGAAGTCGCTGTTGAAGTAGTGCCGGCCCGACTGGGCGAAGTAGTGCAGGATCTCGAAGTGGTTCTCGGCCAGCGGCGTCCAGCCGTCCGGGCTGATGTTCTGGATGTCGTTGACCAGGTCGGTCAGCGTCGGGTCGTTGATGTAGGATTCGATCTTGCCGCCCTCGCTGTTGTTGTAGTCCCACAGGCCGAAGCGCGGTGCGTTGTCGTCCCAGGTGCCGTCGAAGTCCTTGTCGGCCAGCTGGTGCAGCACGCCGCGGAACGGCGGCGGCGCCACGATGCTGACCTTGGCGGACGACAGCGTGGCGTTGATGGGGGGGGTGCCGGTCTTGGTCACGGTCAGCTGGGTGGCGCCACCGCTGGACGAGACGTTGAACCGGTTGTAGTTGGCCGTGGAGGTCCTGATGTAGTACTTCGTCCAGCTGCTGGCGCATTCCGCGCCCAGGATGTTCGACGAGTACTTGCCGCCGATCAGCACCTTGCGCAGCACGTCGGTGCGGCTCATCGTGACCCAGTTCAGCAGCCAGCCCGGCCAGGTGCCGCCGGCCGCGGCGGTGAACTTGCTGGAGGCGTAGTTGTAGCTGCTGTCGCTGTTGAAGTAGCCGTAGTAGCGGGGGTGCCCGCTGGCCGGCTGCCACAGCGTGTCGCCGTAGGGGCTGCTGCTGTTGGGCCGCCAGCTCCGCCTGGTGTACGCCGCCCCGCCCATCGAGCCGGAGTTGTCCAGCGAGATCAGCAGGTTGGGGTTGAGGCTGTTGGCCATGAACGGCGGGGCCGCGCACGGCATCGACTGCGCCAGTGCCGCGCCGGCGCACAGCGCGGCCGCGGCGAGGATCAGGACGGTCTGTCTCATGGCGTTCTCCTTCATATTGGGGCCGGCTACTCGCCGCCGACCAATCTGCGCCGCAGCACCTCCAGCCGGCTGGTCTCGAAGGCGCCGGTCCTGGTGGCGGTGGTGATCACCCGGAAATAGCTGGCCGCGCCGCGCGACCCGGTGCCCGAGCCGATGCCCTCGTAGGCCGCGGCCATCTCGCTGGAGCCGCTGGGCAGCCGGCTGGTGTTGAGGAAGGTCGGGTCCATCCGCACCTGGTAGGTGCCGATCGTGATCGTGGTGTCGGTCACGGGATTGCCGTTATCGATGGCGTCGCGGATCCGGTTGGCGCAGAGGTCCTGGCCGGCGTCGGCGGCGATCATGGCGGTGGTGTAGCGGGCCTGGCCGGCGCTCATCCGCTGG
>JALOPJ010000183.1 GCA_025453955.1 Candidatus Edwardsiibacteriota bacterium
GTCGAGGAACGAGTCGACGATCACCTTGCAGTCGCGCTGGGTGAACCCGGTCTTGTCGCAAACCATCTTGACGAGGTCAGCCTTGGTCATAGGGCCTCCATAAGAGTGCTTTGGCTGTATGCAGAGATGCGACCGTCGTGGTGTCAGTGGCAGCTGCCGCAATTGTGCGACGCGCAGCCGCCGCAGCCCTTGCCCGCCACCGAAGCGGAGAAGCCGTCGCCCGACGAGCAGCCGAACGGGGAAAAGAGCTTCTCCACGTCCTTCCCGTGGCAGTGGGGACAATCCGGATTCCTGGCGGACATCGGCATCAGCTGCTCGAACGTGTTGCGGCACGCCGCGCAGCGGAATTCGTATATCGGCATACCGTTATATTACAATGAATTACGAATTTTGTCAATACTTTTTTTCGGTTTTCTCGCATTTATTCGTCGGCGCGCCGCCGGCCTTTCACCCGCGACGACAATTCCGCCAGCAGCTGCCGCGCCTGTTGGTGCGGGAACTCCAGCCGTCCGCGGCAGCGCACGATCGTCAGGTGCTCGTCCGGGGCCGGCAGGCCGCGCTCGTCCCTGGCGACCGCGATCAGGGCCGGCACCTTGAGGAAGTAGGCCACGCTGAAGTCGTCGTTCTTGGCGCCGATGAACGCCTGGCAGTGCCGCAGGATCTCGGCCAGCTCCACCGTGGACAGCGAGTTGTAGACGATCGGCTGCGGGGCCGCCGCCGCGTCCAGCGGCTCGGCCAGGTTGAGCAGGATCGGACGGATCGCCGGGAAGGACGCGGCATCGCGCAGGAACCGCAGCAGGTCGGGCCGGCGCCAGGCCCCGGCCTCCACCGCCACCGCCGCGCCGCCGGCCAGGTCCTGCTGGAAGCGGTCGCGGAACTCGCGCTTGCCCTCGCTGATCATCGGCCGCGGCCAGTGGATGAAGTGCTCGGCGCGCCGGGCCCCCAGCTGGCGGACCATGGCGGTGTTGCGCTCGACCTCGTCGGCCGGCAGGCCGGCCGGGCGGATGGCGAAGTTCTTGAACGGCTCGTCGCCGGGGAACCGCACGCCGAAGCGCACCGCGATCCCGGCCCGGGCGAACAGGTAGCTCAGCAGCTGGTGCGGCCGGTGGTCGAGGTCGACCAGCAGGTCGAACTGCTTCTGGCCGATCAGCCGCGCCAGCCGGCGGAACTCGCGGCTGCGGGCGCCCCGCAGCTGGTCGGGCCGGAAGTCGATGATCTCGTCGACCTCGTCGTCGAACCACCACAGGTTGCGCTTGCGGTCGTCGATCAGCAGCACCAGCAGGCTGTCGTCGAAATGCCGGCGCAGGGCCCGCACCGCCGGCAGGGCCATCAGCAGCTCGCCGTCGGCCTGGGCCGGGCAGCAGAGGATGCGCCGCGGCGCCTCCAGCACCCGGGTGAACGGCAGCGGCTGGCGCCGGCCGAAGCGCCGCTGCCAGTCGATCCGCAGGTCGGTGAGCAGGCCCATCTACCGGCCCCGCCGCGGCGCGGTGAACGCCAGCTTGACCACCTGGTCGACGCTGTCGGCGAAGTGGAACCGCAGCTTCCGCTTGACGTGGTCCGGCACCTCCTCCAGGTCCTTCTCGTTCTGGGTGGGCATGATCACCTCGCGGATGCCGGCGCGGTGCGCCGCGATCACCTTCTCCTTGATGCCGCCCACCGGCATCACCTTGCCCCGCAGGGTGACCTCGCCGGTCATCGCCAGGAACGGCCGCACCGGACGTCCCGACAGCAGCGACACCAGGCTGGTGACCATGGTGACGCCGGCCGACGGCCCGTCCTTGGGGATGGCCCCGGACGGCACGTGGACGTGGATGTCGTACTTCTCGAAGAACTTGGGGTCGACCCGGTACTGCCTGGCCTTGGAGCGGATGTGCGACAGCGCGGCCTGGGCCGACTCCTTCATCACGTCGCCCAGCAGGCCGGTGAGCTGCAGGCCCTTCTTGCCGGGCATCTTGGAGGACTCGATGAACAGGATCTCGCCGCCCACCGGCGTCCACGCCAGGCCGGTGGCCACGCCCACCTCGCCGGCCCGCTCGGCCAGCTCGGGGAAGAACTTCTGCGGCCCCAGGAACTGGTGCAGCAGCGCGGCCGTCACCGTCCGCTTGCGGCCGTTGCCGGAGGCCACGTCCTTGGCGATCTTGCGGCAGATGGCGCCGATCTCCCGCTCCAGGTTGCGGACGCCGGACTCGCGGGTGTACTGGTTGATGATCCCGGCGATGGCGGACTGCTGGAACTCGACCAGGGCCGGCGTCAAACCGTTCTCCTTGACCTGGCGCGGCACCAGGTAGGACAGGGCGATGTTGACCTTCTCCTCCTCGATGTAGCCCGGCAGCTCCAGCACCTCCATCCGGTCCTTGAGCGCCGAGGGGATGGGATCGATGACGTTGGCCGTGGTGATGAACATCACCTTGGAGAGGTCGAACGGCACGTCCAGGTAGTGGTCGGAGAACGAGAAGTTCTGCTCCGGGTCCAGCACCTCCAGCAGCGCCGCCGCCGGGTCGCCCCGGAAGTCCATCCCCAGCTTGTCGACCTCGTCCAGCATGAACACCGGGTTGTTGGTGCCGCAGTGCTTGATGCCCTGGATGATCCGCCCTGGCATCGACCCGATGTAGGTGCGGCGGAAGCCGCGGATCTCGGCCTCGTCGCGCACCCCGCCCAGCGACATCCGGTAGAACTTGCGGCCCATCGCCCGGGCGATCGAGCGCCCCAGGCTGGTCTTGCCCACGCCCGGCGGCCCCACGAAGCAGAGGATCGGCCCCTTGGCGTCGCCCTTCAGCTTGCGCACCGCCAGGTACTCCACGATCCGGTCCTTGACCTTGGCCAGGTCGTAGTGGTCCTCGTCCAG
>JALOPJ010000184.1 GCA_025453955.1 Candidatus Edwardsiibacteriota bacterium
CCCCAGGGGCCGGAACCGTCCGCGGTGCGGCCCTCGTTGATGGCGTCGATGTACCAGTTGTAGAGCGGCCGGTGGTCCTCGAACTCCAGCGAGCAGAGGCTGTGGGTGATGCCCTCGATCGAGTCCTCCAGGCCGTGGGCCCAGTCGTACATCGGGTAGATGCACCAGGCGTCGCCCTGGCGGTGGTGCGGCACGTGCATGATCCGGTACATCGCTGGATCGCGCATGTTGAGGTTGGGGTGGGCCATGTCGATCCTGGCCCGCAAGGTCTTGGCCCCGTCTGGGAACTCGCCCCGGCGCATCCGGCGGAACAGGTCGAGGTTTTCCTCGACAGCGCGGTCCCGGAACGGGCTGTTCCTGCCGGGCGCGCTCAGCGTGCCGCGGTAGGCGGAGACCTCCTCGGCCGTGAGGTCGCAGACGTAGGCCTTGCCCTTGCGCACCAGCTCCTCGGCCCACTGGTAGATCTGCCCGAAGTAGTCCGAGGCGAAGAAGATCCGGTCGCCGAAGTCCGCGCCCAGCCACTTGACGTCCTCGATGATGGCGTCGACGTACTCCTGCTCCTCCTTGGTGGGGTTGGTGTCGTCGAAGCGCAGGTTGAACCGGCCGCCGAAATCCAGCGCCACGCCGTAGCTGATCCAGACCGCCTTGGCGTGGCCGATGTGGATCAGGGCGTTGGGCTCGGGCGGGTAGCGGGTGCAGACATGGTCGAACCGCCCGCTCGCCAAGTCCTCCTTGATGAACTCGCGGATGAAGTCGGTGGGTTTGCTGGTCTCTTCGCCCATGTTCGTCTCGTTCTTTCTGATCCCGGCCCTGGTCCGACGGGACGCCAAGGCAAGGGTATCGCGTTCGTTTGTTATCGATCCTGCGTCCCGTTCACCGGCACTCGGCGGCCTTGGCGTCCAGGCCCAGCTCGGCATAGAGGGCCTGGGCCCGGGCCAGCAGGGATGCCGCCGCGGCCTCGCCCTCCGCCGCGGCCCGGAGGGTGCCGTAGGTCCATTCCACGTGGCCCATCCGGGTGGCCGAACCGAGCTCCTCGGCCAGGGCGCGGGCCCGGGCCGCGTGCTCCATGGCCTCGGCCATCGTCGCCGGCGCGGCCCCCTTGAGGTCGGCCAGCCCGGTGTGCACCTCGCAGAGCGAGGCCTTGTCGCCCACCTCGGTGAAGATCGGGATCACCTCGCGGAAGAGCTGTTCCGCCTGGTCGGGCCGGCCCTCCATGTGCCGGATGTTGGCCAGGTTGAGCCCGGCGATGCCCACGCCCTGCTTGAAGCCGATCTCGCGCGAGGTGTCGCGGTAGGCGGTGAACAGCTCGGTGGCCCGGGCCAGCTCGCCCCGCGCCTTGTAGACCAGCCCCATGTTGCCGAAGTTCATGGCCACCGCCATCCGGTCGCCGGCCTCCTGGTTGATGTCCAGCGACTTCCGGTAGAGTTCCAGCGCCAGATCGTACGATCCCTGCTCCTGGTGGACGATGGCCATGTTGCCGTAGGCGGCCGCCAACGCTTGCTTGTTCCCGATGCGCCCGGCGTTCTCCATGAACTGCCGGTAGTAATCGAGGGCCCGGGTGTGATCGCCCTTGCTGTAGTACATGATCCCCAGATTGCACTGGCCGGAGATCATCAGCTGCTGCTCGCCGGACTCGGCGCCGATGTCGACCACGGCCTGGAACAGGCGGATGGCCCGGTCGAACTCGCCCTGGACGTAGTGGAGCCCGCCCAGGCTGTTGAGCACCTTGATCCGGGCCCGGGCCACCGGCTGCTTCAGCTCGCCCCGGGCGCAGCCCGCCAGGTCGGCCTCCAGGATGCGGAGCCCGGCCTCGCCTTCGCGCACCGCCGCCGCGGTGTCGCCCTTGATCCGCAGCACCCAGGAGCGCAGGATCCGGATCTCGGCCTGCTCCAGCAGCTCGGCGTCGCTGCGGGAGGGCAGCGCCCGCTCGGCCGCGGCCAGCACCGCCAGGGCCTCGTCGTACTGCCCCTGCTTCTGGACGATCTCGGCCTGCATCCGCCGGGCCCGGGCCTGCAGCGCACCGTCGGACCCGGCATGCTGCTCCATCCGCTTGAACCAGGACGCCGCCTCGTCGAGGTCGGCCACCCGTTCGTGCGTCATGCCCAGCGCCTCGCAGGCGTCGTAGAGCTCGCGCTCCCGCTCCGGCAGCCACTTCAGGACGTCGGCCAGGGACGAGAAGAAGGCGATGGCCTCCTGGTTGGCGTAGCGGTCGCGGGCCTTGCGGCCGGCCCGCCACAGCCACTCCACGGCCTTGGCCTCGTCGTCGCCGTTGGCGTAGTGGTGGGCCAGCACCTCGGCGAAGTCGTCGATCCGGCCGGCGTAGGCCCGCTCGATGGCCCGGCCCGCCAGCCGGTGCAGCTCGCGGCGCCGCTTCTTGAGCAGCGCCTGGTAGGCCACCTCCTGCGACAGCGGGTGGCGGAAGGAGTACTCGGCCTCCGGCCCCTGCTTGGTCTCGGCGATGAAGTCGAACTCCTCGAGCGTGGCCAGGTACAGGTTCAGCATCATGTCGTCCAGCCCGGAGAGCGCCTCCAGCAGGTGGACGTGGAAGCTGCGGCCCAGCACCGACGCCGTCTGCAGGATGTCCCGCAGGTCGCGCTCCAGCCGGTCCAGCCGGGCGGCGATCACCGACTGCACGGTGTCGGGGATGGAGAGGGCGGCGACGTCCTCGGTCAGCCGCCAGATGCCGTTGCGGTAGGCCAGCACGCCCGTGTCGATCAGCGAGCGGATGATCTCCTCCAGGTAGAAGGGATTGCCGCCCGACTTGGCCAGCAGCAGGTCCTTGAAGCCCTGGCCGATGCCCGGCACGTCGAGCAGGTTGAAGGCCAGGCTGGTGCCCGCGTCCTGGTCCAGCGGGCCGAGGGCGACCTCGCGGCAGCGCGGTCCCAGCGCGGCCTGGAACCGCTGCCGGGCCTGCTGGCCGCCGGCGTCGCGCTCGGGCCGGGTCAGGGCCAGCAGCCGCAGCGGGGCCGCGGGCTGGTCGAACAGCCACTGCAGGAACTCGGCCGAGGACTCGTCGACCCAGTGGTAGTCGTCGACCACCAGCAGCACCGGGGTGCGCCCGGCCAGCGCGGCCAGGAACCTGCGCAGGGCGAGGTGGGTGCGGGCCTTGAGCGCCTTGGGGTCGAGGTGCACCACCTTCTCCGCCATCTCGTGCGGCAGCGCCAGCGAGAAGAGGTGGGCCAGGTAGGGCGCGGCGTCCATCCAGTCGTCGGGCATCAGCTCGCGGCAATGGCTGACGATGCCCTCCAGCGCCAGCGCCGGCTCGTCCTCGTCGCCCACGCCGCACCTCGCCTGCAGCGCCTGCAGCAACGGCCAGTAGGGGGCGCGCTGGCCGTAGGACAGGCAGCGGCCCTCCAGCACCGAGACGGCGACGCCCCCTGCGGCGATGGCGTCCTTCAGCTCGGCCAGCAGCCGCGACTTCCCCAGCCCGGCCTCGCCCACCACGAAGGTGACGCCGCCCTCGCCCCGGGCCAGGGCCCGGACGTCGTCCAGCAGGGCCGACAGCTCGCGCTCGCGGCCGACCATCGGCGAGGAGAGCCCGGCGATGCCCCGCTTGGGCTCGGGCTTGTCCCGCAGCCTGAGCGG
>JALOPJ010000185.1 GCA_025453955.1 Candidatus Edwardsiibacteriota bacterium
GCCCGTGCCCATGCTTCAACCACGAGTACCAATGACCGACCGACACCATGTTTCCTGTACTTCGGCTTGACGTACCAGCCCTCGAGATAGCCGACGTTCCCCCGCCCGGCACCGTCGGCATAGTTGCGCACCGAGGCTTCGAGGAACCCGGCCAGTGCGCCGCCGCAGGCCGCGGCCACCCACACCGGCTGGTAGCGGGTGTCCGCCAGGATCCCGGCGATCTCCTTCCTGTGGGCGCGCAGCGGGCAGTCCGGCCACAGCGCCCGCCGCATCGCCAGCCACTGGGGGACGTCGGAGCGGCGCGCGCGGCGGATAACTATCGTGCCTGTTCTTACCACAAATCATTCGATTCGGACAAGCCGAAGATGATTGATCAGTAGGCTGTTTGCACCACCATGACGTGTTTCTGTCAGCTCGTTCCCGGCCCAAGATGGTGTCATCAAGTGGTCGTGACCCTTCTTCTGTTTCAGTCGGTTGAGACTGGTCAACAGTACATCCAGCCCCTCGGCGTCAAAGGTTATCGCGATTTCAGACAACTCGCTGCCCTTGTCGCCCCGCAACGCCTCAACAGATAAAACCATTCTGTCCTCCTTGTATATTTATTCAATCCTTGGTCGCCTTGATCGAGTACATCAGCGGGATCAGCTCCTTGCCTCCCGGGAAACGCCAGCGGCCGTCGCCCCCCTTCTCCAGGAACGGGAAGCAGTCGTAGCTGCAGTAGGGGAACTCGTGCAGGAATTCCAGCTTGAGATCGACCGACAGTAGCGCGTTGACCACGTCCGACAGCGGATGCTGCCACTCGCAGGACTTGCAGTCCAGTTTGGCGTCGTGGTCCGAGTAGGCCCCGGATTCCTCCCAGACCTGCGGTTCAGCGGAGTGAAAATAGGGCCAGTGGGCGCTCAGCTCCTTGGGATTGGTGATGTCGAAAACGCCCGTGATCGGGTGGAACTCGCGAATGTAAAACGTGCCATCGAGCTTGAGATACCGGTCGATCAGTTGCGCCCACGCGGCAAGGTCGTTGATCCAGCACAGCACGCCGGCCGATGTGAACACCATGTCGAACCGCTTCTCGAGGTGCTGCGGCAGGTCGTAGATATTGCAGCAGATGAATTCGGCGGGGATCTCAAGCTCCGAGGCGAGCGACTTGGCCAACGCGATGGCCTCGTCGGAAAAATCCACGCCAGTGACGCGCGCGCCCCGCCGCGCCAGCGACATGGTGTCCTGGCCGAAGTGGCACTGCAGGTGCAGGATGGACTTGCCCCGCACGTCGCCCAGCTCGGCGACCTCGATCGGGTCCAGCGTGCAGGCGCCGCGCTTGAAGCCCTCCAGATCGTACATCGCCGAGCGCGCGTTGACCGCGGTCAGCGCGTTCCACAGCTTGCGGTTGTTGTCGAAATGCTCGTTCATCGGTCTTGTCTGTTCGCTGGCGATCGGTCAAGACTACCACAGCGGCGCGATCGATTGCAAGCGAAAAACGGGCTTGACGTGCCGCCGCCGATACCGTACTATTGTCTTGGAGGACGAGCAACGACAGCGACATGAACGCATCCATCCTGATACGGGACCTGCGGGCCGACGACATCCCGCACCTGGCCGGGTTCCCGCCGCCGGAATGGCAATTCGACGCCGGGGCGTTCTTCGAACGGCACCTCGGGAGGCCGTACTTCCATCCCCTCGCGGCCGAGGCCGACGGCACCGTGGTCGGCATCGCCAACTCGCTGTTCTTCGGGCCCAGCGCCTGGCTGGGCAACATCATCGTATCGCCGGAGCGGCGGCGGCGTGGCATCGGCGCGGCCCTCACCGCCCGGTTGATCGAGGCCGGGCGACGGCACGGTTGCCGGCATCAGATCCTCATCGCCACCGAGCTGGGCCGGCCGGTATACGGGACGCAGGGGTTCGTCCGGACAGGGGAGTACGTGTTCCTCAAGCCCGCGCGCCCCGTCGACCAGCCCGACATGGCGCGCATCCGGCCCGCGGAACCGGGGGATCTCGGCGCGATCGCCGCATTGGATGCCGCCGCCACGGCCGAGGACCGCCGGCCCATGCTGGAACGCCTGCTGGACGCCGGCATGGTGCACCACGCCGGCGCACCGGAGCACATCGACGGTTTCTACCTGCCGGCCTTCGGCCAGGGGCCGGTGGTGGCGGACAATGACGACGCCGGCTGCGCTCTTTTGCGGCTCAAGCATTCCGGGAAGGATTCTACCGCCTGCATCCCGGCGGGCAACCGACGGGGAATCGAGTGCCTGCAGGACCTCGGTTTCGTCGAGGACCACCGCGCGCCGCGGATGGCGCTGGGACCGGACGTCGCCTGGGACCAGACGATGATCTATGCCCGCGGCGCCGGGTACTGCGGTTGACCCTATTCGCGAGAAGCGGAAGGGCCGGGCGTCTCGCCCGGCCCTTCCGCTTCTCGCGGCGGTCATTTCCCGATGCAGAACCGGCTGAAGATCCGCTCCAGCACCTCGTCGCCGATGGCTTCCCCGGTGATCGCGCCCAGCGCTTCCACCGCGGCCCTGACGTCGACGGCCACCAGCTCGGTGGACAGCCGTTGCTCGAAACCCGCGGCGGCCCCCGCCAAGGCCTGCTGTGCCGCGTGGAGCGACTCGACCTGCCGGGCGTTGGCCGCCGCGGCCGACCCGGCGTCGACGCCCTTGCCGCCGGTGAGGGCCGTCACCACGGCCTCCTCCAGCTTGTGCAGGCCGGCGCCGGTGAGGGCCGAGACCTTGACCCATCCCTTCTGCGGCGCGAAGGCCGGCTTGAGGTCGCTTTTGTTGACGACCACGATCCGCGGCAGTTCCCGGGTCCGGTCCAGCAGCTGCTTGTCCTCGTCCCGCGGCGG
>JALOPJ010000068.1 GCA_025453955.1 Candidatus Edwardsiibacteriota bacterium
CTTCCGGCATAAGCGATATCCACAGATCGCTGCCAGTCCGCCTGATCCCTGGCGGTACATTGAGGGATCGTTCAGTACAACTGACGGCGATTTTATTTGCTCTTTGCGCATAGTCTTCGGCTCTTGTTGCCTCGGTGTCATTCCCGCGATAGCGGGAATCCAGGATTTCCATGTTACTTTCTTGTGACCAAGAAAGTAACCAAAGAAGTCTTACCGCCCGGAAATTCCCGGTAGCCCTAAGCCCGGCTCCGGTGTTTCACGAACCAGAGCTAATGACCTCTCCCCTGCCCCTCCCCGCAGCGGGGAGGGGTTGGGGTGAGGTCGGCGCCTTGGCCAGGCAGAATTTCTCGGCGCCTTGGCCAGGCAGAATTTCCGATGGCGGGAACCCCGCGTCATTCCCGCGCAGGCGGGAATCCAGGAAAATGGAATATGAAAGACCTTGCAGCAATAGTATTCATACTATGCATAATTCCGGTCACGGTTCTTTTTGTACTGCTCAATCAAAGAACAGGGAAGTTTTATCATTTTAAAATCCCGTTTCTGATCATCGGTGGATTGATGACACTGATCGTTTTGTTCTCATACTTGCCCTTGATGCTATTCTCGCCACGTACAGTTAACATTGGTTCAGAGGTTATAGCTTTCGTTGTTTGGTTGTTGCCATCCTTGATGCTGCTGATAACTGGTTTTGTGCTGAAGAAGTCAAAAAGTAATGTTCGACACCCTCACCGATAAACTGACCGGCCTGTTCAAGAACCTCACCGGCCAGGGCAAGCTCTCCGAGAGCAACGTCCGCGAGGCAGCGCAGCAGCGCAGCAGGTGCGGCGGGCGCTGCTGGAGGCCGACGTCAATTTCCGGGTCGTCAAGGACTTCATCGCCGCGGTCGAGGCCCGGGCGCTGGGCGAGGAGGTCCTGAACTCGGTCACGCCGGGCCAGCAGTTCATCAAGGTCGTCCACGACCAGCTGACCCAGACGCTGGGCGGCCGCAACGAGCCGCTGCGCCTGGCCTCGCAGCCCCCCACCGTGATCATGGTCTGCGGCCTGCAGGGCTCGGGCAAGACCACCACCTGCGCCAAGCTGGCCCGGCACCTGGCCCAGCCCGGCCGGCGCATCATGCTGGCCGCGGCCGACATCCACCGCCCGGCGGCGGTGGAGCAGCTCCGGATCCTGTCGGGCCAGGCGGGCTGCGAATTCTTCTCGATGGACTCGACCGACGTGCCCGCCATCTGCGACGCCGCCAGGGACGAGGCGGTCAAGCGGCTGATCGACGTGCTGGTGCTGGACACCGCCGGCCGCCTGCACGTCGACGACGAGCTGATGGCCGAGCTGGAACGGGTGCAGGCCGCGGTCAGGCCGCACCAGGTGCTGCTGGTGGTCGACGGCATGACCGGGCAGGACGCGGTCAACGTCGCCGCCGAGTTCGACCGGCGGCTGCCGCTCACCGGCGTGGTGATGACCAAGCTGGACGGCGACTCCCGGGGCGGCGCGGCGCTGTCCCTGCGCGCGGTGGCCGGCAAGCCGCTGATGTTCGCGGGCACGGGCGAGAAGCTGGAAGCGCTGGAGCCGTTCTATCCCGACCGCATGGCCTCGCGCATCCTGGGCATGGGCGACGTGGTCGGGCTGGTGGAGAAGGCGCAGGCCGTCTTCGACGCCAAGGCCGCGGAGCAGCTCGAGCGCAAGGTGCGCAAAAGCACGTTCGACCTGGAGGACTTCGCCGAGCAGCTGCGCCAGGTGCGCAAGATGGGCCCGCTGTCCGACGTGGTGGGCATGATCCCGGGGATGGCCAAGCTGCCCGCGGGCGCGCAGCCCGACGATGGCGCGCTGACGGCCACCCTGGCCATCATCGGCTCGATGACGAAGAAGGAGCGGGCCCGGCCGCAGGTCCTCGACGGCAGCCGCAAGCGGCGGATCGCCGCCGGCAGCGGCACCTCGGTGCAGCAGGTCAACCAGCTGCTGCGGCAGTTCGAGCTGGGGCAGCGGATGATGAAGCAGTTCGCCTCGGGACGGATGAAAGGGATCCCGCGGGGCGGGTTCTGATCCTTGGCGTGAACGGTGAATCGTGAATGGTGAACCGTGAAACGAGCACCGAACGACGTAAGAACGTAACACGAATTGTTAAAACGTAGCACTTTTAAGGCGTGAACTGTGGATCGGGAATCGTAAAACGAACAACACCGAACGACCAACAACGGACAACCAACGGCTAACATAACGGGAGAACAGGAATGTCGGTTTCCATCAGGATGTCGCGGATCGGCGCCAACAAGAAGGCCAGCTTCCGCATCGTGGTCTCGGCCACCCGCTCCAAGTGCGGCGGCGCCCAGCTGGACACGCTGGGACACTACCGCCCGGACGGCGAGCCGCGCGAGGCCGTGATCGACCTGGTCCGCACCCGCGAGTGGATCAAGAAGGGCGCCATCGTCTCGCCCACCGTCCAGCGGATCATCAAGGCCGCCGAGGCCGCGGTCAAGGACGGCGGGGACGCCGCCAAGGCCCGCGTCGCGTTCGGCAGCGCCACGACCAAGAAGACCCACAAGGACCGCCTGGCCGCCAAGAAAAAGAAGGACTAGTCCGCCATGATGAGAGATCTGGTCGACTTCCTGGCCAAGTCCCTGGTGGACCACCCGGAGAAGGTGTCGGTCAAGGAGGTGCCCCGGGACAAGGACAGCGTGGTGTTCGAGCTGCGCGTGGCCCAGGACGACATCGGCAAGGTGATCGGCAAGAAGGGCCGCACCGCCCAGGCCATCCGCACCCTGCTGGCCGCGGCCGGCAGCAAGGACGGCAAGCGCACCGAGCTGGAGATCATCGAGTAGCCCCGGCGCGGCGCCGGCGCGATCGACGTTCAGCTTGTCCGACCGAACCGACAACGGCGGCGGCGACCTGGTCACGGTGGCCGTGGTCAGCAAGCCGCACGGCGTGGACGGCGCGCTGCGGGTGCGGGTGGAGACCCACAACCCCGGCCGCTTCCGGCCGGGCAACCGCCTGCTGGCCGATGTCGGGGGAGCGCGCCGGTCGTTCACCGTCTCGAAGTTCGTGCTCCAGGGCGAGTGGGGCATCCTGACGCTGGCGGAGGTGGCCGGCCGCGACGCGGCCGAGGCCCTGCGCGGCGCGGAGCTGGGGGTCCGGCAGTCGGAACTGGCCGCGCTGCCGGCCGGCAGCTACTACACCTTCCAGATCATCGGCCTGGCGGTGCGCTCGCCGGCCGGGGCCGAGCTGGGGGCGGTGGCCGTGGTCGAGGAGCTGCCGGCCGGGGACGTCTACGTGGTGCGCGGCGCCGCCGGGGAGTTCCGCGTCCCCTCCCGCGGCGGCTTCATCCGATCGATCGACCTGGCCGCCGGTACGATGGTGATCGACGACGTGGAGGGGCTGCGGTGAGGATCACGGTGCTGACGCTGTTCCCGGAGATGTTCCCGGCCGCGCTGGACGCCAGCATCGTCGGGCTGGCCCGCCAGAAGGGGCTGGTGGAGTTCAACCTGGTCAACATCCGGGACTTCGCGCTGGACCGGCACCAGGTGACCGACGACACGCCGTACGGCGGCGGCCCCGGGATGATCATGAAGCCCGAGCCGATCTACCGCGCGGTGCGGTCGCTGGAGGCCGGCGGGAGCAGGCCGACGCTGATCCTGCTGTCGCCGCGCGGCACGACCTACGACCAGGCCGCGGCGCGGGAGCTGTCGCGGGAAACGGACATCGCCCTGCTGTGCGGGCACTACAAGGACGTCGACGAGCGGGTGCGGGCCATCGTCGACCGCGACATCTCGGTGGGCGACTACGTGCTGTCGGGCGGCGAGGTGGCGGCGCTGGCGCTGATCGACTCGATCGTGCGGCTGCTGCCGGGCGCCATCTCCGATCCGGCCTCGGCCGAGCGCGACTCCTTCGAGGACGGCCTGCTGGACCACCCGCACTACACCCGGCCGGAGCAGTTCGAGGGGATGCGGGTCCCGGAGGTGCTGCGCTCGGGCAACCACGCCGCCATCGCCCGCTGGCGACGGCAACAGGCCCTGCGGATCACCGAGCGGCACCGGCCCGACCTGCTGGCCAGGAAGGCGCTGGGCCCCGACGACCGGAAGCTGCTGGCGGACGACGACGAAGAGAACCACAATCGACAACCATAGACACACCAGGAGAGGACCATGAACAAACAGGCGATCATCAACAGCATCGCGGCGGGCCAGCTCAAGAAGGACCTGCCGGATTTCGGCCCGGGCGACACCGTCCGGGTGCAGGTCAAGGTGGTCGAGGGCGACAAGGAGCGGCTGCAGGCCTTCCAGGGCATCGTGCTGCAGCGCCGCGGCGCGGGCATCTCGGCGACCTTCACCGTCCGCAAGATCTCGGCCGGGATCGGCGTGGAGCGGATCTTCCCGCTGCACGCGCCGACCGTGGCCAGCGTCAAGGTGATCAAGAAGGGCGCCGTGCGGCGGGCCAAGCTGTTCTACCTGCGCGGGCTGACCGGCCGGGCCTCCAAGGTCCAGCAGAAACAGGAGGCGGTCGAGGCCGCTCCGGCGCCGGCGGCCGAGGCCAAGCAGTAACCGGAACGATCGACCGCTGACCAGGGACCCCGCTCCCGGACGCACGGCAGGGATGGCACGGGCGAGCGGAACCAGCCTGGCAGAGTACGACCGCCGGCTGCTGCGGGACGGGGTGTCCCTGCTGGCCGGGGTCGACGAGGCGGGACGGGGCCCGCTGGCCGGACCGGTGGTGGCCGCGGCGGTGATCCTGCGGCCGGACGCCGCGCTGCCGCAGGTGACCGACTCCAAGCTGCTCACCGCGCGGCAGCGGGAACGGGCGTTCCCCCGCATCCTGGAGCAGGCCGAGGCGGCCGGCCTGGGCATCGCCGACCGCGAGCGGATCGACCGGGTCAACATCCTGGAGGCGGCGCTGGCGGCGATGGCCTTCGCCCTCTGCGGCCTGCGGACCCGGCCCGACCTGATCCTGGTCGACGGCACCGCCGTGCCGCGCTTGCTGCCGGCCAAGCTGGCAGGCGTGCCGCTGCGACCGCTGGTGGGCGGCGACCGCACCAGCCTGGCGGTGGCGGCGGCCTCGATCATCGCCAAGTGCGTGCGCGATTCCATCATGCGCGGCTGCGACCGGCTGTACCCCGGGTATGGCTTCGCGGCGCACAAGGGTTACGGGACCCCGGCCCACCTGGCGGCGCTGCGCCGCCTGGGACCGTGCCCGATCCACCGGCGCAGCTTCGCGCCGGTGCGCGAGCTGCTCGCATCGGTCCCCCATGCCCCGAACGGCAGTCGATCAAGCCGCCCGGGGCCGTCCTGTATGAGCGGCGCATGAGCGGCACGGGCGAGTACGGCGAGCAGCTGGCGGTCCGGCACCTGGAGCAGCAGGGCTACCGGGTGGTGGAGCGCAACTGGCGCGCCGGGAAGGCCGGCGAGATCGACATCGTCGCCTACGACGGGCCGGTGCTGGCGTTCGTCGAGGTCAAGACGCGGAGCGGCGGTCCCGGCGGCGGGCCGCAGCGCGCCGTCACCCCGCGCAAGCAGGCCCAGCTGGCGCGGCTGGCGACGCGGTACCTTTACCGCACCGGCCTGTACGGGACGGTCGACTGCCGGTTCGACGTGGTGGCGATCGAGCTGTCGTCCCCGCGGCCCCGCATCGAGCTGATCCGGGACGCCTTCCGGCCGCGCTGATCCGCGATGATGCCGCTCTACCTCGACATCGAGACCGACTGGCGCCGGAGGATCACGGTGATCGGCCTCTGCCACCGCGGCCGGTTCCGGCAGCTGGTGGGCGGCCAGATCACCGCCGCCGGGCTGCAACGGGCGCTGCCGCGGACCGCCGCCCTCTATACGTTCAACGGGCACTGCTTCGACCTGCCGGTGATCCGGCAGCAGCTGGGCGTCGACCTGCGGCAGCGCTACCGTTCGGTCGACCTGCGCTACTCGTGCAAGGCGCGGGGACTGACCGGAGGCCAGAAGGCGATCGAGCTGCGGCTGGGCATCGCACGCGAACTGCCGGGGATGGACGGACGGGACGCGCTCTCCCTCTGGCAGCAGTACCAGGACGACGGCGACGATGGCGCGCTGCGCCTGCTTTTGGACTACAACCGCGAGGACGTGATGAACCTGGAGCGGATCCATCGGCTGCTGGACCGCGGTGACGGCGCCGGGCCCGGAGCATTCCACCGATCGACGCGATGAGACCATGAGGAGGTTCCTTCTGCACGTCATGATGGCGGCCTGCTGCGCCGCGCTGGCGGCGGCGCCGGTGCCGCAGGACTCGGCCGCGACGCTGGCCGCCCTGGCCAGGGCCACGGCCGTCCGCTACCCGTTGGCCGAGGCGGTGGTGGTCTACGACCGCCAGCGCGAGGAGTACACCGCCACCGGCACCAGCGTGCTGGAGCGGGCCTGCTTGGTCAAGCTGCTGGCCCCCGGCGCGGTGAGCGGCTTCTCCCGGCTGCGCGTCTCCTACTCGCCCCAGTACAACCGGGCGGAGTTCCTGTGGGCGCGGCTGATCAAGGCGGACGGTCGCCTGGTCCCCCTGGCGGTCGACAGCCTGGAGGACCTGCCCCAGCCGGCCAGCCTGGGCGGCACGATCTTCTGGGGCGAGCGCGACAAGCTGTTGCCGGTGCCGGGGCTGGAACCGGGCGACGCGGTGGAGTACGCCACCCGCGAGCTGGGCGGGCTGTGGCTGGGGCCGGGCCCGCTGGACGACAGCCTGGCGCTGCTGGCCACGCTGGCGACGCCGTACCGCGGCCACTTCAACCGCACCGTGATGTTCCAGTCCGGGGACCCGGTGGTCGAGATGGAGTACGCGGTGTCCGGCCAGCGCTCCCTGCCGCTGCGGTCCGCGGTCTACAACGGCACGCTGCGGCACCGGGACCTGTCCGACAGCCTCCGCGTCGAGCACGTCTGGAGCGGCCGCGACATCCCGGCGATCGTGCGCGAGCCGCGGATGCCGTCGGCCTACGACGTCGGGCTGAAGCTGATCGTCACCACCATCCCGTCCTGGGAATGGATGTCGCGGTACGAGTTCGACCTGGCGGATTCCTGCCTGGCCCCGGACCAGGCGATCCGCGACAAGGCCGCCGAGCTGTGCGCCGGCATCGCCGACCGGCCGTCGCGGCTGCGGGCGCTGTGCTACTACGTGGCCCGCGAGGTCCGCTACCTGGGATTGTCCGTGGGTGAGGCCGAGGGCTACCAGCCGCACCCGGCGCGGATGACCTTCGACCAGAAGGCCGGCGTCTGCAAGGACAAGGCCGCGCTGCTGGTGGCCATGCTGCGGGCCGAGGGGTTCGACGCCTGGTACACGGTGACGGCATCCGGCAGCCGGATGGAGGAGATCCCGGCCGACCAGTCGAACCACGCCATCGTGGCCGTGGCCGACGGACGGCGGGGCTTGATCTACTGCGACCCGACCCAAGCCGACGGCACCATGGAGGTCCTGCCGGCGCGCTCGCGGGGCCAGCAGGTCAACATCGCCCGGCCCGAGGGCGACGGCCTGCGCACCATCCCGCTGCTGCCGGCCGACAGCAACCGGCTGGCGGTCGTCAACCGCTGCTCGCTGGACGCGTCCGGCGGGCTGACCGGCACCGTGGTGCTGCGCGGCAGCGGCGGGCAGGACAGCGGCCTGCGCCGGCTGTTCGCCTGGCGGCCGCGGCCCGGCTGGGACGGCATCGCCCGCGACATCGTGCGTCGCCTGTACCCGGGAGCGACGGTCACGGACTGCGAACACACCGATCCCGACAGCGTCTGGCAGCCGATGGTCATCCGCATCTCATACCAGGTGCCGGCCGCGGCCTTCGCGGTCGGCGCCCTGCGGATGCTGCGGCCGGGGCTGGCGGGGTACGAGCCGTGGTGGACCGACCCCGCGCATGCGATCGAGCTCGAGTCGCGGCGCTATCCCGTCGACCTCGGCAGCACCTTCAGCGTGGTGATGGAGGATCGGATCGCGCTGCCGGACGGCTGGAGCGCCGTCTCGCTGCCGCCCGCCGGCAAGGGGAAATTCAGGGGCGGCGGCTGGAGCTGCGCGGCCGAGGTCGACGGCGGGGCCGTCCGCTGCATCCGGCGGCTGACGGTCGACGATCCGCTGGTCCCCGCGGACCGCTACCGGTCCTATCGCGCGGCGATGCTGTCGTACCTGGCGGCGCGCGACGGCTGGATCATCCTCAAACCCCGGGGCGATTGAACCCGCCGGAACCGGGATCCCATCGGCCGGTCCCGCGGACCATTACACGATGCCTGCGATCATGAAACGACCAATCGCCATATCCCGGTCGCCCCGCCGCTGGCTGCCGCTGGCCTTGTTGCCGCTGCTGTCCGGCATCCTACCGGCCGGGAGCGATCCCCTGCTGGAGCTGCTCAAGACGGCCCCCGGCCGCGAGCGTTATCCCCAGGCCCGGGCCGTGGTGCTCGAGGACGCCACCGTTTTCGACTACAGCGATCCCTCCCGGGTGCTGTCGCGGGAGCGGCTAGTGGTGAAGCTGCTCGACCAGCGGGGCGTCGACGCCTGGGGGTTCATCCGCCGGGAGTTCGACGCCGCGGAGGAGGAGCTGCGGATCGTCCGCTGCCGCACCATCGCCCCGGACGGGAGGATCATCGTCCTGCCGGACAATGCCGCCAACACGGTGGGCAGCGATGCGGCGGACCAGGCGCCGGAATACGGCGGCCGGCAGGAGCTGGTGATCACGCCGGTGGGCCTCGAGCCCGGGGCGGTGATCGAGCTGGAGCTGGAGCGGACCGGCGGGCGCGATACCGCCGACGGCATCGCCGGGGAACGGGTCTGGCAGGGCGAGGACCCCTGCCTGCGGCAGTCGCTGGTGCTGCGGGTGCCCCGCGGCCGCACCATCCTGCGCTGGCGTTCGTCGAAGGTCATCCGCGAGACCTTCACCCACGGCCGCGGCGTCACCCAGTGGGAATGGCGGGTCGATTCCCTGCCGGCCATCCCGCCGGAGGAGGACCGCCCGGATGACGCCGCCCTGTCGCCCCGGCTGCTCTTCAGCGATCGGCTGGACTGGACGCGGGCCGCCGCCGGGTTCGCCGCCGATTTCCTGCCCGCGGCCGGCGACACCGCGGAATTGTCCCCCCTGGCCGATAGCATCACCAAGGGAGACACGTCGCTGGCGGGCCGCATCGACCGGATCGCCAGCCACCTCAACCGCGCGGTCCGGCTGGTCGATATACCCTTCGGCGAGGGCGGCTACCAGGCGTCCCGGCCGGCCGAGGTCGCGGCCAATCGCTACGCCGACGACACCGACCGGGCGGCGCTGTTCGCGGCGCTGCTCAAGGCCTGCGGCATCACGGTCCACCCGGTGCTGAGCTGGGAGGGCGACGAGGACCTGGTGCGGGAGGTGCCGGACGTGGCGCGGCTCGGCCGCATCCTGCTGGCGGTGGAGCGGCCGGGAGGCCCGCTGTTCGTCGACCCGGCCAACAACGACCGCCGGCCGGCTTACCTGGGCGCCTGTACCGGCAGGAAGGGCCTGCTGGTGCGCTCGGCCCGGGACGTCTCCTGGGTCGACCTGCCGGTCGCGGCCGCCGGCGCGAACGCCGTCACGCTGAGCGGCAGGCTGGTCCCGGCGAAGGGTTCCTGGCGCGCCATGGGGACGATGACCCTGCGGGGGCGGTACGACCAGCGCTGGCGGGCCTCGTGCGCCGGGCTGACGCCGGCGGAGCGCCAGCGGCGGGATGCCAGGGCCTTCCGGCGATGGTCGGCGCAGGCGCAGGAGGTCCGGCTGGCGGCACCCGATCATGAAGACGCCGGCGCGGCGATGGACCTCTCGTTCGGCTGCACCCTGAAGGATTACGGGCGATCGCAGGGGGCGATCACCGTGCTGCGCGTCCCGGACCTGCCGATCGACGACCTCGACCTGCTGCCCCGCGCCGGATCGGACCGGCGCCGGCTGCCGCTGGCCACCGACGGGCCGCTGGTGCAGGAGCTGGACTGGCACATCGACCTGCCCCGGGGCTACGTTTGGGCGGCGCTGCCGGACAGCGTTTCGGCGGACAACGAGGTCGGATCGCTGCGGTTCGCGGCGGCGGCGGAGGATTCGGCGGTGCGCTTCACCAGCCGCATCGAGCTCAAGCTGGCGACGGTGCCGCCGGAGCGGCACGCCCAGCTCAGGGAACTGCTGGACGCCTACCACGCGCCGGCGCGCTGGCATCTGCTGTTGGAGAAACGAAGGAAGTAACATCCGGTCAACCGGGCGGCAGGCCCGCCGGGATCCGCCCTTGGTGTCCGTGCCGGACGGACGATGTGTGCGTACGTTGCGACGGAGTGATGGCCATGCTTTCGAAGGTGCTGTCGGCGGCGGTGCTGGGCATCGACGCCTACCTGGTGGAGATCGAGACCGACCTGGGCGCCAACGTGCCGGGGTTCGCTTTCCCCTCAAGCGGATCACGGTCAACCTGGCGCCGGCCGACGTCAAGAAGGAGGGGTCGGCCTTCGACCTGCCGATCGCGCTGGGCACGCTGGCCGCCCACGACCAGGTGTCGCCGGCGCTGTTCGCCGACACCGCGATCCTGGGCGAACTGTCGCTGGACGGGGGCCTGCGGCCGGTGCGGGGCTGCCTGCCGATCGCGGTGGCCGTGCGCGAGGCCGGGCTGCGCCGCATCGTGGTGCCGCGGGGCAACGCCCGGGAGGCGGCCATGGTCGGCGGCCTGGCGGTGCACCCGGCCGATTCCCTGCGCCAGGCGATGGAGTTCATCAACGGCGGGGCCGCGATCCCGGCCTTCACGGTCGACCTGGACGCCGTGTTCGCCGATTCGGCGCGCTACGCGGTGGATTTCTCCGACGTCAAGGGCCAGGCCCACGTCAAGCGGGCGCTGGAGGTGGCGGCGGCCGGCGGCCACAACATCCTGATGATCGGCCCGCCCGGCTCGGGCAAGACCATGCTGGCGCGCCGCTTTCCGACCATCCTGCCGCGGATGTCGCTGGCCGAGGCGCTGGAGACCACCAAGATCCACAGCGTGGCCGGGCTGCTGGCCCCGGACGCGGCCCTGGTGGCCACCCGGCCGTTCCGCTCGCCCCACCACACCATCAGCGACGCCGGCCTGATCGGCGGCGGCGCCCATCCCCGTCCGGGCGAGGTGTCGCTGGCCCACCACGGCGTGCTGTTCCTGGACGAGCTGCCGGAGTTCAGCAAGAACGTGCTGGAGGTGATGCGCCAGCCCCTGGAGGACGGCCGGGTGACCATCGCCCGGGCCGCGATGTCGCTGACCTTCCCCGCCTCGTTCATGCTGGCCGGGGCCATGAACCCCTGCCCCTGCGGCTACTACACCGACCCCGGCCACGAGTGCAGCTGCAGTCCGACCGCGATCCAGAAGTACCTGGCCCGGGTGTCGGGGCCCCTGCTGGACCGGATCGACATCCACGTCGAGGTGCCGGCGCTGAAGTACCAGGAGCTGTCCGACAAGGAATCGGGCGAGCCGTCGGCCGCGATCCAGGCCCGGGTGGACGCGGCGAGGAACGTCCAGTTGGCGCGCTTCGCCGGGCGCAAACACATGTTCTGCAACGCCCACCTGCAGTCGCGCGACATCCGGCGGTCCTGCGAGATCGACGGGACCAGCGAGGACCTGCTGCGCACGGCGATCGACCGCTTCGGCCTGTCGGCGCGGGCCTACGACCGGATCCTCAAGGTGGCCCGCACCATCGCCGACCTGGAGCACGAGGAGAGGATCGCCAGCGGCCACATCGCCGAGGCCATCCAGTACCG
>JALOPJ010000069.1 GCA_025453955.1 Candidatus Edwardsiibacteriota bacterium
CAGCGGCTCCGACGTGGAGCAGGCCAAGGTGGCGTCCGGCAAGGTCGGGGCGGCGCCGACGGTCGGCATCCCCAAGCCGGTGGAGGACAGCAAGGCGGTCAACGAGGACGCCGCCACCCAGAGCGAGCTCGGCTCGATGTCGGCGGGCGCGGCCAGCGACGCCGCGAGCGGTTCGTCCCTCACGGTCGAGGAGGTCATCCCCGACAAGAACGCCTACGTCGCGGTCGACAAGTCCCCGGAGCTGATCAAGAAGGTCGACCCGGTCTACCCCGAATTCGCCAAGAACCTGGGCACCGCCGGCAAGGTCTACGTCCAGATGCTGATCGACGTCGACGGCCACGTCATCCGGGCCGACGTCGCCAAGAGCTCCGGCAACGCCTCGCTGGACGAGGCCGCGGTGGAAGCCGCCAAGCAGTGGCTGTTCACGCCCGCCATCGCGCCCGGGGGCAAGGCGGTGCGGGTGTGGGTGATGCAGGCGTTCACCTTCAAGATCAACTGACACGGTCGTTTTCCCGGCGGGATGCCCCGAGATCATGGGATGATTCGGGGCATTTCCGTTGGTACCGAACCCCGAACCGCAGAGACGCAAAGAACGGCACAAAGGAGGACCGACGGACATGAAGAAGATCGCAATGGGCATGGCGCTGCTGGCGCTGGCCGGATTGACCTCGTGCAAGCAGGAGGAACTGGCCAGGACGCAGGACCAGTCCGCTCCGCCCCCGGCCCAGACGGCGGCGGCGCCGTCGGCCACCGCCGACGTCACCAAGTTCGTCAAGCCGCACGCGCTGCTGGTGACCGACTTCGGCACCATCGAGCTGGAGCTCAAGACCAAGGAGGCGCCCATCTCCGCCCTCAACTTCATGAACAAGGCCGTGGCCCGGGCGTTCGACGGGACCACCTTCCACCGGCTGGTGCCGGGCTTCGTGATCCAGGGCGGCGACCCCAACTCCAAGGACGCCGACCCCGCCAACGACGGCTTCGGCGGCGAGCGGATGGACGCCGAGCCGCGCAAGCTCTCCAACCTGCGGGGCACGGCCAGCATGGCCTCGTCCTCGCGGGCGGTGCCGATCGCCGACCAGTCGGACGCCCAGTTCTTCATCAACCTGGACGACGGCTGCGCCCGGCTGGACGGCATGGGCTTCATCCCCCAAGAACGTCACCATCAAGAGCGTGACCATCGTCGAGGGCAAGTAGCCGAGCGACGCGAAAAAGCGGCCCCGGTCCCGGGGCCGCTTTTTCATTTGCTTTCGCGGCATGATAATGGTACGATCGGCTGAACGACAACGGAGGATCGGCCATGCCGGAGACGCTGAAGAAGGCCCTGCACTGGGCGCCGCGGGTGCTGGGGACCCTGTTCCCGCTGTTCATCGCCCTGTTCGCATTCGACGTGCTCGGCCACGGGATGGGGTTCTGGCGCACCGCGCTGGCCCTGCTGATGCACCTGGCACCGTCGTCGGCGCTGGCCGCGGTGCTGCTGGTGGCCTGGCGCTGGCGGCTCGCCGGGGCGGTGCTGTATGCGGCGGCCGGCGCGACCTTCATCATCCTGTTCCATGGACGCTGGCGGGGCGATCTTCTCCCGTACCTGTTGATCGCCGGGCCGCCGCTGCTGACGGCCGCGCTGCTGGTGCTGGACTGGAAGAGCGGTCATTGATGCATCAGCGATGACTCACCCCTGCTCCCCTCTCTCTGGTGAGAGAGGGGACGCTGCCAACGCCCCTCTTATTTGTAAAAAGAGAGGGGGTCGGGGTGAGTCGGACCGACACGAGTTCGGCGGCACCCCGGGTGCCTGGAACAGCGACCTCTCTCCGCAGCTGGGAGAGGTCGGAGAGGGTTCAGCTACACGGGACGGAAAACGAAATCTCCCCGGTGGATGCGTACAACCTGCGGGCGCGGGCAGCGTGTATGCCGCGTCGCTGGGGCTGAAAGGCATGATGTCATACGGCATAGTATGAAGATGAAGGAGTTTTTCATGAAAACCAAGTTAGTGATGCTTGCCATGTACAGTTTCGTATTGCCAGTTGTGATCAGCGTTGCGGCGATGTTCTTTGATCCGAACGTTTACTGGTATGTGAGTCATTACCCGACATCATTTGCGCTTGAGCGATTAACGGATGGACTGCTTTCTGTGATTCCCTGTGCTGTGCTGTCGTTGTTCGTCTATAATCATGTGATAAAGGGAAACGAAAAAGAAAGGAACTACTATAACCATAGACGAGCATCAATCTCAACAATGATGTTGTTAAGTATTATTGTAACATTTACCAATATCGTCCTGTTGCTTACAAAGTATAAGGTGCTCGTAGGAATTGTATGGAAGCATATACTTTTCTGCACTATACACCCTGTCTCGTCGGTGATACTCACATTGATCATTTATGGATTGTCGTTTATGATAGCTCGTCATCTGTATAAAAAGAAAAGGCCCTGTACGTGAAAACGGGTGGAGCGTTCGCTCCACCCGTTCTGTTTTCTCCGCCCGTCATTTCTTCGGCGGCTCGTAGCCCACCTTGTACTTCTTCATCATCCGGTAGATCTGCTGCCGGGCGATGCCCAGCTGGCGGGCCGTGGCGGTGATGTCGCCCTGGCAGGCGGAGAGCGCCTGGGCCAGCAGGGTGCGCTCGATCTCGGACTTGGCGTCCTTGAGCCGGCCGGGCGACGGCGCGCAGGTCTTGTCGGCCGCGCCCGGCGGCGCCGCCAGCTCCAGGTGCCCGGCGTCGATCCGGGCGCCGTCGCACATGATCACCGCGCGCTCCACCTTGTGCTCCAGCTCGCGGACGTTGCCCGGCCAGCCGTGGGCCAGCAGGGCGGCCTTGGCGTCCGAGCCGAAGGCGGCGATCCGCTTCTTGTGCTTGGCGGCGAACCGCTCCAGAAAGACGCTGGCCAGCATCAGGATGTCGTCGCCGCGGTCGCGCAGGGACGGCAGCAGGATGGTGATGACGTTGAGCCGGTAGAACAGGTCCTTGCGGAAGCGGCCGCTCTCCACGTCGCGCGCCAGGTCGCGGTTGGTGGCGGTCACCACCCGGACGTCGACCTTGATGGTCTCGCGGCCGCCGATGTGCTCCAGCTGGCCCTCCTGCAGCACCCGCAGCAGCTTGAGCTGCAGCGCCGGCGGCAGCTCGCCGATCTCGTCCAGGAACACCGTGCCGCCGTCGGCCAGCTCGAACTTGCCCAGCTTGCGGCCGTAGGCGCCGGTGAAGGCGCCCTTCTCGTAGCCGAACAGCTCCGACTCCAGCAGGTTCTCCGGGATGGCGCCGCAGTCGATGACGATGAACGGTTTGTCCTTGCGCAGGGACAGGTCGTGGATGGCGCGGGCCACCAGGCTCTTGCCGGTGCCGGACTCGCCCAGCACCAGCACGCTGACCTCGGAGCCGGCCACCCGCCGGATCATCGAGAACACCTGCTCCATGCCGGGGCACTGGCCCAGCAGCTCGCCCTTGGCCTCCAGCATCTTCTGCAGCGACAGGTTCTCCTGCTCCAGCGCCCGTCGCTTCTCCTCCTCCAGCGCCTTGATGCCGGCGATCAGCTGGGCGTTCTCGATGGCGATGGCGGCCTGGCCGGCGATGGCCGTCAGCAGGTCGAGGTCGCGCGGCTCGAACCCCTGCTGCACCTGCTGGCTGTCGACGTAGATCACGCCGGTCACGGTGCGCGCCGCCTGGCCGGCGAACAGCGGCACGCAGAGGCAGGAGCGGATCCGGAGGTCGGCCACCGACGCCGACTGCGACAGCCGGGGGTCCTGGCCGGTGTCGCGCACCCACAGCGGCTGGGCGCTGGACACCACCTGCTCGGTGATGGTATGGCTGACCTGGTAGTCCTCGCCCTCCCAGACCTGGTTGGTGGCGTTGCGGATCACCCGGAACCTGAGGACGCCCTCGGCGTCGTGCAGCATCAGGAAGCCGCGCTCGGCGCGGGTCAGCTGCATCACCGAGTCCATGATCACGTCCAGCAGCTGGTCGATGTTGGTCACCCGGTTGAGCCGCTGCGACACCTCCAGCAGCAGGTTGAGCGAACCGGCGTCCTGGGCCAGGGCGGCCGGCTGGTGCTCCAGCAGGCCGGCCATGTGGCGCAGGTCGTTCTCGGCCTCGGCCAGGATGTCCTCGGGCAGCTGGACCTTAGGCGGCATGGCGGTCGACCTCCCGGCGCAGCTGCTTGATGTCGCGCAGCACCTGGCGGCGGCGCGGCTCGAACAGGTAGCTGCTCTTCAGCTCCGGCTGGCTGATGTTGCGCAGCGACTGCTTGTAGACCGCCAGCGTCAGCCGGTAGCACTCCACCGCGGCGGCGGGGCGGCGGGCCGCCGCGTGGTGGCGGGCCATGGCGGCGTGGATGGCGGCGGCGGTCTCGTCGTTGCCGACCCGCACCGCCAGATCCAGCGCCCAGTCCATCTGCTTGAAGCCGCTCTCGCCGCGGTCCTCGCGCAGCTCGCCCTGCAGCAGCAGGATCTCGGCCGCCAGCTGCTGCTCCTCCACCCGCTGGGCCAGCGACAGCGCCTTGCCGGCCAGCTTCTCGGCGCGGTCCAGCTCCCCCAGCTCCCGGTGCAGGTCGGCCATGTTCTTGAGGATGAAGGCCTCGCCGGCCTTGATGTCCAGCTGGGAGAAGATGTCGCGGGCCTGGCCCAGGGCCTCCATGGCGCGGTCCCACTGCCGCCGCATCTGGTAGATCCGTCCCTGGATGTTGATGCCGCGCCCCAGCTCCAGCCGGCCGCCCAGCTCGGTGGCCAGCTCCATCGCCTTCTGGCAGAACAGGGCGGCGTCCTCCAGCGTGCCCAGCGACAGGTAGACCTCGGCCTTCTTGATGTAGGTGTCCAGCAGCACGTTGCGGGCGCCGATGGAGAGCGCGATCTGGATGGCGCGGTTGTAGCTCCACAGCGCGCGGTCCCACTCCCCCCGGGCCTTGTGGATGAACCCCAGGTTGGTGTGGGAGATGGCGATCTCGTAGCTGGAGCCGATCCGCTCCATGATGGCCAGGCACTTGCTGTGGTAGTCCATGGCCCGGCCCCAGTCGTGGAGGTGGCGGTAGATCAGCGCCAGGTTGTTGTACGACTTGGCCAGCCCCGAGATGTCGCCGATCTGCTCGCGGATGGCGAAGCTCTTCTGGTGGCACTCCTCGGACTTGTCCCACTCGTACATCCGGTAGTAGACCAGCCCCAGGTTGTTGTAGGAGGTGGCGATGCCGTAGCGGTCGCCGACCCGCTCCTTGAGCGCCAGGCTCTTCTGGTGGATGGCGATGGCCTGGGCCCATTCCGCCAGGTGCCAGTAGGTCTGCCCCAGGCTGTTGGAGAGGTCGGCCTCGATCTGGGGATCGGCCGAGGCCGGCAGCAGCTTGATCCCGTCGAGGCAGGCCTTCTCCGCGGCGTGGTAGTCGCCCCGCCGGATATAGGTCAGGGCGATGGCGGACTCGATCTGGGCCAGGGCCAGCGGGTCGTCCCCGGCCAGGGCGCGGGCCCGGCCGAAGTGCTCCAGCGCCGCGTCGTAGGCGCCCAGCCGCTCGCTGATCATGCCCCGCAGCCGCAGCAGCTCCGCCGACTCCCCCTGCAGCCCGATCAGGGCGATCACGGCCTCCTCGGCGGCGCCGTACTCGCCGCTGATGAAGCGCAGGTCGTGCAGGGCCCGCAGGATCTCGGGATGGCGGTCCCGGGGCGCCAGCTCCAGGGCGGCCTGGTAGTGGCCGATGGCCTGCTCCCGGGCGTAGTCCCGCAGCTCGGCGCCCACCCGCAGGTGGTATTCCAGGGCCTTGGCCGGTTCGCCGGCCTGCTGCCAGTGCCAGGCCAGGTCGATGTCGTCCTGGAAGGTCCGACCCTCGGACCCCTCCAGCAGCAGCGCGGCGTTGCGGTGCAGCCGCCGCCGCTCGCCGGGCTCGATGGCATCGGCGATCAGCCGCTGGATCTTGGCGTGGTGCAGGCCGAACACCGGCCCGTCCGGCCCGTCCAGCTCGGCCAGCAGGTTGCGGCCCTTGAGGTGGATCAGGTCCTCGATCGCGGCGTCGACCGTCTGCTCCGCCATCCGGGCGATGGCCTGCTCGGAGGCCGGCCGGCCCAGCACCGCGGCGGCGCGCAGGATGGCCATCTGCTGCGGCGTCAGGCGCGACAGCTTGCTTTCGGTGGCCTCGCGGATGCCGGCCGGCAGCGACAGCGTTTCCGCCACGAAGGCGTCCACCTGCCACTGGCCCTGGCGCCGGCTGATCTGCCCCGACTCCAGCAGGTAGTAGATGGCCTCCTCGATCTGGTAGGGGACGCCCTCGGTCTCGGCGAAGATCCGGCCGATCAGCGGGTCGAGGTGCTCGGCCCGCGGGAAGACGCCGGCCACCAGCGCGGCCACGTCCGGCTTGGCCAGCCGCCTGAGGAACAGGTGCTCGGCCCGGCCCTCCGAGCCCAGCTGCTCGACGATCCGCAGCAGCGGGTGGTCCTCGTCCATGTCCTCCGAGCGGAAGGTGACCGCCAGCAGCACCGGGCTGCGGGCCACGGTGCGGGCCAGGTGGTGGATGGCCTCCAGGCTCTCGGCGTCGGCCCAGTGCATCCCCTCGAAGATCAGCACCGCGGGCTTGAGCGGCAGCGCCTCCAGGGTGGCGGTGACGCAGGAGGTGACGGCGTCCAGCAGCCGCAGCCGCTTCTCCGCCGGCGGCAGCCGGGTGGGCTGGGGCTGGGCGGCCACCTCGGGCACGCCCCGCAGGCCGGGCAGCAGCTCGCAGAGCTCGGCCCCGTGCCGCGCCAGCACCTCGGGCGCGAACTCGCGGGCCAGCGGCACCAGCTGGTCCAGCAGCTGGGTGACGGGGTGGAAGGCGGCGGTGTCGGGCCGGTAGCAGCGCGACCAGAACACCTGGGCGTCCGACAGCTGGGCGTGCAGGGCGAACTCGGTCATCAGCCGGGTGCGGCCGATGCCGGCCTCGCCCGAGACGAACAGGCAGGAGCCCCGGCCGGCCGCGGCGTTCTGCAGGGCCTGCCGCAGCTCGGTGATCTCCTTGTCCCGGCCCACCAGCCGGCTGAAGAACACGTGGTGGGCGTGGGCCTGCTCCGACTCCAGCGGCAGCGCGGTGTCGTTGATGCGGTTGAGCTCGGCGATCACCTCGTTGGCCGAGGCCGGCCGGTCGTTGGGGTCCTTGGCCAGCAGCCGCATGATCAGCGCGCCGGCGGCGTCGCCCAGGTCCGGGCGCAGCGACTGCGGCGGGTGCGGGATCTGCCGCAGGTGGCAGCGCACCAGCTCCTCGGTGGTGGCGGCGGTGAACGGCAGCTGGCCGGTGAACACCTGGTACATCAGCACGCCCAGCGAGTAGAGGTCGCTGCGGCCGTCGGGCGGCTGGCCGGCGATCACCTCGGGCGACATGTAGGCCGGCGTGCCGAACAGCCGCAGGGCGCCCTTCTCGGTGAAGCGGCGGGCCAGCCCGAAGTCCGCGAGCTTCAGCCGTCCGTCGCGGTCGGCCAGCACGTTGCTGGGCTTGAGGTCGAGGTGGATCACGTCGTGCCCGTGGATGTACTCCAGCGCGCGGCACAGCTGGGCGATCTTCTCGCCGCATTCCCTGATCCCCCGGCCGGCGCAGCTGTCCATCACGGTGCTGCCGGACAGCAGCTCCATCGTGAAGTAGTAGTAGCTGTTGTCCCGGCCGAAGTCGAACACCTGGACCAGGTTGGGGTGGCGCAGCGAGGAGAGGAACCGGAACTCGTGCTGGATGAACGTGATGCCCGGGGAGGTGTCCATGAACAGCTTGAGGGCCATCTCGCGCTTCTCGACATGGTCCAGCACCTCGTAGACCTGCCCGCCGGTGCCCTTGCCGATCAAGGCGGTGAGCTCGTAGCGGCCGCCGATCTTTTGCCCGAGTGCGAGTTCTTTCATCGTGTCGCGAAGAGGGACAAAAACGTTTCGACGAGTGTAGCATAAACGGATACCGAATGCAAGCCGTTCTGTAATAAAATGTGACACGAACATGTGTCGCCCTCACCTACAACAGGTAGTGGTCGCGCAAAACCCAGGATGGCGATCATACCAGTTCTTGTCATGTGGAAGAAAAACTTGACAGCCGCGCAGTGAAAAGGGTATAGTTACGGCGGTAGGCTCCGCACAGCGTTCACTATTCGCTCCCGACATGCGCATCCTCCACATCGTCACATCGTTCCCGCGCCGCGAGGACGACGTCATCACTCCGTGGCTGGTCGAGCTGCTGAAGCGCCAGAAGGCCGCGGGCCTGGAGCCCGAGGTCTTCGCCCCGTCCTACAAGGGCCTGGGCGACCAGATCATGTTCGGCATGACGGTGCACCGGTTCCGGTATTTCCCCCGGCGCTGGGAGGACCTGACGCACGACGAGATGGCGGTGGACCGGATCTCGCGCTCCTGGCTCTACAAGCTGCTGCCGGCGTTCTACCTGGCCGGCGGGGTCCGGGCGATCTGGCGGCTGTGCCGCCGCAACCGCTACGACGCGGTGCACGTGCACTGGCCGCTGCCGCACGCGGCCTTCGGCTGGGTCGCCAGGCTGGCCAGCGGGGCCAGGGTCGTGACCACGTTCTACGGCGCGGAGCTGCGCTGGGTGCGGCACTCGCTGCCCTGGCTGGCGGGCTTCCTGCGCTGGTCGGCCGCGGTCTCCGACCGCGTCACCGCGATCTCGACCTTCACGGCGCGCGAGCTGCGGGAATACACGGACCAGCCGGTCGAGGTGATACCGTATACGATAGGCTTTCCCGGGAATTCAGAATCCGGAATTCAGAATTCTGAATTCAAGGGGAATGAAATTCTCACTGTCGGCAGATTGGTGGAGCGCAAGGGCGTTCGCTACCTGATCGAGGCCTGCGGCCTGCTGCCGGACACGCTCGGCGCCCGGCTGGTGATCGCCGGCGGCGGCCCGCTGCTGCAGGAGCTGAAAGGCCAGGCGGCGCGCTCGGCCGCCGCCGGCCGCATCGAGTTCACGGGGCTGGTCACGGCCGGGGAGCTGGACCGGCGCTACCGCGGGGCCGCGGTCTACGTCCAGCCGGCGATCGTCGACTCGCGGGGCGACACCGAGATGCTGGGCGTGGTGCTGCTGGAGGCCATGCACCACGGCGTCCCGGTGGTCGGCTCGGAGGTCGGCGGCATCACGGACATCATCATCCACGACAAGACCGGTTTGCTGGTGCCGGAGAAGGACCCGGCCGCGCTGGCCCGGGCGATCGAGTCGATACTCACGGACAAATCACTGCGTGATCGCTTGGTGGATAATGCCAGGAAACACCTCGCCGATGGTTTCGATTGGGACACGATCATTAAAAAATGGATAACACTTTACGTATCAATGCGATAGAATAACATAAATTCTGAAGCAATGAAAGACGCCCGATCGGGCGTCTTTTTCTATAACAACTTGTTTTTCAATAACATATGGTGTTTTTCTGCATTTTAGGTGCCTTCCACGGTAAAAGCTGAAACATTAATTTTCCAAAATGATGATTTATCGCTTGACAATCTACCACATATGGTAGATAATTAGCCCCCTTCCACAAGATAAGGTTTCCCCACATGAAATGCCCTGTCTGCGGCTCGCCGCAGGATAAAGTCATCGATTCCCGTTCATCGAAGAATGGCGAGGCCATCCGCCGGCGCCGCGAGTGCCTGGAATGCAAGCACCGCTACACCACCTACGAGTACATCGAGTCGTCGCTGATGGTGGTCAAGAAGGACGGGCGGCGCGAGCCGTTCGACCGCCAGAAGATCCTCTCCGGGCTGAAGAAGGCCTGCGAGAAGCGGCCGATCAGCGTGGACCAGCTGGAGGAGGTGGTCCGCAGCATCGAGAACGAGCTGCAGGCCGGCGGCGCGGTCGAGGTCCAGGCCACGGCCGTCGGCGAGCTGGTGATGAAGTCGCTGTCGGCGCTGGACGGCGTGGCCTACGTCCGGTTCGCCTCGGTCTACAAGTCGTTCCGCGAGGTGTCCGACTTCGCCGAGGCGGTGAAGGACTTCTCCCAGAAGGGCGACGGCAAGCCCGCCCACAAGAACGCCAAGTAGGCGCGGCCCCGCCGCGGTACTCGGTTCCCGGATACGACCTGCCGCGATCAGAGGCGCTGCGCATGCCCAGGCGGGCGCCCGGAACTGCCCGTGGGCCCGGCATCATGCCGCGATGTTCGGGCAGTTCAGTCCGCCGGATTTCACGGCGTCATAGCGCCTCTGCGGGCGGCGATTCTCTTGGCCGCGTTCTCTTGTAAAGAGAATGCGGGGAAAGGAGATTACTCCTCTGCGTTACTTTCTTGTGACCAAGAAAGTAACCAAAGAAGTCTCTCCGCCCGGCAATTGTCCGATGCCATGATATCCGTCGCCTGAATTCCTTGAACAAGCCCGGCAGGAAGCTGATCACACAAGGAATTCCGGGCGGCTCCTTTGTTTGGCGCAATTGCCGATGGCGGGGCCCCTGATCAAGGCACCAGAACAACTGCTTCAACATACACAAGGATCGCACCGCACCATGAATCCGACCGATCAGGAACCGCTGGCCGCGGCGCCGCAGGGCGCGGGGCAGGAGCCGCCCCGCTTCAGGTTCATCGACGACGCGTCGCTCAACCTGGTGCAGAAGCGCAGCGGCGAGATCGTCAACTTCGACAAGCACAAGATCAGCGACGCCATCTTCAAGGCGGCCCAGGCCGTGGGCGGCCAGGACAAGACGATCGCCGAGAGCCTGGCCGACCAGGTGGTGCTGTACCTGTCGGCCGAGCAGGGCGGCAAGCTGCCCAACGTCGAGGAGATCCAGGACGCGGTGGAGAAGGTGCTGATCGAGAAGGGCCACGCCCGCACCGCCAAGGCCTACATCCTCTACCGCGACCAGCGGGCCAAGGTGCGGCGCCAGAACTTCGACGTCCGCCAGGAGACGCTGGGCGAGATGGTGCGCGACACCGACACCACCGACGTGGCGCTGTTCATCCAGTCCGACGACAACGTGCTGCAGTGGGACCGCGAGCGCATCGTCAAGGCGCTGCGCAAGGAGGCCGCGGTGTCCGAGGACGTGGCCGACAAGATCGCCCGCGAGGTGGAGCAGCAGATCGTCGACGCCAGGGTCAAGCGGCTGACGCCCTCGCTGGTGCGCGAGCTGGTCGACGCCAGGCTGATCGAGCACGGGCTGGAGGACGCCGCCCGCAAGCACCAGCGGCTGGGGCTGCCGCTCTACGACGTGGACCGGGTGCTGACGGACCGCAACCGCGAGAACGCCAACATCCCCCACAACCCCGAAGCCACCAACATGACCCTGGCGGAGACCATCAACAAGCAGTACGCGCTGGCGCGGGTGTTCTCGCGGGACGTGGCCGACGCCCACTCGCGGGGCGACATCCACCTCCACGACCTGGGCTTCATCAACCGGCCCTACTGCTCGGGCCAGAGCCTGGAGTACGTCAAGAAGTTCGGGCTGTCCCTGCCCAACGCGCTGTCCATCGCCAAGCCGGCCAAGCACCCGGACACCCTGCTGGCCCACATGGTCAAGATGTCGGCCGCGCTGCAGGGCCACTTCGCCGGCGCCATCGGCTGGGACGCGGTCAACGTCTTCTTCGCGCCGTTCCTGGTGGGGATGTCGGACCGCGACCTGAAGCAGCTGGCCCAGATGATGATCTTCGAGTACAGCCAGCAGTCGGTGGCCCGGGGCGGCCAGGCCATCTTCTCCGATCTGAATTTGTACTGGGAGACGCCCAAGCACTTCGAGAACACGCCGGCCATCGGGCCGGGCGGCCAGTTCACCGGCAAGAAGTACGGCGACTACCTCAAGGAGGCGCAGCGGTTCGTCTGGGCGATGTTCGAGGTGTACGCCGACGGCGACGGCACCGGCCGGCCGTTCTTCTTCCCCAAGCCCCAGACCCACATCACCGAGAAGTTCTTCCAGACCCCGGGCCACCAGGACTTCCTCGACCACATCAGCGCCGTGGCCGCGGACAAGGGCAACACCTACTTCGTGTTCGACCGGGGCGAGACCGCCAAGATCTCC
>JALOPJ010000186.1 GCA_025453955.1 Candidatus Edwardsiibacteriota bacterium
GTAGCGCGAGACCAGGATGTCGACGTCCTTGTCGGCCAGCTCGCGCAGCACCTTGATGGCGGTCTCGAAGTTGCGGCGGCCGACGTTCATCTCGAACACCATGTCGCCCAGCTCGGGGAAGTGCTCCTCGCCGAAGAAGCTGCGCTCGGCGGCGTCCAGCACCTCGCCGGTCTTCGACGGCACCAGCGAGATGGCGTTCTTCAGCGCCTGGACCGCGTCGCGGGGCTTCTTGCAGGCGATGTGGGCCGAGGCCAGCACCAGCAGCAGGTCGTAGTCCTCGGCGTTGTTCTTGAGGCCCGAGGCCAGCAGCTCCGCCGCCTTGTCGTGCCGGCCCTCCTGCCGCAGCTTCTCGGCCTTCTGCAGCAGCTGCTCCTTGGAGAGCATGAAGAAATCAGCGAGGGGTGCCATCTATGTCGTCCTTCTGATGGTTCGCGCGGAATTGCCCATGATGAAAATCCGATCGTAACATATAAAAATAGCACAACGACCGCGCCAAGTCAAGGAACAAATAGGGGTTGCGAAAAAAAACCGCCCACCGGCAGGTGGGCGTCCGGCGGGCGCAACGGTGTCGGCATCATTCCTCCAGCTCCCGCAGCTGCTCCTCGTCCAGCCCGAAGTAATGCCCCACCTCGTGGATGACGGTGGCGCGGATCTGCCGGACGATCTCGCGGTCGTTGCGGCAGTAGGACTCGATGTTCTTCTGGTAGAGCTCGATGCGGTCGGGCAGCTTGCCCATGATCTCGTGGCCGGGCCGACGGGTGATGGGCACGCCGATGTAGACGCCCAGCAGCTCGAACCTGCCGGGCCGCGGCGGCTCGAACCCCCGCAGCACCGCGGCCGAGGGGTAGTCCTCGACCACCACCGAGACGTTGTCGATCTTCTCCTTGAAGCCCTGCGGCAGTCCGTCCAGGGCCTCGTCCACCAGTCGCTCGAATTCTTCGGGGCTCATGCTCTGTCGATCACGTGATGGTTCGTCTCGTCATCCCCGTGCAAATGGGGATCCATGGATTCCCGCCGGAGTTTACCCCATGCGGTGACATGGGGCGGGAATGACACCTGGGTCTTACAGCCTTGCCGCTATCAGGTCGTAGACGATCTTGGCGAACAGCAGCGCCAGCACCCCGACGAACACCGGGCGGATGGCCCGGGCCCCCCGCTTCACCGCCAGCCGCGCACCCAGCAGGTTCCCCGCGATGCCGCAGGCCGCGGCCGGGATGCCGATGGCGTAGAGCACCTTGCCCGCCGCCATGAAGGTGACCACCGCCGCCGCGTTGGAGGCCAGGTTGACCACCTTGGTGTTGGCGTTGGCCGTGACGAAGTCGTAGCGCAGCGCCAGGGTGTAGAACAGGATCAGGAAGGAGCCGGTGCCCGGCCCGAAGAACCCGTCGTAGAAGCCGATCAGCGCCGCCGCGGCCGCGGCCAGCGGGTACTTGGCGCCGTGGGCCACCGTGCCCGAGCGGTCGTGCTTCCCCAGGTCCTGGTTGAGCAGCGTGAAAACCGTGATCGCCGGCACCAGCACGATCAGCACCCAGCGCAGGAAGCCGGGGTCCACCAGCAGCACGGCCCGGGTGCCGGCGAACGAGCCGGCCAGCGCGAAGGCGGCCGACACCAGCGCCACCGGCAGGTCGATCAGCTTCTCCTGGTGGTAGCGCAGGGCGGCGAACAGCGTGCCGAACGACGAGGAGAACTTGTTGTTGCCCAGCACAAAGTGCGGCGGCAGGCCGGCGGCCAGGTAGGCGGGGATGGAGATCAGCCCGCCGCCGCCGGCGATGGCGTCGACGAAGCCGGCGAAGAACACCGCCGGCAGGACGATCTTATAGCGCAGAACCGGCGCGTTTGCCAGCGTTTTCCGATGTTTCCCTTGACAGGGGGCAGGGATGCCTGTATACTTTGCTTTCACTTGGGTACGTCATCGCGAGCAATGCACCGTGCCACTGCGTGCGAATCGATCCATAACTGAAGAGCGGATTGCCGAGTTTGTTCGGGAGGAATAGCAATCCTCGCAATGACGGAAAGGCATCGAGCATGTACGAACTGGAACTGAAGACGGCAGCCGCCGCGGCGCGGCAGGCGGGGAAACTGCTGACGGCGATGGCCATCCGCGGCGTTACGGTCGACTATAAGGGCGCCATCGACCTGGTGACCGAGGCCGACCGGGCATCGGAGGCGCTGGTCGTCAAGGCCCTGCGCGCGGCGTTCCCGGCCGACGACATCATGACCGAGGAGAGCGAGGCCGAGCGGACGGGATCAGACCGCCGCTGGATCATCGACCCGCTGGACGGCACCACCAACTACGCCCACCGCTTCCCCTGCTGGTGCGTCTCGATCGCCTTCGAGCACCGGGGGCAGGTGCAGGCCGGCGCGGTCTGCAACCCGAACCTGAAGGAGCTGTTCACGGCGCGGCGCGGCCACGGCGCGTTCCTCAACGGCGCCCGGCTCAAGGTCTCGCGCCAGCCGGAGCTGTCGAGATGCCTGCTGGCGACCGGCTTCCCCTACGACGTCCATACCTCGGAGCGGGACAACCTGGAGCACTTCCGGCGGTTCATCAAGCGGGCGCAGGCGGTGCGGCGGCCGGGCTCGGCGGCCATCGACCTGGCCTACGTGGCCTGCGGCCGGTTCGACGGGTTCTGGGAGATCAAGCTCAAGCCCTGGGACATGGCCGCCGCCAGCCTGCTGGTCACGGAAGCGGGCGGCACGGTGTCGCGCTTCGACGGCTCGCCCTTCGACCTCTACGTCCAGGAGTGCCTGGCCAGCAACGGGCTGGTCCACCGGGCGATGATCGACGTGCTGAAGTGACCGCGCGGCGCGGTCATCGCGAGCCGGGCACCATGCCACAGCGTGCGAAGCGATCCATCGCTCGAAGCTGATTGCTTCGTCCGTGCGGGTGGAATAGGCTTCTCGCAATGACATATGAAACCTCTTGCCGCCCGCCTGCGTAGTCTGGGGTGAACGCTTTATGGGATCGATCATGATCGACAAACTCCGTATGACGCTCGGCGTCCTGCTATCCATCTCTCCGATCGCCCTGGCCCAGGACCCGCTGGTCGCCAGGGTCCAGCAACGGCTGGACCAGCAGCGCGAGCGGCAGTCCAAGGCCAGCTACAGCTACCACACCCTGACGCTGATGCACACCCTCGACAGGCAGGGCAACGTCGAGAAGGTGGACACCTTCCGCAACTGGCAGCGCTTCGTCAACGGGTCGCTGGTCACCGATTCGCTGGTCTACTCCAGCGACGCCAAGCGCAGGGAGCGGGAGGGCAAGAAGGACGGGAAGGAGGGGAAGCATTCGCAGTCGGTGGAGCTGCCCAAGTTGACCGACCCGGCGATCGAATGCACGGTCGGATCCGGCGCGGACGGGCTGGCCGCGATCAGCTTCCAACCGAGGAAGCCCAAGGGCGGCGATGTCGCCGGCGAGCTGCTGGTGGACCCGGCCACCGGCGAACTGCGAACGTCGACGTTCTCCATGCCCAGGTTGAAATGGCCGGTCAAGGAGTTCGCCATGACGCTGGACTGGACCGAGGCCGGCGGCCTGCTGTTCCCGTCGTACATCCGGATGCAGGCCCGCTGGAACGCGATCGTTTCCTCGGGCCGGATCAGGATCGAGACCACGATCTCGGACATCAGGGTGGAATAGGGTCCTTTCTGGACCAAGTGAAAAGCCCCGCGATCAGCGGGGCTTCTTCCGTTGGCGATCGCCGGCACTGACGAAGGGCCGTGAGTGTCAGAAATAGAACCGGAACCCCACGCCGCCCTGCAGGTCGAACCAGCCGACCGGGGTGACGTTCATGGTGGGCGCGACCTCGCCGTAGAGGGAGAACGGCGAGCGGGGGAACTGGCGCTCCAGCCCGAACACGCCGCGCACGCCCAGCCCGGAGCTCTCGAGCGTGTGGCGGTAGCGGTGGCCCAGCCACATCGAGCCGCCGAGGCCGTAGTGGAACCACAGCCGGCCGGAGTCGATCCGCAGCGGGCTGTGCCACAGGTAGTCCAGGGTGATGCGGGAGAACCCGTCGTCGCCGAACGCCCAGCCGAAGCAGCCGTCCAGCGCCGTGCGGCGGGTGGTCCACAGCTTCCAGTCGATGCCGGCGGGATCGCCCACCACCAGGCCCATCCCGAACCGGGCGGCGCCGGCGGTGCCCGGGGCGGCGGCCAGCAGCGCCAGCAGGGCCAGCGCGCAGAGGATCGTCTTCTTCATCGGTTCGTCCGTCCTATTTGTATTGATGCGGTGTGCTGATCCGCGCCGGCCGCGGGCTCATTCGTCGCGCAGCCGGTGGGCGATCTCGACGAAGGCGTCCACGATGAACTTGTCGAACTGGCCCCCGGCGGCCTCGCGCAGGCGGCGCAGGGCCTGCTCGCGGGTGAAGGCCTTGCGGTAGGGGCGGTCCGAGGTCATGGCCTCGTAGGCGTCGGCCACCGCGATGATCCGCGCCTCCAGCGGGATCTGGCCGCCCCGCATCTCGCCGGGGTACTGGTCGCCAGGTTCTCGATGCGGGACACCATCTGGCCGCCGGTCAGCGGGTGCTGCTTGACCTCCTCGAACTCGGCCTCGGAGAGCGAGGCCGGCTTGGTCAGGATGCTCTCCTTGACGCCCAGCTTGCCGATGTCGTGGAGCAGGGCGCTGTCGTCGACCAGCTTGACCCGGTCGTCCGGCAGGCCCAGGTGGCGGGCCAGCGCGACGGCGTAGCGCTGGACGTTCTCGGAATGGCCCTTGGTGTAGGGGTCCTTGGCCTCCATCGCGGCGACGAACGCCAGCAGCGTGTCGTAGTAGCTGGCCTCGAGGTCGGCGTACAGCCGCAGGTTGTCGACGGCCGTGGCGGCCTGGTTGGCGTAGAG
>JALOPJ010000187.1 GCA_025453955.1 Candidatus Edwardsiibacteriota bacterium
ACCTTCAGCCGCGAGAAGCTGATGGAGCTGGCCTGGCCCGAGCCCCATGCCAGCGACCTGCGCACGGTCGACGCCCACATCAAGTCCATCCGCGCCAAGCTGAAGGCCGTGGCCCCGCACGTCGACCCGGTCGCCACCAAGCACGGCTTCGGCTATTTCCTGAGGGATCGCTAGCCGCGGCCCGCGTGGGGCCGAAGGCGGAAAATTCCCGCTGCATGCGAATTTACGAAAAATTCACGAAAACTTCACGGCCATGTTTTATTACTATTGAGGTTTCATATGACTTTCTATACAATTTTTCCCAGTGAGGCAAATGGCCGATGAAGGGAACGGGACGAAAGCCAGGCAGCACGGGCGGCAGAGGCGCCAATGGGCGTCCGGTCGCGGCACTGGATTTTGCCACCGGAACAGGGATATATTTGCCGGCGCCGGCGGCCCGGGAAGCCGGCGCAACGATGAAATCCACTCGCCTTGAGCGGAGGGTCCCATGAGAACGAAGCTTATCCTGATCATCATAACCATCCTGGCCGCGGCGCCCCTGGCCCTGCCGGCCCAGTCCTACGCCGCCTTCCCGCTGGGGATCACGGCCAAGACCCAGGACCTGGTAGCCGACAACAACGGCAACCTGCACCTGGTGTGGGTGACGAGCACCAACGAGATCCGCTACGGCCGCATCGTTCCCGACGGCAGCGGCGGCTTTACGGTCACCGGCCAGCGGCTGGTCGTGGCCGCCAGCGCCAAGGCCGTGCAGTGGACCCGGCCGCGCATGGCCGTGCGCCCCGACGGCTCGACAGTCCATGTCGTGTTCCTGGAGAGCGACACCCAGGTCAGGCACTCGTGGCGCAACAGCAGCGGCGTATGGACGACCGAATACATCCGCAACGGCACCAAGAACTACGCCTTCCCTTCTGTCGGCGTCAACGCCAACGGCACCGTGCATTTCGTCGCCCAGAAATGGCCGGGACCGATCGTCTATGCCAAAAAGACCGTCGGCGGCTCCTGGACGACCACTGACATCGCCCTCAGCGACACCGCCGTCGAGTACCGCGATTGCGCCATGTTCACCGACCAGGCCGGCGGCGTCCACGCCACCTGGCACGCCGGCAACAGAGACGGCTTTTACCGTTACGCGCCGCAGGGGACCGACCTGAGCGCGGTCAATACCATGACCATCCCCCGGCGCAGCGGCGTCTCGACCAACAGCTTCGGCGACCTGTTCGTGCGCAGCGACGGCCAGGTGCACACCGCCTTCGCCACCTGGGGGACCGAGCAGGCGACCATCGACCACTCATTTCGCAACAGCGGCGGCTCGTTCCAGGTCCCGACCAACGCCAGCGGCGGCACCATCGACAACGACGATCGCGACTGCTGGCCGGCGGTCGCCGCCGATACCCTCCGCGTCTACACGGCCTGGGCCGAGTCCTACAACGGCACGGTCTTCACCCAGGTGAAGCTGGCGGTCAAGGAGGCCGGCAACTGGACGCGCTACGACGTCGACCCGACCGCGGCGGTGTACTCGAATTCCAAGCCGGTGATGGCCATCACCGGCGCCGGCGTCTTCGGCGTGTGGCGCTCCAACATGTTCGCCAGCGGGCAGCTCGCGCTCGGCGTCCTGGCGGCCGACCCCTCGATCACGGTCACCGCGCCCGATGGCGGCGAGAGCTGGCCGGCGACCACCGCCCGCAGCGTCACCTGGACCACGACCGGCCTCATGGCCAGCGTCAACATCGACTACTCGACCAACGGCGGCGGCGAATGGACGCGCATCGTTTCGGGCACGGCCAACGACGGCCAGTACGCCTGGACGGTGCCCGACGTGCTGTCCAGCGACTGCCGGGTGCGGGTGAGCGACGGCGACGGCGACCCCAGCGACGCCAGCGACGCCTCGTTCGCCATCACCGCCGCGCCCGCCGAGACCGTCTCCACGCCGGCCGTCCCGGGCGGCCCGAGCGCGGGCGGACCCGGCGTCAGCTACACCTTCACCGCCGGCGGCGCAGCCTCCAGCCTGGGGCACGACGTCCAGTACAAGTTCTCCTGGGGCGACGGCAGCGAGTCGCAATGGCTGGCGACAGGCACGACCCAGGCCGCGCACAGCTGGGCCGCCGCCGGCACCTATGCGGTCAACGCCAAGGCGCGCTGCGCCACGCACACCGATGTCGAATCGGCCTGGTCCGCCGCCAAGTCGGTCAGCATCACCGCGACCCCCAAGATCGTCGTCACCGCGCCGGCGCTGGGCGACTTGTGGGAGAAGAAGCTGACCTACGCCATCACCTGGGACCGGCCGGGCGAGCAGAACGCCAACGTCAAGATCAAGCTCTTCAATTCGGCCGGCACGCTGGTGCTCACCCTCAGCGCCTCGACCGCGAACGACGGCGCCTTCAACTGGCTGGTGCCCTCCACGCTGGCCACCGGCAAGTATTTCATCCGCATCCAGACCCTCGACAACCTGCTGCGCGACGACAGCGACATCTTCCAGGTCATCATCCCCAAGATCACCGTCACCGCCCCGACGGCGACCAGCGTCTGGCTGAAGGGCACCAGCGAGACCATCACCTGGACGCGGATCGGCACCATGGACGCCAACGTCAAGATCCATCTCTACCTGGGCACGGTCAAGAAGCTGGACATCACCACCGGCACCGCCAACGACGGCAGCTTCGGGTGGGCCATCCCCGCGACGCTGGCCGCCGGCAAGTACACCGTCCGCGTCATCACCCTGGACGGCAAGGTGACCGGCAAGAGCGCCGAGTTCAAGATCGCCAACGGCCGCATCACGGTGAC
>JALOPJ010000188.1 GCA_025453955.1 Candidatus Edwardsiibacteriota bacterium
ACCGGCCGGGTGGTGTTCGTGATGCCGCAGGAGGCGCCGGACGGCACCGCCGCCGGCTTCACCCGGGCCGACGAGCTGGAGCCCGGGCTGTTCCGCCACGCCGCCGACCTGGTGATCGGTTCCTACATCGAGCACATCGGCGGCATGCTGGGACTGGTGATGGCCGTGGTGCCGGGGACGCCGGCGGTGCACGGCCGGGCGGAACTGGCGGCCGGCCTGGCGGCGGCGCTGGAGGCCGGCAACCGCTTCGCCTTCTGCGTGGACAGCGCCTTCGCGCTGGGCGGGTCCGGGGCCCGGCAGCGCGGCCACTTCCTGTTCCTGCCGGACCAGGAGTCGCTGCCGGTGATCGTCGGCGCGCTGTTCGGCGGGCGCCCGGACCAGGGAGGATGAGGATGATGCAGATGTTCGACGGGCTGCCCGAGTTCCGCCACTACCAGCGGCTGATGGGGCAGATGGCCCACTGCGACCCGGTGGGCGGCGCGGCCTACCGTCTGGCGGTGGAGCGCTGCCTGGCCGACCTGGCGCTGGGGAACATCGAGCGGGGCGAGGCGGCGGCGCTGCTGGACGCCGCCCGCGGCCGGCTGTCGTCGGAGAGCGTGGGCCGCGACATCGCCCTGCGGATGCGGCTGGAGGGCCTGCTGGACTCGCTGGAAGGGGCGCTGCTGGGCCGCCTGCTGGACGCCGCGCTGTCGGCCCGGCCGGAGGGCCGGGAAGCGGCCTGAGGCGGCCGTGTACCGGCTGCCGGACGACATCGTCGCGGCCGCGGACCGCTGCCCGCACCGGCACGGCTGCCTGGAGCACGGCCGCTGCGGCGACTCGCCGCTGTGCGCCGTGTCCTACGCCGACGGCCGCAACGTGCTGCTGCTGGCCGACGAGGGCGACGCCGACTGCCCCTACCGCCTGCGCTACGGCTGCGGCCAGATGTGCACCTGCCCGGTCCACTATCAGATCCACCTGCGCTACGGGGCGTGAGGCGCGCCCCGACGGCGGTCAACGAGAGGAGCATCCCGTGGGCATGACTTTCGACCTGCTGGACCTGATGCCGGAGTATCGCGAGTTCGAGCTGCTGCTGGCCCGGCTGCGGTTCTGGACCGGCGAGGACGGGCAGGTGGTGGTGGACACCCTGCACTGGTGCGTGCGTGACTACGCCGCCGGCGCCCTGGACCGCGCCGCGGTCGACGACCTGCTGGTCCAGGCGCGGCCGGTGGTGGACGAGTGGCTGGAGGCCCGCCCGCTGGTCGGCCGGGGCCGGCTGAAGCGCCTGGCGGACGAGCTGTTCGACTTCATCGCCGGCGACCTGGCGCAGGCGCTGGAGCGCCGGGCCCGGGCGGCATGACCGCCATCCACTGGATCGAGGCCGCGCTGGGGCTGCTGCTGTGCTGCGGCGGCCTGTATCTCACCGTGTTCCGCCGGGGCGGCGCCGGCGTCCGGCTGGAGGCCGGCGTGCTGAAGCTGGCGGTCAGCAACGCCGGCGCCTTCCTGCTGCTGCTGGGCGCGGCGCTGCTGCTGCTGGCCCGGATCAGCGCGGTGGCCTGGAAGGACGTCGAGATCCAGCTCAACGAGGCCAGGGCGGACAGCGCGGCGCTGGCGGCCCGGGCCGACGGCCTGCAGCGCCGGCTGGACGACGCGGCGGCCCAGCTGGCCGCGGTGGCCGCGGCCGGCACCGCCGGCGAGCGGGGCTACCGGGTGCCGGACGTCACCGGCCTGCCGCTGGACCGGGCCGTGGCCCTGATCCGCCGCAACAGCCTGGACACGCTGGCCGTGCGCTGGGTGGCGCCGCCCGATTCCGTCCCCGGCGCGGCACTGCCGGGCCCGGGATCGGTGGTGGCCCAGGGCGTGCTGCCGGGCGTCGCCCTGCCGCGCCGCAGCCGGGTGCTGGTGACGGCGGTCAGGATGGAGTGATCTCCCCGCCCGGCGGAACCCTCCCTCGATCCCTCCCCGCTGCGGAGAGGGACGCATAATATCCCCGCATAGCATCCCAATGGCAGATATCATTCGAGAGCAAAGCGCATGAGACGCATCGCGCTGATCCTGATTATCTCGCTTTCAGCGCTGGCCACCTGCGCGCCGCGCATCGCCTGGTACAGCCCGGCCGCCTACGCCACCGCGGTGGACCTCAAGGTCGAGACCCGGGCGCTGGCGCTGAAGGCGGCGGAACCGTACGCCGGGCACGCCGCAGCGGTCGACGCCCTGCTGCTGAAACTGGAGAAGGCGTTCGAGTACGCCCGGGGCATCCCCGACAACCAGCTGGCCGCGCGGCAGTGGGAGATCATCCGGGCGCCGCAGGGCGAGCTGGCCGGCGGGTTCTTCCGGCAGTGGAAGGAGCAAGGCGCGCTGGATCCCGCCTTCGTGGCCGAGAAGGCGCGGCAGATCGACCTGGCGTTCGACCAGATCATCGGGCTGGAGGGCTCCAAGGACCGCCGGACGCGGGAGGAGTGAGGTTCGATGGACTTCGAGGCGCTGTTGCGGGAGATCGAGCGCGAGGTGGCGGCGGCCGCCCGGGAGGCCCTCGGGTCGCACGCCCGCGCGGCGGTGCGGGACAGCCGGGAGTTCCTGCTGCGGATCCGCGCCGACCTGGAGCGCTGGACGCGGATGGTGGCCGACGGCCGGATGTCCGAGCAGGATTTCCGTTCCTTGGTGGAGGGGTCGAAGGGCGTGGCCGAGATGCACGTGCTCAAGCGCCGGGGCGCGGCGCAGGCCGCGATCGGGAAATTCCAGGACCGGGTGATCGCCATCATCATCGGCAGGGTGCTGGCGCTGATACCGTGAAT
>JALOPJ010000070.1 GCA_025453955.1 Candidatus Edwardsiibacteriota bacterium
CGAAATACCCGGACACCAGGATCGTGGTCTACGACAAGTTGAACTACCGCGGCAACATGGAGAACCTCAAGGACGCCGAGCGCAATGAGCGCTACGCCTTCGTCAAGGGCGACATCTGCGACGCCGCGACCGTCCGCCGGACCATCGAGCAACACGGCATCGGCATCATCGTCAACTTCGCGGCTGAGACCCATGTCGACCGCTCGATCATGGACCCCGACGCCTTCGTCAGGACCGACGTCTACGGCATGTACGTGCTGCTGGAGGCGACCAACATGCACAAGCTGGAGCGACTACACCACGTGTCCACCGACGAGGTCTACGGTCAGGTGATGGAGGGCGCCTCCAAGGAGAGCGACCCGTTCGAACCGCGAAGCCCCTACGCCGCCAGCAAGGCCAGCGGCGAACTGCTGGCGTTCGCCTACCACACCACCTACGGCACGCCGCTGACCGTCACTCGCGGCGCCAACAACATCGGGCCGCGCCAGTACCCCGAGAACGCCGTACCGCTGTTCTGCACCAACGCCATCGACGGCCTGCCGGTCCCGCTCTACGGCGACGGCCGGCAGTCGCGCCAGTACCAGTACGTGATGGACCACGTCGAGGGCATCGAGGCCGTGCTGCTGAAGGGCGAGGTCGGGCAGGCCTACAACTGCGGGCCGGACGAGGAGACTGTCAACATCGATATGGCCACCCGGATGCTGGAGCTGCTGGGCAAGCCAACCAGCCTGATCAAGCACGTCGCCGACCGGCCGGGCCACGACCGCCGCTACTGCATCGACTCGTCCAAGCTGAAAGCGCTGGGCTGGAAACCGGGCCACAGTTTCGACCAGGCCCTGAAGCTGACCGTCGACTGGTACGTCAACAACGAGCCGTGGTGGCGCACGATCAAGAGCGGCGAGTACAAGGAATACTACCGCAAATGGTACGGCCAGCGCCTGGCCGACGCGCAGTGAACACCGGACTATCTTGAAAGGTCACCGCTGATGGAGCTCAAGGAAAAGATCCAGAACAAGCGGGCCCGGATCGCCATCATCGGGCTGGGCTACGTGGGGCTGCCCCTGGCCGTGGAGTTCGCCAAGGCCGGCTACCCGGTCGTCGGCATCGACCTCGACCGGGCCAAGGTGGACGCCGTCAACGCCGGGCGGAACTACATCATGGACGTGGACGGCCAGCTGCTCAGGAAGCTGGTCCAGGCCGGGAAACTGGCGGCGACGGCCGACTACGCGGCCCTCCGCAAGTGCGACGCGGTGCACATCTGCGTGCCCACGCCCTTCACCGGCACCAAGGACCCGGACATCAGCTACATCGTCAGCGCGTCCCAGGGCATCGCCCGCCACCTGCGCAAGGGGATGCTGGTGGTGCTGAAGAGCACCACCTATCCCGAGACCACCACCACGGTGGTGCGGCCGATCCTGGAGCGGACCGGCCTGGCGGCGGGGCGGGACTTCCACCTGGCGTTCTCGCCGGAGCGGATCGACCCCGGCAACAAGCTGTTCACCACGTCGACCACCCCCACCGTGGTGGGGGGGCTGACGCCGAAGTGCGGCGAGCTGGCCCGGCTGATGTACCACCAGATCATCGAGAAGATCGTGATGGTCAGCTCGCCCACCGCGGCCGAGATGACCAAGCTGCTGGAGAACATCTTCCGCAGCGTCAACATCGCGCTGGTCAACGAGCTGGCCTGCCTCTGCGAGCGGATGGACGGCGTCGACATGTGGGAGGTGGTGGACGCGGCCGCCACCAAGCCCTACGGCTTCATGCCGTTCTACCCGGGGCCGGGCCTGGGCGGGCACTGCATCCCGATCGACCCCTACTACCTGGCCTGGAAGGCGCGGGAGTACGACTTCCACACCGACTTCATCGAGCTGGCGGCCGAGACCAACGAGGGCATGCCCTACCACGTGGTGTCCAAGGTGATCGAGGCGCTGTCGGATTTCGGGATCGCGGCATCCAAGGCGCGGGTGCTGGTGCTGGGCGTGGCCTTCAAGAAGGACATCGACGACATCCGTTCCTCGCCGGCCATCAAGGTGATGGAGCTGCTGGCGCCCAAGGTCAAGGCCCTGGCCTACAACGACCCCTACGTGCCGTCGTTCCGGGAACACGGCGTGGCCATGAAATCGGTCAAGCTGAGCGAGAAGCTGATCCGCTCCTACGACTGCGTGCTGGTCACCACCAACCACAGCTGCTACGATTACGCCGCAATCGTCAGGCAGGCCAAGCTGGTGGTCGACACCCGCAACGCCACCAAAGGGATCAACAGCCCCAAGATCGTCAAGATCGGGCGGAAGTAGGATCGCTGGGAATGCCATGCCCCGGAGAGATCCCCGTCTCTCTGGGGCTTTTTACCTGGCGCTTGTACGGTCATGGCGAGTCCGGCCGATCCGCCTGAACCAACGATGCCATCGACTCGCAGCACTGGATCGCTTCGCAGGCGGCGGCGAGGAGCCGCGCTGGCGATGACACGGCAGATGTGAAGAACTGAGCATGTTCAACCTCTGGCAGATCGTCCGACAGGCGCTGGAACTGCTGGCCTCGTCCGACCCCGAGCTGTGGGGCATCGTCGCCACGTCGCTGCGGGTGTCGGGCGCGGCCGCGCTGCTGGCCGCGGTGCTGGCGGTGCCGCTGGCGCTGCTGGTCTCCCGGCGCGAGTACCGGGCCAAGCGCGCGGTGATCGGCCTGCTCAACAGCCTGATGGCCGTGCCGGCGGTGGTGATCGGCCTGCTGGTGTACCTGCTGTTCTCCCGCTCCGGCCCGCTGGGGATCTGGCGGCTGCTGTACTCGCCGGGGGCGATGGTCACGGCCCAGGCCGCGCTGGCCCTGCCGCTGATGACGGGACTGTGCGTCGCCGCGCTGCAGGGCGTCCCGCCGCTGGCGGCGGAGACGATGCTGACGCTGGGCGCCGGCCGGCTGCAGGTGCTGTGGGGCACGGTGCGGGAGGCCCGCTTCGCCCTGACGGCGGCCTTCATCGCCGGCTTCGCCCGGGTGCTGGGGGAGACCGGGATGACGATGATGGTGGGCGGCAACATCCGGGGAGAGACGCGGGTGATGACCACCGCCATCGCGCTGGAGACGATGAAGGGCAACTTCGAGCTGGGCATCGCGCTGGGGATCGTCCTGCTGCTGGTGGCGGTCGCGGTCAACGTGGCGCTGCAGGCGGTGCAGGGGAGGGCCGGGCAATGATGATCGCCGCCGGCGGCCTCGCCAAGCGGTTCGCCGGGACGCCCGTGCTGCGGGACGTCGCGCTGGAGCTGCGCGGGCCCGGCGTCTACGCCCTGGCCGGGCCCAACGGCTCGGGCAAGACGACGCTGATGCGCGTCCTGGCGCTGCTGCTGCCGCCGGACGGCGGGGAGGTCGCCTTCGAGGGGACCGCGGTCCGCATCGACCGGGACAAAGCGCGGGCCCAAGCCCTGCGGCGGCGGATGGCGTTGATCCACAACCCGGCCGTGATGCTCTCGGGGACGGTGGCGTACAACGTCGGCTACGGGCTGGGCGTGCGGGGCGTCGGGAACGCGGAGAAGGGGAGACGGGTCCGGGAGATCCTCGGCAGGCTCGAGTTGGACGGGTTCGAGAGGCGCAACGCCAGGAGGCTCTCGGCCGGGGAGACCCAGCGGGTGGCGCTGGCCCGGGCCATGGTGCTGGACCCCGAGGTGATCTTCCTGGACGAGCCCACCGCCAACCTCGACCCGGCCAGCGCCCGCCTGATCGAGGCGGCGGTCCGGGAGATGGCGCGGGCGGGGAAGCGGGTGGTGGTGGCGTCGCACAACCTGTGGCAGGTGGAGCGCATCGCGGACTGGCTGTGGTTCCTCGACGACGGCCGGCTGACCCTGTCCGGCCCGGCGGCCGAGGTGCTGCACCGCGGCGACCACAAGGTGTGGCGCGAGTTCCTGGGACGGGATAATCTGTTCAACGGCGAAATCACGGACTCCGATGGCTGTAAGCTGTTTGCTATTGGCGGTGCAAAGTTTGAGGTCGTGACTGATCTCATTGGCAAAACGACGGCCAGCCTGGACCCCAGCGAGATCATCATTTCCCGCGAACCGCTGCGCAGCAGCGCCCGCAACCAGCTGCCGGGCACCGTCGAGTCCCATTCCTCCGAGGGCGGGCTGTACAAGGTCACCTTGGACTGCGGCGTGCCGCTGGTGGCGGCCATCACCAAGGCCTCGTGGGACGAGATGGGGCTGAAGCAGGGCGAGACAGTGTACGCCGTGTTCAAGGCCAGCGCGGTAAGGGTATGGCGGGAGGAATAGTATGATCTCCTTCCGCGAAGCCCGCGACATCATCCTCGCCGGCGCCACGCCGCTGGGGACCGAGCAGTGCCGATTAGCTGACCTCTTGGGCCGGGTGCTGGCGCAGGACGTCGCCTCGTCGTTCGACATTCCGCCCCGGGACAACTCGGCCATGGACGGCTTCGCCGTGCGGTACGAGGATATCAAGGCTGTGCCTGTTGACTTGGAAGTGATCGAGGACGTTCCCGCGGGCACGGTCGCGGCGAAGGCCGTCGCCAAGGGACAGGCCATCCGCATCATGACGGGCGCGCAGATGCCGAATGGAGCGGATTGCGTGGTGCCGGTGGAGCTCACCGACTGCAGAATGCAAAATGCAAAGTGCAAAGTGCAAAGTGCAGTCCAGCTGGGCGAGCATGTCCGCAGGCAGGGCGAGGACGTCAGGGCAGGCACCGTGCTGCTCACGAAGGGAACGCGATTGCGCCCGCAGGAAGTGGGCTTGATCGCGTCACTGGGCCTGACCGAAGCATCGGTCTCGAAGCGCCCGGTGGTCGGCATCCTCTCGAGCGGGAACGAGATCGTCCAGCCGGGGGGCAAGCTCGGCCCGGGGCAGATCTATGATGCCAACCGCTACAGCGTGGGAGCGCAGGCGGCGCAGGTCAACGCGGCCGTGAAGGACTACGGCATCGTCGAGGACAGGCTGGAGCCGATCATCGCCATGCTCGAGCGGGCGTCGGGCGAGTGCGACCTGGTGCTGACCTCGGGCGGCGTGTCGGTGGGCGACTACGACCTGATGAAGCAGGCGCTGTCCGGGCTGGGCCGGATGAACTTCTGGCAGGTGGCGCAGAAGCCCGGCAAGCCGCTGGCCTTCGGGCATATCAATGGAAAACCGGTGGTGGGACTGCCGGGCAACCCGGTGTCGAGCATGGTGATCTGCGACCAGTACGTGCGGCCGCTGCTGCTGAAGATGCAGGCCGCTTCGCTGCTTTTCCGGGAACAAATCACCGCGATCTGCGGCCAGGGGATCACCAAGCCCGCAGGTCGCAGGGAATTCCTGCGGGCGAAGGTCGCATGGCGCGAGGGCGCGTACCATGCGGTCCTCACCGGCGCGCAGGGCTCGGGCATCCTGACCTCGATGGTCCAGGCCGACGGGCTGATGATCCTGGAGGAAGAGCGCAGCGAGGTCAGGCCGGGCGATATGGTCACGATAGAACTGTTCACGGACTAGCCCCATACCCCGTGTCATTCCAGCCCCGTGTCGCCTCACGGGACAGGCTCCGGCTGGAATCCAGGCCTGGATGCCGGCTTATGCCGGCATGACATCCCACACAGGCACATTCGGACATTCAACTTTCGGACTGGACGTATGCTCCCCATCATCTCCATCGTCGGGCCGTCGGACAGCGGCAAGACCACCCTGGCCGTCAAGCTGGTGCGCGCGCTGAAACGCAAAGGTCATCGGGTGGGCGTGCTGAAGCACACCCACGCCGCCATCAAGCTCGACCGCGCCGGCACCGACACCGACCGCTTCCGCAGGGCCGGGGCGGCATTGTCGGCGATCAGCGACGACGGCCTGCTGGCGTCGTTCTGCGACATCTCCGGCACGCCCCCGCGCACCATCTTCGGCATGCTGACGAACGGGCTGGACCTGCTGATCGTCGAGGGCTACAAGAAGGAGCTTCTGCCCAAGCTGCTGTTCACCGATCACCTCGAACTCGTGGATTTCAAGGGCATCGCGGCGACCTACGGGAAAGAGGGGAACAGGGAACGGGGAACGGGGAATTCGTCGATCCCCCATTTCAAGCCGAGCGAGACGGGGAAGATCGCGAGATGGCTGGAGCGGACCTTCATCGCGCCTGGCGGGCGGTCGGGCGCCGTCCGCGTCACGGTCGACGGCCGGGACCTGCCGATCAAGCCCTTTGTGGCCCGGATGGTAAGGGAAACCAACCGTGGATTGCTGAAAACGCTCAAGGGCGGCCGGGGCCGGAACGTCCAGATTGCCATTGACTTTGGGCGCAAAATATAGTATCCTTGCCTTGCTTGATGCGGAAGGAGGCTATTCCATGAGGAACATAGCCCTTTTTTTACTTTTGGCGGCTCCCCTGCTGACCTGCGCCCGTCAGGAAAAACCGCAGGCCCTGGAACCGAACCCCGCGGCCGAGGTGGCGGCCGCCGCCGGCGACGTGCGGACCTTCGTCAACGGGGAATGGTCGGCGGCGGTGCCCGGCCGGGTGCTGCTGGCCACCGACAGCCTGGACGTCCCGGCCGCGGCATCGTGCGAGCTGCGGGACGCGGCCAACAAACTGGTGGCCGTGAGCGGCGCCGCCAGGGATGACGTCGCCACACTGCTGGCGGCGGGCCTGCCGGTCCCGGCCCCGGCCCAGGCGCCGCTGGTCAAGACCCTCACCACCGTCAAGAAGCTCAGCGCCGAAACGAAATACCAGGTCACGTCGCCGGCCGCGGTCGCCGGCGTACGCGGGACCAAGGGCCGCGGGCCGCTGCCCGACACGGCACGCAAGGATTCCTCGACCCACTGATAACCGCCCCCGCCTGAGATGAAGAACCAGGACCAACTGGACATCGTCGGGCTGAAGTCGAAGACGGTGGCCGAGCTGTCGGCGCTGGCCAAGGAGCTGGGCATCCAGGGCGCCAGCGGGATGAAGAAGCAGGAGGCCATCTTCACCATCCTGGAAGCCCAGGCCAAGCAGAACGGCCTGATCCTGGGCGGCGGGGTGCTGGAGGTGCTGCCGGACGGCTACGGCTTCCTGCGTTCGCCCGACTACAGCTACCTGCCCGGCCCGGACGACATCTACGTGGGCCCCACCCAGGTCAAGCGCTTCGGCCTGCGCACCGGCGACCTGGTCACCGGTCAGGTGCGGCCGCCCAAGGAGGGGGAGAAGAACTTCGCCCTGCTCAAGGTCGAGGCGGTCGACGGCGAGGACCCGGAGATCGCCCGGGAGCGGGTGTTCTTCGACAACCTGACGCCGCTCTACCCGCAGCAGCGCATCCGGCTGGAGCTGGACCCCGGCGACTACTCGATGCGGGTGATGGACCTGCTGGCGCCGATCGGCAAGGGCCAGCGCGGGCTGATCGTCTCGCCGCCCCGGGCCGGCAAGACCATCCTGCTGCAGAAGCTGGCCAAGAGCATCACGGCCAACCACCCCGAGGTCGTGCTGTTCATCCTGCTGATCGACGAGCGGCCCGAGGAAGTGACCGACATGCAGCGGCAGGTCAAGGCCGAGGTCTTCAGCTCCACCTTCGACGAGCCGCCGGAGCGGCACATCCAGGTGGCCGACATGGTGCTGGAGCGGGCCAAGCGGCTGGTGGAGCACAAGCGCGACGTGGTGGTGCTGCTGGACTCGATCACCCGGCTGGCCCGGGCCAACAACACGGTGATCCCGCACTCGGGCAAGACCCTGTCCGGCGGCGTCGATTCCAACGCCCTGCAGCGTCCCAAGAACTTCTTCGGCTCGGCCCGCAACACCGAGGACGGCGGCAGCCTGACCATCATCGCCACCGCGCTGGTGGAGACCGGCAGCCGGATGGACGACATCATCTTCGAGGAGTTCAAGGGCACCGGCAACATGGAGATCGTGCTGGACCGGACCCTGGCCGACCGCCGCATCTTCCCGGCCATGGACATCAACCGCTCGGGCACCCGCAAGGAGGAGCTGCTGTGGCCGCCCGAGACCCTCAACCGGATCTGGGTGCTGCGCAAGGTGCTGTCCCAGCTGGGGCCGGTGGAGGCGATGGACCTGCTGCTGTCGCGGATGAAGGCGTCGAAATCCAACGACGAGTTCCTGGAATCGATGAAGTCCGGCCCGGGCCGGTTTTGATGGAAGTTCCAATCGGATACTTTAAAAAACCAAATACAGGAACGAGGACCATGAAGAAGGACATCCATCCCAAGTACGAGGAGACCACCATCACCTGCGCCTGCGGCAACGTGATCAAGACGCGCTCCACGGTCAAGAACATCCACGTCGAGATCTGCGCCGCCTGCCACCCGTACTTCACCGGCAAGGAGAAGATGATGGACACGGCCGGGCGGGTCGAGGCCTACAAGAAGCGCTACGCCAAGCAGGACGCCAAACCGGCGGCCCCGAAGGCCTGAGCGTCTCTCCGGACCGGACGGGCGAGGCTTGCGATGCGAAGTCTCGCCCATTCCTTTTTCACCCCAGACAGGCATGCAGGAGCGCCAATGATCTCGATCGCCGAATCGGTCTGCCAGCGGATCGCCAGGGACGAACGGCTGGACCCGGGGTCCGTCCGGCAGGGCGTGGAACAGGGGACGATCGTCGTCCCCTGGAACGCGCACCGCACGCTGGCCAAGCCCTGCGCGGTGGGGCGCGGCACCCGCACCAAGGTCAACGCCAACATCGGCACCTCGCAGGACTACTGCGGCCTGGACGGCGAACTGGCCAAGCTCGACGCCGCGCTGGCCGCCGGCGCCGACACCATCATGGACCTGTCGACCGGCGGCGACGTCGACGCCGTCCGCCGCGAGATCCTGTCCCGCTGCCCGGTGCCGCTGGGCACGGTGCCCCTCTACCAGGCGGCGCTGGAGGCGGCCAAGCGGAAGAAGTCGCTGGTGGAGATGACCGCCGACGAGATCCTCGAGGTGATCGAGCGGCACTGCCGCGACGGCGTGGACTTCATCACCGTGCACTGCGGCATCACCCGCGAGGCGGTGGCCCGCCTGCGGCAGGAGGGCCGGGTGGCGGGCGTGGTCGCACTACGACCGGCTGCTGGCCATCGCGAAAGAGCACAATGTCTGCCTGAGCCTGGGCGACGGCATGCGGCCGGGCTGCCTGGCCGACGCCACCGACCGAGCCCAGGTCCAGGAGCTGGTGACGCTGGGCGAGCTGGTGATGCGGGCCCGCGCGGCCGGGGTCCAGGCGATGGTCGAGGGGCCGGGCCACGTGCCGATCGGCCAGATCGAGACCAACATGCGGATGCAGAAGGAGCTGTGCCACGGCGCGCCGTTCTACGTGCTGGGCCCGCTGGTGACCGACATCGCGCCGGGCTACGACCACATCACCGCGGCCATCGGCGGGGCCTGGGCCGCCTATTTCGGCGCGGACTACCTCTGCTACGTCACGCCCTCCGAGCACCTGCGGCTGCCCACGGTCGACGACGTGCGCCAGGGGGTGACCGTGCTGCGGATCGCGGCCCACGCCGCCGACATCGCCAAGGGCGTGCCGGGCGCGGCCGACTGGGACCTGAAGATGTCGCAGGCCCGCAAGGCGCTGGACTGGGACAAGCAGATCGAGCTGGCGATCGACCCCCAGCATGCCCGCGAGGTGTTCGACTCCGCGCCCAAGAAGTCGGGCGGCGAGTGCACCATGTGCGGCGACTTCTGCGCCATGAAGAGGATGAACGAGGTGGAGAAGGAATAATACGGCCACGGAGGCGCGGAGACGCAGAGAATTCTTTTCCATGCACACGCTGATGTCGAATGAGCAGAAAGCGATAATAGACAGTACAACAGCCTTCCAGAGCATTGTTGAGACAGATCTACTGCGAGCTTTTCGTGATGTTCGATTGATCGGTTTCGGCGAGAACCCCCACGGTGTCAAGGAATACTTCCCGATCGTACGGGACGTGGTCAAGGGATTGCTCTCGCATGGATGCAAGGTGCTGGTCCTGCTTGAATACGAGTACTGGCTAAACCGCTCGCTTGACGATCACCTCCACGGCAGGAACGGCGAGTTCGAGCGGCACACTTTCCACGATCCTGATGCCGGGGTCTTCTATGGCGCGGGATTGCGTCAGTTCTACCATGACCTGCGAACGCTCACGCGATCATGCCCGGATCGTCTGTCGTGCCGGCATGTCGATTTCTTCATGAATCCCCTGAATGATGAACGATCCGAGCATGCGAGAGCGGTCGATCAGGGGAAATGGGATATCAGCCGCGGCATCCGGCAGCTGCTGAAGGAGAACAAGCCCGACCAGTTCGCCGAGGCCAGGGAGCAGTTCCTTTTCCAGGAGTCACTCGACGCGTACGTGGCTTTTCAGCCCGACGTGACCGTTATGCTCGCGGGCAGTTTCCATGTGAGCAAACAGGGCGGATGTCCGTTCGGAGATGTCTTCGTGAAACCGGTCATGGCGCGGCTGGCGGAATCCATCAACGAAACACCGGTCAGCGTGCGGTTCGCCGTTCTCGAGGGCGCGTATGCTAAGCTCGAGTGCCGGAGTGGGATGATTTCGAAAGTACCTGCCAATTGCCGCGAATGGGGACAACAAGATATCCAGATAGAGTTCAAGACGAGCATTGATTCTTTGATCGGGGATTCGTTCGTCACGGCCCTTGCGGCGGTATCCGTGCCGAAACAACTCCTTGCCGCCCATGCGGAGTGGGCCGCGAATTGGGACTACCTCGTTACGCTGCGCCACGGCACGGCCGACATGCCTTTGGACGATTGATCATGCCGGGAAAGAAGAAAGAACATATCGCAGTGCCAGTCGAGGCGGGGGAGGAATCGCAGCCCCTCGCCTTCGTGGCATTGGATACCGAGACCACCGGCCTGGACGCGGACAGCGACGAGATCATCGAGATCGGTGCGGTGCGCTGGGAGAACGGGGCCATCGCCGGCCGCTACCAGACGCTGGTCAAGGCCGACAAGAAGGTCCCGCCCTTCGTCACCCAGCTGACCGGCATCCGCCAGCAGGACATCGACGCCGCGCCGCCGATGGAGTCGATCCTCGAATCGCTGGCCGCGTTCCTGGGGGATGCGCCGCTGGTGCTGCACAACGCCGGGTTCGACCGGGCATTCCTCCACAAGCACGTCAAGCTGGAGAATCCCTGCTGGGACAGCCTGGTGCTGGCCCGGGCCCTGCTGCCGGGCCTCAAGGGCCACAGCCTGCGCGGCCTCTGCCGGCACTTCGAGGTCGACCCCGGCCGGCCGCATCGGGCCGAGGACGACGCCGCGGCCACCGCCCAGGTGTTCGCCCGGCTGTATGGGTCGCTGATCGCGCTGGAGCCGGCGCTGCTGGAGCAGATGCGCCACGTGGCCCCGGCCGAGTACAAGGCGCTGTTCGCCGGGGCGCTGGCCGCCAGCCACACGGCGCCGCCGCGGCGGGTGCCGCAGGAACCGACCCCGCCGCCCGCCGGGCCCCGGGTCGACGACCTGGCGGCGGTGTTCGGCGCGGGACGGGCGCTGGCGGGCGCAATGCCAGCCGGGTTCGAGGACCGGGCCGAGCAGCGGCAGATGGCGGACGCCGTGCTGGACGCCTTCGAGGACCAGCACTACCTGTGCGTAGAGGCCGGCACCGGCACCGGCAAGAGCCTGGCCTACCTGGCGCCGGCCGTGATCTGGTCGCGGGCCAACGGCGAGCGGGTGGTGGTCGCCACCCACACCAAGGCCCTGCAGGAGCAGCTCCACAACAAGGACGTGCCGCTGCTGCGCGCGGCCGTGGGCGACTTCCGGGCCGCGGTGCTGAAGGGCCGCAACAACTACCTCTGCCTGCGGCGCTGGCTGGAGGCGGCCACCCACCCCGAGCTGTTCCTGGCCGGGCCGGAGCGCGACGAGGCGCTGATCCTGGCGCCCTGGGCCGCGGCCACGGCCAGCGGCGACGTCGCCGAGCACCGCGGGTTCTCGCCGGCGCGGGCCGGCGCGCTGTGGTCCAAGGTCTGCTCCGACCACACCGCCTGCCAGGCCGGGCGCTGCCGCGAGTTCGGCCGCTGCTTCCTGCAGCTGGCCCGCCAGCGGGCCGAGCAGGCCGACGTGGTGATCGTCAACCACTCGCTGCTGTTCTCCGACCTGATCGCGCCCAACCGCATCATCCCCGAGTACCGGCGGCTGGTGGTGGACGAGGCCCACAACATCGAGCGGGTGGCCACCGACTTCCTGGGCTACTCGATGGACCGCTGGGGCGCCCAGAAGTTCCTGGGCTCGCTCTACGCGCGGCACCCGGTGGAGGCCGGCCTGATCCCGGCGGTCAACAAGTGGCTGCGGCAGGCCGGCCCGGACCGGGCGGCGTCGGAATCGATCGAGCGGGCCGCGCTGGCCATCGCCCAGCAGGTGTTCGAGGCCGGCAAGCAGGCCGAGCACTTCTTCAACCGCAAGTGGGACCTGGCCGACCGCCGCGGCCGGATGGAGAAGCGGCGCTACCTCGACGGCGACGGGTTCCAGCAGCAGGTGCTGGAGGCCTCGTCGGCGCTGATCGACAGCCTGGAGGAGATATCGAAGTCGCTGGCCCGGCTGGGCGAGTGGCTGGGCGACGTGGCGACGGCCGACGCCGACGAGCGCGACAACCTGCGCCAGGAGCTGGCCAGCCGCGGCCTGGAGGCGCACGGCCTGTCGCAGACCCTGGGCAAGCTGGCCTGCGCCGACCAGCAGGGCTACGTCTTCTGGATGGAGCCGGTGGAGCGCAGCCAGAGCATGCGGCTGGTGGCCGGGCCGCTGGCGGTGGGCGGCGTGCTGTATCACACGCTCTACGCCAAGGTCAGGACCGCGGTGTTCACCTCGGCCACGCTGGCGGTGGACGGCAGCTTCGACTTCCTCAAGGAGCGGATCGGCCTGTCGCTGCTGGACCGCGACCTGGTGGAGACCGCCGTGCTGTCGTCGCCCTTCGACTACATGGAGCAGGCGGCGATCATCGTGCCCCAGTACCTGCCGTCGCCCAAGGAGCGCGACTTCGACGGGAAGTTCACCGAGATGCTGGCCGCCGTGCTGTCCCGCCGCAAGGTGGGGACGCTGGTGCTGTTCACCGCCTTCGACCAGCTGTTCCGCAGCTATCACCGCATCAAGGAACTGGGCGGCGTCAACCTGGCGGCCCAGGGCCTGGACGGCCACCCGGCGCAGCTGGTGGAGCGGTCGATCGCCGAGCCGGGGCTGGTGATCTTCGGCACCAGCAGCTTCTGGGAGGGCGTGGACCTGCCCGGCGCGGCCTGCGAGCTGCTGGTGATGGCGCGGCTGCCGTTCGCGGTGCCCAACGACCCGCTGGTCAGCGCCCGTTGCCAGGCCATCGAGAGCGAGGGCGGCAGCTCGTTCCACAAGTACCTGCTGCCCGAGGCGGTGATCCGCTTCCGCCAGGGTTTCGGCCGGCTGATCCGCAGCAGGACGGACCAGGGGCTGGTGATCGTGGGCGACAGCCGGATCGTCAGCCAGAACTACGGCCAGGTGTTCATCCGGTCGCTGCCCAAGATCCCGGTGGTGGTGTGCCAGGAGGAGGATGAGCTGCTGGGGAACATCATGGAGTGAGCGATCATTGATCCCACACTTCGACTTTGCACGGCGCAAGCCCCAACCCCTCTCCGAACGCATTCGGGGAGGGGTTGTGTCATTGCGAAGAAAGATATGACCCTCTCCGCAGCGGGAAGAGCCTGCACTGAGAAGACATAATGTATGGCTACCGAAGTTGACTACGGGGTGGAGTCGCCTGCACAAATGAAGCAATGAACTGACCAGTCACCCCTGTGCTCTTCTCATACCGTAGCGGGCATGCAGGAATCATCCAGCTCTCTTCATAAAACAGAATTAAGGGAATGTCACTATGATTATCAATCCATTTGCTAATATTTGTAGCATCGATAACACATTTTTATTGAAATACATAGGCGGCACAACAAAAAAACGCAATGAAAATGATGGAAACAAAAGTATGCATGTTCAATTTCATTCAACATGCTATGGACCAAATTGTTATGGAAATCATCGATTAAAAAGTGCAAACTGAAGTTAGCATTGATGTTTCCTCTGCGATTGAAGACGTAACTGCTAATGATGAAAGGTCTATAATAGCAATTGGTTATAAATGCAATTAGGAAATTGTTTTTTTGGCACGGTCATTGCATCATTATACTGAATAGATATCGCACTGTCTCTTGCCGACAATGACCACCGAAGAAGCCTTCCTGCTGATCAACAACCTGGACTACGAGACGGAGTACCGGGACACCGCGCGTCGCTGGTCCACGGTGGTCGTCAACGAGCGCGGCGCCATCGTCGGCGTGATCCGCCACGACAGCGAGCCGACCGAGGAACTGGGGCGCAAGCACCTGATGATGTACCCGGGGACTGTGCAGTTCGAGGCCTGGCCGGGGAAGTACGCCACCAAGGATGACCTGGCGCGGGAGGTGGAGAACGCGAGGAAAACGGCGGGGCGGGACAGCGATTCCCAACAACGAACCGTCGATTGATCCTTTCGTCACACTGTCGAACAGGCCGCTCGGGCATCAGGCCCGGGCGGTTCGCATTAGCCCATTGCCGGGCAAAAAGTTGGCCCGGCGGATGTGTGGACCGATTGTCCTTGACTTATGACGCGTATAGTGGTAAAATATCAATTCAATTATGCGTTCCAACACGAACTATATTATCGACTGGATCCTCGAGGACCCCTTCGACTGACTGCCCGACGTATTGCCGTTGGCCGTGTGACGTTGAACGAGATCGTTCGGCGTTCCACCGTCCGCGGTTTTCTATTTCCCATTCACCATTACCCTTTCACCATTCACGCATAAGGGAACAGCCATGGCCAAGAAACGAGTGCTGATCATGGGGGCCGCCGGCCGCGACTTCCATAATTTCAACGTCTATTTCCGCAACAACAAGGCGTACCAGGTGGTGGCCTTCACCGCCACCCAGATCCCGGACATCGCCGGTCGCAAGTACCCCGCGGCCCTGGCCGGCAAGCTGTACCCCAAGGGCATCCCGATCCACGACGAGAAGGACCTGACCAAACTGATCGCCAAGCTGGCGGTCGAGCAGGTGGTGTTCTCCTACTCCGACCTGCCCTACGCCTACGTGATGGGCAAGGCCGCGGTGGTCAACGCCGCCGGCGCCGACTTCACCATGCTGGGCCCGGACGCGACGATGATCAAGTCGAAGAAGCCGCTGATCTCGATCTGCGCGGTGCGCACCGGCTGCGGCAAGAGCCAGACCACCCGCCGGGTGATCGAGGCCCTGATGGCGATGGGCAAGAAGGTGGTGGCCATCCGGCACCCCATGCCCTACGGCGACCTGGCCAAGCAGAAGGTGCAGCGCTTCGCCACCATCGCGGACCTGGCCAAGCACAAGTGCACCATCGAGGAGATGGAGGAGTACGAGCCGCACGTGGCGCGCGGCAACGTCATCTACGCCGGCGTGGATTACGAGGCCATCCTGCGCCAGGCCGAGCAGGAGGCCGACGTCATCGTCTGGGACGGCGGCAACAACGACTTCCCGTTCTACCAGAGCGACCTGGAGATCGTGGTGGTCGACCCGCACCGGCCGGGCCACGAGCTGTCGTACTACCCGGGCGAGGTGAACCTGCGCCGGGCCGACGTGATCGTGATCAACAAGGAGGACAGCGCCAGCAAGGAGAACATCGCGCTGGTCAAGCGCAACATCGCCATGGCCAACCCCACGGCGGTGGTGATCGACGCCAACTCGCCGGTGACGGTGGAGCAGGGCGACAGCATCCGCGGCAAGCGGGTGCTGGTGATCGAGGACGGCCCCACCCTGACCCACGGCGAGATGAAGTACGGCGCCGGCGTGGTGGTGGCCCAGAAATACGGCGCGGCCGCGATGGTCGACCCCCGGCCCTACGCCGTCGGCACCATCGACGGCACCTTCAAGAAGTACCCCGGCATCGGCGTGCTGCTGCCGGCGATGGGCTACTCCAAGCAGCAGATCGCCGACCTGCAGACCACCATCAACAACACGCCCTGCGACCTCTACGTCATCGGCACGCCGATCGACCTGCGGCGGTTCATCACCTTCAACAAGCCGGCGTTGCGGGTGCAGTACGAGCTGGCCGAGACCAGCTCGCCCGACCTGGCCGAGGTCATCAAGAAGAAGATCAAGTTCAAGAAATAACCATTTTGCCGCGGAGACACGGAGGCACAGAGGGCTTTCCCCCGGAGACCCCGTGAACGGGACGGCAGTGTCCCTGGTTTGAAGCGAATCTCTGTGTCTCTGCGCCTCCGTGGCGGACCATAGTATGAGCAATAACAAGACCGCCGTGGTGGCCCTGGGCGGCAACGCCATCGGCGCCACCGGCAAAGAGGACATCCACCGGCAGTTCGCCAACACCCGGACGGCGATCGACGGCATCCTGCCCCTGCTGCGGGAGGGCTACAACATCGCCATCACCCACGGCAACGGGCCCCAGGTGGGCAACGCCCTGCTGCGGGTGGAGCGCACCTACCCCGACCTGCCGGCCCTGCCGCTGGGCGTGATCGTGGCCGACACCGAGGGCGGCATCGGCTACATGATCGAACAATGCCTGCAGAACCGGCTGCTGCAGGAGAAGATCGCCCGCGACGTGGTGACCATCGTCACCCAGGTGGTGGTCGACCGGGACGATCCCTCGATCAAGGACCCCTCCAAGCCGATCGGGCCGTACTACCAGGCCGGGGAGGTCGAGGGCCTGAAGGCCCGGGGCTGGACCGTCAAGGACGACGCCGGCCGCGGCTTCCGCCGCTTCGTGCCGTCGCCCATCCCCCGGGCGGTGGTCAACAAGGCCACCATCCGCGACCTGGTGGCGCGGGGCACGGTGGTGATCACCGCCGGCGGCGGCGGGGTGCCGGTGTACGCCGAGCCCGACGGCCGCTACGAGGGCGTGGACGCGGTGATCGACAAGGACCGGGCCAGCGCGGTGGTGGCGCGGGACATCGGCGCCGGGACCCTGCTGATCCTGACCCAGGTCGAGAAGGTGGCGCTCAACTACAAGCGGCCCGACCAGCGGGACCTCGACTCACTGACGCTGGCCGACGCCAAGCGATACCTGGCCCAGGGGCACTTCGCCGCCGGCAGCATGGGACCCAAGGTGGAGGCGGCCATCCAGTTCCTGGAGTACGGCGGCGAGCGGGTGATCATCACCTCGCTGGACAAGGCGGCCCAGGCGGTGCGGGGCGAGGCCGGGACGGTCATCGCCGGGCAGGCGGGATGACCGGGACGCTGATTGACGCTGATCCCCGCTGACCGAGCGCCCCGTGTCCATCCATGTTCCATCCCTGGGACCTTTTGATTCTTGCCCGTCGGCTTTGTTTCGGGTTTCGAGATTCGTTTTCGGATTTCACACGTGTTCATACCCCACGTAGCCAGGCGCACCAAATGCTACACAATCCCAATCATATACAGAGAACGGAGCGGCAATGAACCTATTCGTGGGCAGCCTCGCCAAGGACGTGGTGGACGAGGATCTGCGGGACGCATTCGCGGCGTACGGCACGGTGGAATCGGCCATGGTGATCAAGGACCGGTCGACCGGACAGTCCAAGGGCTTCGGCTTCGTCGAGATGCCGGTCAAGGCCGAGGCGGCCAAGGCCATCGACGCCCTGTCGGGGCGCCACATGCTGAAGGGGCGGATCATCATGGTCAACGAGGCCCGGCCCAAGGGCGAAAGCCGCGGCGGCGGGCGGCGCTGGTAACCATCGACTGATGACGGGAGCGGTCCCGTCATTTTCACACGGGGGACACCGAAACAACGCAACGATACGGAGTGGGGATGGCCAAGAACACGACGGTGGAGGCGGCGCGCGCCGAGATCGAGCGGGACTTCAAGGCCGGCTACGACCTGCCGGTCTACGTCTACAAGCCCTGGTGCAAGTCCTGCGAGATCTGCGTGGCGCTGTGCCCCAAGCACGTGCTGGAGATGGCCGAGGACCGCAAGCCGGCGGTGGCGCGGCCGGCCGACTGCATCCAGTGCCGGATCTGCGAGCTGCACTGCCCGGACCTGGCGATCTTCGTGACCAAGGAGAAGAAATGATGGGCGCCGACATCCGACTGATGCAGGGCAACGAGGCCTGCGCCGCGGGCGCCATCTACGCCGGCTGCGACTTCTTCGGCGGCTACCCGATCACGCCCTCCACCGAGGTGGCCGAGGAGATGGCGCGGCTGCTGCCCCAGCGGGGCGGCAAGTTCATCCAGATGGAGGACGAGATCGCCGGCATCGCCACCATCCTGGGGGCGGGCGCGGCCGGGGCCAAGGCCATGACCGCCACCTCGGGGCCGGGCTTCTC
>JALOPJ010000071.1 GCA_025453955.1 Candidatus Edwardsiibacteriota bacterium
CATCACCGGCGCCAGGCTGCAGCAGCCCAGGCAGGCCACCGACTCCACCGTGAACTTGCCGTCGGCGGTGGTCTCCCCGTCGCCGGCGCCCATCGAGGAGCGCAGGGCCTCGCTGATCTTCTCCGCCCCGCTGACGTGGCAGGCCGTGCCGTGGCAGACCCGCACCAGGTGCCGGCCCACCGGCTTCAGCCGGAACTGGGTGTAGAAGGTGGCCACGCCGTAGATCTGGCTAACCGGGATGCCCAGCCCCCCGGCCACCGCCGCCAGCGTCCCCGGCGACAGCCAGCCCAGCGCCGCCTGCACCTCCTGCAGCACCGGGATCACCGCGCCCTTGTTGCCGGCGTAGCGGGCGATCACCCCGGCGATGGCCGCCCGGTCGTCGGCCCGTTTGGGCCCGTCCGGGAGCCGTTTCTTGTTCGGAGCGGCCGATTTCCTCATGGTTCGTTCCTCATCGGTATGTCATTGGTCGCAGGGGGAAATGGTACCACAACACCGGCCCGGTTTCAAGCGGGCTGGGATATGCCGGGCTTATCGTTGCGGGTGATGTCCAAGCAGGTCCCAGTCCCCGGCCGGCAGCAGCGGCTTATAGTCCGCGATCCCGGTCACGCCGGGATTGGCCGTCCACGGGGACTGGTAGTCCGAGAACAGCTCCGCCTCGAGCTTCCCGTCGTCAGCGATCCGCTCGACCATGCCGGTCGCCATGTCGCGGCGGAACAGGGCCCGCTCGGTATGCCCGTCCCGGTCCAGCCGGTTGCTGGGATTGTAGCTGAAGTACAGGACGCCGTCCCGCAGCGTCCACTTGACGTAGCCGAGCATGCAGGTGAGCTCGGCGGGGTCCGCCAGCACGGCCTCCAGCGTCAGGGTCCGCGATCGTGTGTCCAGGCGATAGAGCGCCGTGCGGTGGGACAGCGTCTTGGGACCGGCCTTGAGCGGCAGGATGAACCAGAAGGTCCGGCCCCGCTGGTAGCGGTGGTGGTCCGCCAGGAAGAAGACGGTGTCGCCGCGGCGGAAGCCCTGCGACAGACTGAGGGTGGTCTCGGCCGTCCCGCGGTGGAACGGCGACGCCCAGCAGCAGGCGGCCAGCAACGGCAGGCTTGCGATCAGCGGCGTGGTGATGGCCATCGTCAGTCGATCGGCACGATCTCGAAGTCCACCAGGTCGGCCCAATGCGGGGTCCAGGCATCGAACAGCGCTGGATCGTTGGTCTCCATCAGCTGGTAGCAGACGCCGCGTTCGCGGTTGACCCACGAGTTCAGGTAATTCAGGCCGTGCGGCAGCATCCGGCCCTGGGCGTCGAACCGCTGGTAGACCGTGTCGTAGCAGCCGGGCCGGTAGCGCTCGACCACCATGTACTTTTTCATATCCGCCCCTTGCAACGCGCCGCGCCGCAGCGGCATTCCATCCCCGCGCGGTGCGGCGTCTGGCCGTAGTCGATGGTCAGCTCCTCGCCCCTGCGAATGTTTCGCAGCGCGTAGACCTCCACCCGGTGCCGGATGATGCGCAGGTAGAACTCGTTGCCGCGGGAGCAGTCCAGGCCGTGGCGCTCGTCCAGCTGGACGAAGTAGATCCGCTTCTGGCGCGCGATCTGGCGCAGGGCCCGCTTCGCGCCGATGATCCGGCCCGCGATCTCGCCCAGCTTCCTGCGCTTCCTGAACGGCCGTTCGGCGAACACGCCGCGGCCGTGGATGGCGCTGGGGCGCACCGATACCCGGGAGTCGGGGCGCTGCGCGCGCTGGGTCATAATAGGACTATTTTAGTCCTATTTCCCCGCGCCGGACGGCCGGGCCAGGAAGGCCGCCGCCAGCTCCGCCAGCAGCCGCGCGCCCTTGGGCAGCGCGGATTCGTCGATGTCGAACCGGGGGTGGTGCCAGGGGAAGGCCGTGGCCGGGCCGGAGCAGGTGCCCAGGCGGATCAGGCAGCCCGGCACCTGCTGCAGGACGTAGGCGAAGTCCTCCCCGCCCATCAGGGGCTGGTCGATCATCCTCACCGCCTTCCCGCCGAACAGCCCCGCGGCCACCCCGGCCGCGAAGTCGACCATGGCGGGATCGTTGACCAGCACCGGGTAGCCGCGCTGGTAGTCGACGGCGGCCGTCTGGCCGTGGGCCCGCGCGGTGTCGCGCGCGATCCGCGCGATCCAGCGCGGCATCATCGCCCAGCTGTGGCGGTCGATGGTGCGGGCCGTGCCCTCCAGCAGGGCGGTCTGGGGGATGATGTTGTGCTTGGTGCCGGCGATGAACCGGCCGACCGTGACCACGGCGGGCTGGGCCGGGTCGACCGTGCGCGAGACGATGGTCTGGAGCGCGCCGACGATGGCGCCGCCGCAGACCACCGGGTCCAGGCAGTTGTGGGGCCGGGCGGCGTGGCCGCCCCGCCCCTCGATCGCGATGCGGAAGTTGTCCGAGGCCGCCATCATCGGCCCGCGCCGCAGCCCCACGCTGCCCGACGGCAGCGACGAATCCACGTGGAGGGCGAAGGCGGCGTCCACCGCGGGGTCCTTCAGCGCGCCGTCGCGGATCATGCCCAGCGCGCCGCCCGGCGGCGTCTCCTCGCCCGGCTGGAACAGGAACACCACGGAGCCGCGCAACCCGTCCCGGCGCGCCGCCAGCTGCGCCGCCGCCGCCAGCAGCATCGCCATGTGGGCGTCGTGGCCGCAGGCGTGCATCCGGCCGGGGACCGCCGAGCGGTAGGGGACGCGGTTCTGCTCCTCGACCGGCAGGCAGTCCATGTCGGCCCGCAGGGCCACGCAGCGGCCCGGCCGCGCCCCCCGCAGCAAGCCCACCACGCCGGTGCCGCCGCTGCGACCGGCGCCGCCGACGCCGGCGCGAACGGCGAGGCCGAGCCTGGAAAGCTCGGCCTCGATGGTCCGCGCGGTGCCCGTCTCCTGGAACGACAGCTCGGGGCGGCGGTGGAAGTGCCGCCGCCACGCCGCCACCGTCCGGGGCCGGCCGCCGGGACGCGGGCTCAATCCTCGACCCCCAGCGCCTGGTTCTTGCCGTTGCGCTTGGCCTTGTACAGCATCTTGTCGGCCATGTCCACCAGCGCCGCCTTGTCCTTGGCGTCCTCGGGGAAGGTGGCCACGCCGCAGCTGATGGTCACCCGGCCGCCCGGCATCACGATCTGGTTGGGGAAATGGTTGTCGGCGATGCGGGCCACGATGCGGCGGGCGATGATCAGCGCGCCCTTCTTGCTGGTGGACGGCAGCACCACGGCGAACTCCTCGCCGCCGTAGCGGGCCACCGTGTCCACCTTGCGCACCGTCTTGCGGATCAGCTTGGAGACCTCCACCAGCAGCACGTCGCCGGCGATGTGGCCGTTGGTGTCGTTGTACATCTTGAAGCTGTCCAGGTCCAGCATCAGCAGCGAGATGGTGCCGGCGTAGCGCACGCACCGCTCCACCTCCTCCTCCAGCCGGTCCTGGAAGAAGCGGTGGTTGTAGAGCCCGGTCAGGCCGTCGGTCACCGCCGACAGCATGGCCTTCTCGAAGACGTCCAGCTCGATGATCTTGGGGTTCTCGATCTTGTGGTGGGTGTTGGTGAAGTAGTCCAGCAGCGCCACCCGCACCCCGACGTTGCGGTCCAGCCGCTTTCCCATCTCCAGCTTGTGCTGCAGCACCTTCTCCCAGTGGCTGCGCGCCTGGTTCTCGGAGAACCGCAGGTGGGTCAGGGTGTAGATCAGGTCGCTGTAGAGCGACGCCGCCTTCTCCTTCAGCAGGTCCTCCACCTGCTTCATGATCTCCGAGCTCTCGCCGTAGTCCTTGCCCAGGATGGAGATCATCTCCTTGGTGAACCCGGAACGCTTGGGATTGCTCTTCATGACCCACCTATCGTGAAATGTTCAGGGACGTCAGCTCGGCTTGACGCCGCCGGCGCCGGCGCAGGAGCGGCCCGGGGACAGCGGCGACATCTCGCGCAGCCGGGCCACGGCCTCGGCCAGCGCGTCCACGGTGCGGTCGATCTGGGCCTCGGTGGTGCCGCGCCCCAGCGAGAACCGCACCGAGCCGTGGGCCAGCTCCACCGGCATCCCCATGGCCATCAGCACGTGCGACGGCTCCAGGCTGCCCGAGGTGCAGGCCGAGCCCGAGGAGGCGGCGATCCCCTTCATGTCCAGCGACAGCAGGATCGACTCGCCCTCGATGTACTCGAACGAGGCGTTGAGGGTGTTGGCCAGGCAGCGCTGCGGGTCGCCGTTGCGGTGGACCGCCGCGATCCGGGCGGTGATCCCGGCCCACAGCCGGTCGCGCAGCGCCGCGATCCGCGGCTGCTCGGCCTCGCGCTCCCGCGCCGCCAGCCCGGCGGCCGCGGCCAGGGCCGCGATGCCGGCCACGTTCTCGGTGCCGGCCCGGCGGTGCCGCTCGTGGCCGCCGCCGTGCACCAGCGGGTGCAGCCGGACCCCCTTGCGGACGAACAGCGCCCCCGCGCCCTTGGGCGCGTAGATCTTGTGGCCGGAGAGCGACAGCAGCGACACTCCGGGCAGCCGCCGCAGGTCCAGCGGCAGCTTGCCGAAACTCTGGACCGCGTCGCTGTGCAGCGTCACGCCGCGGGCCTGGCAGATGGCGGCGATCTCCTCCAGCGGCTGGACCGTCCCGGTCTCGTTGTTGGCGTGCATCACCGAGACCAGCACGGTGCGGTCGGTGATCGACCGCTCCAGCTCGGCCGGGTCGACCTGGCCCCGCCCGTCCACCCCCAGGTAGCTGGCGCGGTAGCCGTGGTACTTGACCAGGTACTCCACGCTGTGCAGCACCGCGTGGTGCTCGATCTTGGTGGTGATCAGGTGGTCGCCGCGCTCGCGGGAGGCGAAGGCGACGCCCTTGATGGCCTGGTTGTCGGCCTCGGTCCCCGACCCGGTGAACACCACCTCCGCCGGGTCGCAGCCCAGCGCGGCGGCCAGGGCCAGCCGCGCTGTCTCGACCGCGGTGCGGGCCTCGCGGCCGAAGGCGTGGATGCTGGAGGCGTTGCCGTAGCGCTCGGTGAGGAACGGCAGCATCGCCTCCAGCGCCTCCGGGCGCACCGGGGTGGTGGCGTTGTGGTCGAGGTAGACCCGTTCCGCGGTGTCCGCCATCGGCGGGACTCCTATTTCCGGATGCCCTGGGAGGACTTCAGCAGCCGTTTCTTGCGCTCGGCCCGCTTGGTCCGCTTCAGCTTGAACTTGATGCTCTTGCGTTTCTGCTTGTTCTTGCTCCGTGCCATTGGGTCTCCTTGCATTATTCGGTGGATGGATGGTTGTCCGGTCGGCGCCGTGCGGCGCGGCCTTACTCGGTTATCCGGAACGGGGCGATCAGGGTCCGCTCCTTGCCGCTGACCTGGTCGCGGGCCGTCACCACCGCGTGGTAATCGCCCGCCGGCAGGCCGCCCAGCGCCAGCGCCGCCGCCTGTTCCAACCGCGGCCGGTCCGTCGTCAGCACCGCCGGCGCCGTGCCCCGGGCGGTCTTGTCACGCCGTGATACCAGGTAATAGCGAACCTCGGCCCGGCAGCGGCCGTCGTCGCCGGGCTTGAGGTTGTAGACCTCGTAGTACAGGAACAGGCTGGCGCCGGCCCGGAAGGCGTGCGACGGCTGGGGGACGATCCGGTAGCCGCCCTTGCGGAACTTCGACGCCGCCGTGTCCCGCACGATCTCGCGCGCCAGCAGCAGGTCGCTGGTCTCCTTGGCCCCCTGCAGGTAGTCGAGCACCAGGAATGGGTACTCGTAGATCCCGGTCTTCCCGGCCCGGGTGTCCTCCAAGCTGATGGCCAGGGTGTAGTCCCCCGGGGGCAGGCGCAGCCGCACCAGATCGATGGCCTGGGCGTCCGGGATCCTGCGTCCCATGTCGGGCGGGGTCAGCGTCCTGTCGTCCCGCGCCGCCTCCCGCATCTGCCGGTCGAACACCACGATGCGACGGGTGAGCCGCGCCGTTCCCGTGCTGTCGTAGTCGAGCCCGGCCAGGGGCACGCTGTAGTGCACCCAGACCTCGGCGCCCAGCGAGTCCCCGAACCGCGCCACGCCGAAGGGGAAATCGAGCGGCTGGCCGTACTCGTGGCGGTAGGACTCGGCGGGGAGCTGCTGCAGCACGCTGCGGTCGAGTTCGTTGAGCGCCGACACTGCGGAGGCCTGGATCGACGAGCTGAAGGTCTGCGCGCTGTACAACGATTTCGCCAGCTTGTATCCCGTCAGCTGCTGGACGAACGTGAACTGGTGCCCCAGCCGCGAATAGCCCCACCGTTCCCAGCCTCGCGACGGTGACACCATGGCGCTTCCCGTTTCCGAGGTCGGATCAGATTCGCACATGTACTGCGATGGCGCGCTCCCCATCGGGTTCCACTCGCGGTCATCCGGATCGCCGAACTTCAGGTAGATCTTGCCCCGGTCGTCCCACCAGCCGCTGGACGCGGGAAAATTCTCGTCGGCGAACCCGACCCGCGCCAGATGCTCCTCGTATCGCTCGTTGCGCTCGGTGGTGGGCGTGGGGTCCTTCCGCTTCCAGAACGTCCGCCAGAAATCCTCCCGGGCCGCTGAGTCCGGCAGCGCCTCATACGCCGTCAGCTCCTCGGGGGAGCCGACCGCGGCCAGCTCGAAGTAGCGCTTCTGCTCGGGTCGGGTCCACCCGTCGTGGGGGATGGTGGCGCATCCGGTCGCGACCAGCAACACCGTGACGACGGTCATCCAGCGCAACCGGCGCGAATTCATCGGGCGGACGTCGTTCATCGTTCCTTCAAACGGAACGTTCTGATCAGTTTCGTCGTCCGGCCGGACAGCAGGTCCTCGACGTTGACCACCAGGTAGGTCTCCCCCGCGCCCAGGTCGCGGGGATAGATGCAGTGGCAGCCGCGGTACTCGCTGCCCGGCTCCTCGGAGGTGAACTCGCCGGCGGCGAACGGGCGCTCGGTCAGCGTGTCCTCCCCGGCCTGGAACGTCTGCAGCCGCACCGCCGCGCGGTGGTTGCCGGCGGCGTCGGTGCGCAGGTTGTAGACCTCGTAGTAGACGAAGTAGGGCTGGCGCGTCGGCAGCTGGTCGGTCACCTGCGGCACCACCCGCAGGTACTTCCCCTTCCGGAAAACGTCCGCGATCAGCGTCGTGTCCTGCAGCAGCGCCAGCTCCGCATCGCTGCATTCCTGGACGCCGGGCCGGTAGGCCACCAGCTCCGCCTCGGCCCGCGCCCGGAAGACGGCGCTGTCCGTCCGCACGGCGATGTCCACGACATAGCGGCCGGGCGACAGGTCAAGGTTGCGTTGCCCGACGGCGTACGGTTCCGGGAGCGGATCGGCCGGGATCACCACCCGGTAGCGCAGCGTGTCGGTCCGCACCGCGCCGCCGGCGCCGGACAGGGCGAACACCGCTTCGGCCCGGCCGTCAGCGGCGGCCGCGACCGGGATCCGCCAGTACAGTTCCCAGCGCACCTTCCCCGGCGCAGCCGTCGACTTGAACCTCGCCCAGCCGAGTTCCAGCGGATGGACGGGGACCGCCGTGACGACGGGGAACGGCGCGCCGCCGGTGTCAAAGAACGCGACCGGATGGCGCCGGTCGAGCCGCAGCGTCGCCCAGGTCCGGTAGGCCTCGTTGAACTCGATGAAGTCGAAGGACAGGCCCTGCGCCGGGTACTGCCAGACCTCCCAGGGGCGGCGGCGGAACATCGCCCCGCCCGCCAGCTGTTTCGAGTCCAGGTAGTGCCACGCCTCGCGGCTGGTCCAGCGGTCGGTCGGCTCCCCGTACCGCAGGTAGGTGCTCGCCCGGTCGTCGCGGAAGCAGCGGTTCCCGCCGAATGACTCCCAGGCGCGGTCCAGCCGCCGCCGGTGTTCCCGGTAGCTGATGCCGTCCCGGTCCGACGCCCAGTACGCCCGGTACCAGCCGTCCATCGCCGGCTGGTCGGCCAGCGACCGGTACTCGGCCAGCACCGAATCGGAGGCGACGCAGCTCAGGCCGAAGTACTGCTTCTGCGAAACCTCCGACCACCCCCGCCACACCGGCGCGCTGGCGCATCCCGCGGCGACCAGTGCGGCCGCCGTCAGGAGCGACACGGCGACGCTCCGCGCGGCCCTCACTGACGGTCCTCGTCCCTGGAGCGGTCGTGAAAGAGCTCCAGCCATTTTTCCGTGTCGGTCGTGACGGGCTTCTCCGCAGGATCGTCCCGGCGACGCAGCGCCGCGAACAGCCGGTCGCCGAACTCGTCGGAGCGGACCGCGGCCGCGCCGCGCCGCCGCACCGGGCCGCTGACGGCCCGGTCGGAGCTGACCACCAGCAGGCGTCCGGGATCGCGGGATGCGTCGACCATCGCCCGGATCAGGTCGTCGGCGCTCTGCGGGGGCCGGGAGAACCGGACGTCGATCCCGGCGATCCGCTGCCGCTGGGCCGGTCCCGCGCCGCTGCCGTCGAACACCACGGTGATCTGGGCCGGCGCGACCCGCTGGTAGCGCCGCAGCAGGTCCAGCAGCCGTTCCCGGGCCGCGGTCCGGTCGCTGCGGACCAGGGCCCCGGTGTCGCGCAGGGCGTGCGCCAGGTTGTAGCCGTCGACGACGATGTGCCGGGCCATCGCGGTCCCGTCGGCGGCGTTACTTCTGCCCCGCCTCCAGCAGCCGGCCCAGGTCCCTGTTCCGCTCCAGCAGCTCGGCGGCCTTCTGCACCTGGAGGTCGTCCTCCAGCCAGAAGGCGAACCGCGCCTTCTCCCCGAACTGCTTGGAGATGATCTCCCGCTTCAACGCCCGCCGCACGTAGACGTCGCTGCTGTCCCACTCGGCCGGCGTGTAGCCGGCCTTCTCCTCGGCCAGCATTTTTTTGAACTCGCCCAGCATCGGCTGGTCGACCGCGAACTCGCGGCTCAGGCCGGGGTGCGCCGTTGTGTACTTCACCGCGAACTTGAAGAACAGGCCCTTGCGCTCCAGGTCGGTCTCCAGCCGGTTCAGCCGCGGCAGCACCACCTTGACGTCCGGGGCGATGCCGCCCCCGCCGTAGACCGTGCGCTTGAGCCCGCCCAGCGTGGTGAAGGTCTCGGCCGGCTTGGTGGTGTCCTCGGCCAGGCTGTCGGTCTCGCCGGCCTGCCAGGCGCTGTTGTCGCGGTGGATGCAGCGGCCGGAGGGCGTATAGTACTTGGCCGTGGTCAGCTTGATGGCGGCCGAGTCGGCGATCGGGATCACCGTCTGCACCGACCCCTTGCCGAAGCTGGTCTGGCCGACGATCAGCGCCCGGTCCCAGTCCTGCAGGGCGCCGGCCACGATCTCCGAGGCCGAGGCCGAGCCCTGGTTGACCAGCACCACCATCGTGCCCTGGCGGGCGTCGTAGAGCGGGTCGGTCGCCACCTTGTACTCGCGGTTGGCGTCCGGCAGCCGGCCCTTGGTGAACACCACCAGCGACCCCTTCTTCAGGAAATTGCTGGACACCTCGACCGCCTCGGTCAGCAGGCCGCCCGGGTTGTTGCGCAGGTCCAGGATCAGCTGCTTCATGCCCTGGCCCTCCAGCTCCCGGATGGCGGCCCGCAGGTCCGGGCCGGACTTGGCGGAGAAGTTCGCCAGGTAGATGTAGCCGATCTTGCCGCGCAGCAGCCCGGCGTAGGTGATGCTCTCCAGCTCGATCCGGGCCCGGGTGACGGTGAAGTCGAAGGGCTCGGCCACGCCCTCGCGGGCGATGGTGATGTCGACCTTGGTGCCCGGCTCGCCCCGCAGCTTGGAGACGGCGCCCTCGGTGGTGATGCCCCGGGTGGTGGCGCCGTCGATCTTGACGATGCGGTCGCCGGCCATGATCCCCAGCCGCGAGGCCGGGGTGCCGGCCATCGGCGAGATCACGGTCAGCCAGCCGTCGCGGACGTCGATCTGGATGCCGATGCCGCCGAAGCTGCCCTCGGTGCTGACCCTGAGGTCGCGCATGCCCGCCGCATCGAGGAAGGTCGAGTGCGGGTCCAGCGTCCCCATCATGCCGCGGATGGCGCCGTGGAGCAGCTTCTTGGGTTCGGGCAGCACCACGTAGCGCGACATCACCTCGTGGAAGGCCCGGTTGAACAGCTGGACGGTGGCGTACAGCTCGTCCATCCGGTACCCCTGGGCGTGCAGGCCGATGGCGCCGCCGGCCAGCAGGCTGAACAGCACCAGGCCCCCGATCAGGGCCCAGAATCTTTTCCGCGTCATGTTGACGTTCCCTTTCTCCATGTCGAATCATCCGGTCAGGTTTTCATAAGGAATCCATGAATCCAGGAAATCCTCATTCATCAAGAAATCCTGTACCATCCAATGCTCACGGTTCAGATTGCCGGGAAATCCGATTCATGTCTTCATGGCTTCCTGATCGTTTTCCCCGGCGCGAGCCTGCTCCAGACCAGCTGCCGCACCGCGGCCTGCACCACGTCCGGCGTGAAGGTCCCGTCCAGCAGCTTGACCCGTGCCGGCTCCCGCTCGGCCAGCGCCCGGAAACCGGCGCGCACGCGGCGGTGGAAGGCCCGCTGCTGCGACTCCATCCGGTCGAAGCGCCGCTTGCGCCCGGCCGCCCGGGAGAACCCCACGTCCACCGGCACGTCGACCACCAGCGTCAGGGCCGGCCAGACGTCCCCGGCGGCCGCGCGGTTCAGCCGGTCGACCATCCCCAGGTCCAGCCCCCGGCCGTGGCCCTGGTAGGCGGTCGACGAGTCCGCGAACCGGTCGCAGATCACCACCGCCCCCCGCCGCAGCGCCGGGGCGATGACCTCGGCCACGTGCTGGGCGCGCGAGGCCTCCAGCAGCAGCAGCTCGGTCAGCGGGTGCATGGCGTGGTGCCGGGCGTCCAGCAGGATGCGGCGGATCTTCTCGGAGGCCCGGCTCGCGCGTCAGCAGGACCGCGTGACCCCGTCCCCGCAGCCAGGCCGCCAGCAGCTTCGCCTGGGTCGACTTGCCGCAGCCCTCCACGCCCTCGAAGGTGACGAACAGCCCCTGGGAATTCCGAATTCTGGATTCCGAATTCTGAATTCGCCGGGACATCGCTATTTCCGCCCCAGCCGCTTGATGTACTCCTCGACGTTGCGGCGGGCCTGGTCGTCCGGCACCTGGACCATCGGCGACTTCATGAAGTAGCTGGACGGCTCCAGCATGGTGCCCGACAGCTTGTGGTCCAGCGCCAGCTTGGCGCAGCGCACCGCGTCGATCACCACGCCGGCCGAGTTGGGCGAGTCCCACACCTCCAGCTTCATGTCCAGGTTGAGCGGCACGTCGCCGAAGGTCTGCCCCTCCATCTTGATGTGGCAGAACTTGCGGTCCAGCAGCCAGGGCACGTAGTCCGACGGGCCGACGTGGATGTCGTCCGGGTCCATCGTGTAGTCCAGCATCGAGGTGACGGCGTTGGTCTTGGAGATCTTCTTGGACTCCAGCCGCTCCCGCTCCAGCATGTTGAGGAAGTCGGTGTTGCCGCCGAAGTTGAGCTGGTAGGTCTTCTGCAGCTTGACGCCGCGGTCCATGAACAGCCGGGTCAGCACCCGGTGGGTGATGGTGGCGCCCACCTGCGACTTGATGTCGTCGCCGATGCAGGGCACGCCGGCCTTCTTGAAGCGCTCCGACCAGTACTTCTCGCGGGCGATGAACACCGGGATGCAGTTGACGAAGGCGCACTTGGCCTCCAGGATCTGCTCCACGTACCACTTGGTGGCCTCCTCCGAGCCCACCGGCAGGTAGCTGACCACCACGTCGGTGCCGGTGTCCTGCAGCAGCTTGACGATGTCCACCGTCGAGCCCGGCGCCTTCTGGATGATCTGCGACAGGTACTTGCCCAGCCCGTCGTGCAGCATGCCCCGCTGCACCGTGATGCCGCTCTTGGGCACCTGGCAGAACTTGTAGGTGTTGTTGGGCTTGGTGTAGATTGCCGCCGCCAGGTCCTTGCCCACCTTGTTCCTGTCGATGTCGATGGCCGCCGAGAACTCGATGTCCGAGATGTGGTAGCCGCCCAGGCTGACGTGCATCAGGCCGGGGATCTTGTCGCCCGGCTTGGCGTTGCGGTAGTAGTGCACGCCCTGCACGAAGGACGAGGCGCAGTTGCCCACGCCGATGATCGCCACCCGCACCTTGGATGACTTGGAACGCTTGGTCGTCTTCGCCATGACTTCCTCTCGATTGTGTATGTGTTTCTGAATATGTATGCACGACGATCGCAGCTGCCGGGTGGCGGATAGTGCGTACGCCGGACGTGACCGCGATCCAGTACCCATCCTCCCGCGGTCAGGTCGGCGTCGCCGCGCCCTTCGTGACCTTCCGCACGTGCAGCATCCGCTGCACGGCCGTGACGTTGGTCAGCACCGCCAGCAGCCACAGGCCGGCGGTGAAGATCACGTGCGAGTCCCAGCCGGGCAGCAGGGCGCCGAAGATGCTAGTCAGCAGCGCGCCGGCGATGATCACCGTCAGCCGCTCCGGCCGCTCCATCAGCCCCACCTTGCAGTCCAGCCCCAGCCCCTCGGCCCGGGCCCGGGCGTAGCTGACCATCAGCGACCCCACCAGGGACAGGTTGACCAGCACCTCGTGCAGCACCATGTCGCGGCGCGAGTAGTGGAAGGACAGCCCGATGAAGATCGCCAGCTCGGAGTAGCGGTCCAGGAACGAGTCGTAGAACCGCCCGAAGGTGGTGACGGTGTTGGAGCGCCGCGCCAGCGAGCCGTCGATGGCGTCGCAGACCGCCGAGGCGAAGGCCGCCAGGCCGCCCCAGCAGAAGCGCCCCCCGGCGAACAGCGCCGCCGCCCCCACGCTGAACACGAACCCGGCCGTGGTCAGCCAGTTGGGCTTGACGTTGAGCGCGACGAACCAGCCCACCACGGGCTGGAATATCGCCAGGAACCCCTTCTTCAGCCATTGCGGCAGCATCGGCGCCCCCCTACAGCAGGTCCTTGAGCTTGGAGTGCCTCCCGAAGCTGGAGGCCTTGAGGGCGAAGCGGAAGTCCTTGAAGGCGCTCTGCACGATCCCGTCCAGCCGCTTGCCCAGCACCATCCGGAAGGAGTCGACGAAGACGTCCACCCACTCGGCGAAGGCCCGGCCCAGCTCGTCGGGCGTGGCCACCACCTTGTCGGCCGGCTTGATCTCACCGTTGAGGGCGAACTCCTTGAGGAAGGCGAAGTGGGCGCCGGCGGCCTCCTGGGACGAGGCCAGGGTCTTGGCCACCAGCGTCGGCGTGGCGATGCCCTGCAGCTCGGCCACCAGCTTGTTGAAGGCGTTGACGTACATCGCGATCTGGGCCGGCGCGGCCTGCTCGGCCTGCTCCGGCAGCTTGTCGAAGATGTCCACCACCAGCGCGCCTGGCGCGGTGGCCGCGGCCCGCAGCGCCGCCTTGAGGGCGTCCACCGCCAGGCTCTCCACCTTCCAGGTGAAGTAGCCCGAGGCCGGCGCGCCCTGCTTGAACCGCAGGTAGCTGATCTCCAGGCCGCGCCGCAGCTCGACGAAGCCGTCGAACTTGCCGCCCTGCAGCTTCTCGAACAGCTTGTCCGGGTCCATCTGGGTCAGGTCCAGGCTCTTGACCGCGGCCTTGACCGAGAAGGTGGCCAGGATCATGTCCACCAGCTCGTCCGGCGTCTCGTAGATCGAGACCGTGCCCACGGTGGTGCCCTTGGCCTTGTCGATCACCTCGGAGATGGAGATCTGCCTGCGCTCGGTGCGCGAGAAGTGCCCGGCGTTGACCGGCTCGCCGTGCTTGAGGTAGAGGAACTCCACCGCGTCGGGATAGACGATCTCCATGTAGCCGGAGATCTTGCTGGCCCGCTCCTTCTTGTTGTCCGCCAGGATGTTGTCCAGGTGGACGAACTCCAGCTTGGCGTTGGAGAGCACCGCCCGCCCTTTGGGGAACTTCATGCTGCCTACTTTATGATAGAGATTCGACGAATGGTTTCACGTCCGTCCGAGGTCAATCGCGCGAAGTACACGCCCGAGGCCACCCTGCGCCCTGCCCGGTCCGCGCAGTTCCAATCGGCCTGATTCCCGGAGATGTCGAGCGTTTTGACCAGCCGCCCGGCGACCGGCGACGTCGTATATCGATACTGCTGAGTTCCGTTTAGCTGGAAGGGTATATGAGAAATGGACGACGTTGCGCGCGGGGTTGGGCCAGGCCTTCAACGTAATGGGCTTCGGTATCCGGTATTCGGTATTCGGATTTCCCGCCACCCCGAGCGGGACGGTCGTGCGCGTGACGTAGATGTCGCCGTCGTTCTGGTAGCAGACCCACACCGTGCTGTCGTTCTCGGCCACGATGTCCGGGTTGATGCAGTTGTGCAGGGAGGTATCCGAGATCCGCACTGGCGGCTGCGACCAGATGGTGTCGAAGTACGTGTTCAGGAAAACCGAGTGGCTATCGCTCCAGGCAAGCAAGGGCTTGTATGTGTATTCAACGACCCCATAGACTATGCGTTTGCGCGGATAAATCGTGTTCTTTGCATAAGCAATCAAGGAGTCATGACCAACTATTGTTTTGCTTAACAAGGAAAGACTATCCGCCATGGTCGTGTCACAATAGACAACGATCATGGTATCACCTTTTCTCGCTAGAGCGACGGCGTTGGGCCGAATGTAAGAGGGTGGGAAACCCCAATTGTCTTGTGTAGCGATGTCTGCATAATGCATAGAGTATATCGAATCCCAATAAACAAGCCCAAGAACATCACTATAATGTCCACCATGGCCGTTATGATCATGTTCTGAAAATACTATCGGATAATCGTTTTTGGATACCATTCCATGAGGTATATAATGATCACTGTATAGAATATCCAGGCCTTCACCGTGCAGAACACATTCGACTTGACCCCATTGCTCGGTGATGTACCTTCGTAAATAAACACTGCTATATACCGTCGTATCATTAGAAGACCAAGCAATGTACAATCGACCTGAATCGTCGGCTGTCAGAAAAAAAGTCGGCTCTGCACCGTAAAATGTATTTAACGTCCAGATCGAATCAACAACATTCTCCACTCCGTTCCAATACCCAGCATATCTATCCAACTGTACTTTACCGGTGCTATCCCACGCTACGCAAATATGGCCGGTAAAAGAATCATTCACGATGCGGCAGCGATGTTGATCAACCTCGTCGGCATGGATCGTCAGTTTGTTCGTCCAGCTCACCCCGTTGAATCGTTTATTGTATACATCGTAATCACCGGTCGAATCGGATAGCCAAGCCACCCACAACCGCCCGGCGTTATCGTATACAGCCGCGGGCAGTGAGTCGCTATACGGACTGTCAGTCAGCCGCCACGTCTCGCCGTGCGCGGCCGCGCACAATGTCAAAGAACACGCGAATAGCAATGCCAGGGAGAACGGCCGTTTCATGGCGCACCCCCCTTCAACCGATCAGCAATGAACAATGACCTGTGGACAATGAACCATCTTCTGGATTCCAGCCTTCGCTGGAATGACAATCGATAACTCGCTTTGGGCCTTGGTGTCTTTGTGGTAAAGGTCCTGGATTCCGGCCTGCGCCGGAATGACACGGCGCTCTGAACAAGCCTCTCTCCCAAAGGGGGAGAGGTTGGAGAGGGGTCGGCCTCCGTGGCCGGTTGTCCTGGATTCCGGCCTGCGCCGGAATGACACGGCGCTCTGAACAAGCCTCTCTCCCATTAGGGGGAGAGGTTGGAGAGGGGTCGGCTTCCGCGGCAGCGGGATCACATCTCCTTGAACTTCTCCTTGAGCGTGGCGAAGCGCCAGAACTCCTCCAGGTCCGGCACCGAGGGGATCCTGATCCCGTCCGGCTGGAACGCCACCAGCCCGGACTTGGTCAGCTTCTCGAAG
>JALOPJ010000072.1 GCA_025453955.1 Candidatus Edwardsiibacteriota bacterium
TCAGGCCTTCTTCAGGGCCTGGTCCAGGTCGGCGATGACGTCCTCGGGCTCCTCCAGCCCGACCGCGATCCGGACGAACCCCCGGGACATCCCGACCTTCTTGAGGTCGTCTTCGCTGTAGGACAGGTGGGTGGTCGAGGCCGGGTGCGACACCAGCGTCTCGACGCTGCCCAGGCTGACCGCCAGGGTGCAGAGCTTGAGGCTGTTCTGGAATTTCTTGCAGCTCTCGAGCCCGCCTTTCACGTCGATCCCGATCACCCCGCCGAACCCGCCCTGCATCTGCTTCTTGGCCACGTCGTGGCCGCAGCATTTCTTCAGGCCGGGATAGCGCACCCGGTCCAGCTTGGGGTGGTTCTCCAGGAACTCGGCCACGATCTGGGCGTTGCGGCAATGCCGCTCCACCCGCAGCGGCAGGGTCTGCAGGCCGCGCGCCAGCAGCCAGGCGGTGATCGGCGCGATGGTCCCGCCCAGGTTCTTGTAGGCCACGATGCGCAGCCGCTCGATATCGCCCTTGTTGGCCACCGCCACCCCGCCGATGGTGTCGCCGTGGCCGCAGATATACTTGGTGGCGGAATGCATCACCACGTCGGCGCCGTACGACATCGGCCGCTGCAGGCAGGGCGTGGCGAAGGTGTTGTCGACGGCGACCTTGAGATTGTGCCGTTTGGCCGCCTTGATGGTCTCCTGCAGGTCGACGATGTCCAGCGTCGGGTTGGCCGGCGTCTCCAGGTAGACCAGTCTGGTCCTGGGCGTGACGTGCCGGTCCAGCTCGGCGTGGATGGTCTCGGCCGGCAGGTAGATGATCCGGATGTCGAGCGTGGGCAGCAGGTCCTTGAACAGGCCGAAGGTGCCGCCGTAGACCGGGGACGAGGAGATCAGGTTGTCGCCGGGCTGGCAATAGCTGAGGATGGTGGCCGCGATCGCCGCCATGCCGGAGGCGAACGACACGCCGTCGTCCGCGCCCTCCAGCAGGGCCATCCGCCGCTCGAATTCCTGCGACGTGGGGTTGCCCATCCGGGTGTAGCAGAAGCCCGGCTCCTTGCCCGACATCACGGCCTCGCCGTGCTCGGCCGAGTCGAACACGAACTCGGCCGACTGGTAGATCGGCACCGATACCGGCCGGACCTTGGTCAGGTCCGGTTTGCCGGCGCCGTGCACCGCGATCGTGTTGAAATGCACCTGTCCGTGGCTCATGGCATTGTATCCATTCGTTTGATGTTGCACCGCTGTCCGACGGGCGCCGATGCGCCCTTGCACCAGGTGATTTTACCACAGCCGGCCGGGAAAAACAACGGTTTTGACGGGCCGGCCGTGCCGGCTCAGGTGACAGCGACGCGAGCGGCGGCGGAGCACCCGCTCCGCCGCCGCTCGCCGCCGGGCCGGCCGGCAGGGTCAGAACTTGACCATCGCCCCGGCCGTGAAGGAATCGTACTTGCCGAAGTTGTAATCGGCGTTGATGTTGACGACCAGGACCTTGACGTTGAGCCCGGCCGTGACCCGGGTGGTGTTCTCGCCGTCGAGGGTGAACCGGATGTCCTGGGTCGTGGCGGGCAGCCCCGGCCGGTCGATGGCGTACTGGTAGGCGATGTCGATCGACGACTGCTCGTAGCCCACGCCCAGGTAGGGCGTCAGGTTCAGCAGGTAGAATCCCAGGCGCTTGCTGGCCTGCAGGCCGGCCGACGACGTGCGGCACTTGATCAGCGTCCCGGCGCTGAGGGTCTGGGTCGTGGCGTACAGCGAGAGGTTGAACGGGAACTTGCGCAACGGCGGGATCCAGAACATCGGGTTGTGCTGGACGCCCAGGCCGAAATACTTGACCTTGCCGATCGACTTGATGGTCTGGCCCGGGTAGTAGCGGACGGTGGCCATGGTGCCCAGCACCGTCCCCACCGTCACCTGGGGCGCGGCCAACGGCAGCATGCTCTGGCCCTCCAGCAATCCCACCACCGGCAGCGCTATCACCTGCTGCGGGACGGGATGGCCGCTGTAGATCCCGCCTCCGAAGTTGAGCTTGACGCTGTCCGACCCGCTGCCGACCACGGTCGGCCCGGAAATGCCCATCGCGATGTCCTGGGTGATCAGCACGTCGACGATCGAATCGGCCGTGGCGCCGGTGAACCCCGCGGCCGCCACCAACTGAGTTGCCTGGTCGCGGTTGAAGCGGAACGTCCCCGTCACCGAGAAGTCCTCGTGGGCGTCGCCGAACAGCGCGCCCATGTACACCACGCCGACCTCGATGTCGAACCCGAAGCCCTTGGGCCGGGGCGATTCATGGAACCAGCCGCCGTTGAGGCCGGCCCCGAAGGCGGAGACCACCGGCCCCACGTAGGCCGAGCCGGCGTCGCGGGACAGCTTGCCCAGGGCGGTCTCCAGGTCGTCGGACGCGGCCGGGCCCGCGGCGCAAGCCAGCGCCAGCAGCGCGGCCAGTATTCTTCTGCTCATGAACAGGTCCCCCTTGCGTATCGTTGGGACGGCGAAGCGGCGGGACGATCCCCCGCCGCTCACCGCCGGTCGTCACTCGGTCACGATCAGCTCGATCCGCTGGTTCTCGGCGCGGCCGACCCGCGTCCGGTTGTCGGCGATCGGCACCGCCGGCCCGTACCCCCGCGCGGCCATCCGCAGCGGGTCGATGCCCGCGGTCACCAGGTGCTCCTTGACGATGTCGGCCCGGGCCTGCGACAGCACCAGGTTCTTCTGCAGCCGGCCCAGCTTGCTGGTATGACCGCCGATCTCGACCTTGATGGTCGGGTTGTCGGTCAGGATCTTGGCCGCCTCGGCCAGCACCTCGTAGGAACCCGGCCGGGCCTTGATGATCTCGGTGGGATAACAGTCGTCGATCAGCATCCGGTTCAGCCGGACCAGCTTGTCGCCGGTGGGATTGGACTTGAGCAGCGCCACGGTGCGCTCGGACAACTTGGCGTCCTTGAACCGGTCGGCGGAGTAGATCAGGCCGCCGGCGCGGATCAGCTTGTTGAGGTCGCGGGCCAGGGACTTGCCCAGCAGCACGGTGCTGGAACGGCCCGGCGAATAGTTGTCCAGCAGGCGGTTGCTGCGGGAGGACAGCTGCTGCCGCAGGTAGGCCGACACCGGATTGCGGGGGTCGATCAGCTTGACGACCAGCGCCGGCAGGTTGATCAGGTCCTTGTCGCTGAACAGGACCGAGCCGTCGGTGATCACCGCCTTGTTCGGCGCGAAGTTGAGCCCGCGCAGCACGAACCGCTCGCCCTTCTTGGGGATCATCCGCAGGGCGAAGTCCTTGGGCGTGGTCTTCTTGTTCTCCACCACGTACTCGCTGCTGTCGGGGTTATACCCCGCCGCCGTGACGACCACCTTGTAGCTGCCCGGCGACATGCCGATGGTGTAGGTGCCGTTGCCGGTGTCGTTGGGGATCGGCTGGAAGTCGGTGCCGGCGAACGACAGCAGGGCCCGCACCGGCAGGCCGGTCTTGGCGTCGGCCACCTTGCCGGCGATGAAGCCGCGCGGCACCTCGACCTTGGCCAGCTCCACCACCGCCTGGTTGACCTGCGCCGGCTGGATCGCCACCTTGACATCGCGGGTGACGTACCCCTTGAGCTCGGCGCGCAGGGCCTTGATCCGCTTGGCCGGCAGCAGCAGGCTGAAGGCGCCGGTCGAGTCGGTGGTCACCACCGCCGGACGGGTCTTGCCGCCGGCCTTCACCGTCGCCAGCGCCTTGCCCGCGGTGTCGACCGCGGTGATCGTCACGCCGCGCACCGGCTTGCCGGTCTCCTTGTCGATCACGGTGCCGGCCAGGGTGCCGTCGGTGACCAGCTTGACCCGTTTGGACAGCGTGCCGGTGGTGACGGAGAACCCGAACAGGGCGTTCCAGTCGGGCGATGCGGCGTGGGGCGCCAGCTTGAATTCGCAGCCGCCGTCGATGGTGAACCCGCCCGGCGACTTGAACCGGATGCCGGGGGTGATCACCGCCGGGCTGCCCCAGAGATAGGCGGCGCTCTTGTACTTCTCGCCGTGGGCCTCCACCAGGAACGTCACGTAGGGGCCGGCGGCGAGCTCCAGGCCGGCGCCCCACAGGATCCGGTCCTCGCGGGTCACCGGCCCCTTGGCCGCGGGATGCACCCAGTAGCCGTAATAGGGCGATGCGGGATCGTTCTTGTACAGCTCGATCGAATCGATGAAAGCGCGCCGGCTGGTGGAATCGCCGTCCCAGCCCGCGGCTGTCGTATCGCAGGCCGGCGCCCGGCTGCCGTAGTCGATCGCGTAGGCCTCCCGCGACTTGCCGGCCTTGAGGTACCCGATGTTGCCGTGCAGCTGCGCCGGGCCGACCTTGATCGTGCCCAGGAACTTGGCGCCGTAGTCGGTGTGGAACGGCACCAGTTCCAGGAACCCGTGGGTGATCAACACGGAATCCGCTGGCTTGGGCGGCCGGGGATTGCTGGTGTAGAGGTAGGAGAGCCGGCTGGGCATGCCCAGATCGACGAACGGCTCGAGCGCCGCCGCGAACGAAAACACGCCCCACTGCGGGGACGGGTAGCTGATCTTCGTCCGGATCATGACGTCGCGCAGCCAGAAGTGGGCCAGGTCGTAGTTCTGCCTGTCGTAGCGGTTGGTGCCGTCGGAATGCTGGTCGTAGACCGCCTTCATCCGGGCCGTCGTGGAGAACTCGAAGTACTCCAGCGCGTAGCCCAGCGTCAGCCGGGTCAGACCGCGGTGCATCTTGTCCGGCAGGCCGGTGCTGTCCCCCTGGAAGAACGGATTGGGTTCGGTGCTGTCCCCCTTGTCGCTGGATATCGAACTGTAATCGCTCTGCAGGAAGCCGATCCCCAGCATCCCCCAGCCCATGGTGCGGGCCGACGAGACCTTGAACAGGCCGCAGCCGCCGTCGAACGCCGGCGGCGAATAGGGCACGTCCGCCCGGGCGGCCACGGCCGCGAGGCAAGCGATCACGAGCATCAGACTGGTTTTCCGTGTCATGGGCGGTTCTCCCGCATAGTTGTTCGTTTTTCAATCATATCCCACAACCGCTGGTTTGTCAAGGCTATTCCGACAGGAAGGCCAGCAAGTCCCGGATATCGGTCGGCGGTGCTGCCTCGAACTCCAGCATCCGGCCGTCGGCAGGATGGCGGAAGGCCAGCCGCCCGGCATGGAGCGCCTGGCGGCCGATCAGTTCCAGTGCCCGCTCGGCCCTGTCCTGCAGGGTGTTGGCGAACTGCCTGATGACGGCCCGCCCCCGGCCGCCGTAGGTGGGATCCCCCAGCACCGGGTGGCCGATGTGCATCATGTGCACGCGGATCTGGTGGGTGCGGCCTGTTTCCAGCTTCAGTTCGGCCAGCGTCGCAAAGGCGAACTCCCGCGTGACGGCGTAGTGCGTCACCGCGCCGCGGCCGCGCAGCTCGGTGACGTCCATCTTCTTGCGGTCGAAGGCCGACCGCCCCACCGGCGCGTCGACCCTACCCCGGTGCGCGGGCAGACGTCCCCAGACGACTGCCTGGTAGATCCGCTCGATCCGCCGGGCCTCCAGCTGGGCGGCCAGATTGGCGTGGGCCGCGCCGGTCTTGGCGACGATCAGCAGGCCCGAGGTTTCCTTGTCCAGCCGGTGCAGGATGCCCGGCCGTTCGGCGGCCGTGCCCGGCGACAGGCCGCCGCCGCGGTGCAGCAGGGCGTTGACCAGCGTCCCGGTGTAGTTGCCCGGCGCCGGATGGACCACCAGGCCCGCCGGCTTGTCGACCACCAGCAGGTGCTCGTCCTCGTATACCACGGCCAGCGGGATGTCCTCGGCCGCGGGCGCCGGCCGGTCCCGCACGGCCGCGGCCAGCGCGGCCTCGATGCGGTCGCCCGGCTTGACGAGGTAGCCGGCCGACCCGGCCCGCCCGTTGACGCGGACCCGGCCGGCGGCGATCAGCCGCTGGATCCTGGTACGCGACAGGCTGACGCCCCGGCAGGACAGGTAGCGGTCCAGCCTGATGCGCGACTGGTCGCGGGAGACGGTGACATCGATCGTCAGGCCTGTCTGGTCGGGAATCGTCATTCCTCCAGCCAGCAGTCCTTGAGCCGCGGGGCCCCGAACGGCCGCACCCGGTACCCGTGCAGCTTCGGCTGCATCGCCACGTACCGCATCGAATGGTAGAGGAACACCCAGGGCGCCTCGTCCACCACCGCCAGCTCGATCTCGCGGTAGAACGACTGCCGCTCCACCGGATTGCGGATGGCCAGCGCCCGGTCCAGCATGGCGTCGATCTTGTCCGACTTGAGGAACGACGTATTGCCGGGCTTGCCGAACGAGCGGGAATGGAACAGCGGCGTCAGGAAATTGTCCGGGTCGCCGTTGTCGGTGGACCAGCCGCGGAACGACAGCAGGGCCTGGCCGCCGTAGGCCCGGTCCAGCAGTTCCTTCCAGCTCAATGGATTGATCCTGATCCTGATGCCGACCTCCTCGCAGTACCGCCGTACCAGCTCGCCCCGGTCCATCTGGGCCTTGATATCGCGCACGTCCAGCAGGTATTCGCCGGGCAGGCCGTGGGGATACCCGGCCTGCGCCAGCAGGGCCCTCGCGTTCTGGGGGTCGTACGGGTACCCCGCCAGGTTGGGGTTGAACACCTCCATCCGGGGCGGGAACACGCCCTTGGCGACCACTGCCTCGCCCTTCAATTCGGCGGAATCGACCAGCGCCTGCTTGTCGATGGCGCAATTGATCGCCTGCCGCACCAGCTTCTCGCGGAACGGCGTGTCCTGCGACACGTTGATGCACATGTACTGGATGTTCAGCGACGCGGCGTTCTTGATCACCGCGGCGTTCTGCTCGGCCGCCGCCTTGCGTTCGTCCTGGTGCAGGCTGGCCGCATGCAGCGTCCCGGCGGTGAACCGGTCCAACCGCTGGCGGTTGTCCAGGCCGATGCTCCAGCGGATGCCGGCCAGCGAGATGCGCTGCTCGTAGTACTCGTCGAACCGTTCCAGCGCGACCTGCCGGCCCTGCTCCCATGACGCCAGCCGGAACGGGCCGGCGCCGCAGGGCCGGACCGCGAAATCGGGCTGGGCCGCGGCCTCGCGCGGGATGATCGAGGTGGCGTTGACCGCCAGGTTGGCCAGGAACGGCATGAACGGCCGCACCAGCCTGATCTGGACGCAGTGGTCGTCGACCGCCCTGATGCCGTCGATCCCGCGGCTTTTCCCGGCCGCGAACTCGGCGGCCCCGGCCACCATGTCGACGAACAGGCCGTTGGGCGATTTCACCGCCGGGTCCAGCAGCCGTTCCAGCGAGTGCTTGACGTCCCCGGCGGTCAGCGCGCGTCCGTTGTGGAAGCGCACCCCCTTGCGCAGGAAGAAGGTCCATACCAGCCCGTCGGACGACACCGACCAGGAGCGGGCGATGGCCGGCATCACCCGGGCGCCGTCGTCGAACTGGACCAGTCCGGCGTGGATCTGCCCGGCCACCTCGTTCGAGGTCGAATCGGTCAGGTAGGCCGGGTCCAGCGTGATGGGGTCGGACAGCAGGTCCAGCTGCAGCGTGCCGCCGCCGGCCGCGGCGCCGGCCTGGCCCAGGCCCGCCAGCGAGGCGTCGGCCCGTCCCAGGTCGGCCAGCGCGGTGAACCCCTGGCCCAGCAAACCGACCAGCCGCGAGAGGTTCTGCCCGACCTGGGCGTAGGAGCCGTTGTAGGCCGTGTAGATCTGGAACACCTCGTTGCGGCGCTGCTGCTGCACGGCGATGGTCGATCCGGCCTCCTTGCCGATCAGCTCGAACTGCCCGGCGGCCTCGCCGGACCGCTCCAGCGACCAGCGCGCCTGCTTGATGCTTTCCTGGTTCTCGGCCGTCAGCCGGATGATCTGGTCGATGACGCGGCCGGCCTCGGCGAAGGTCGCCCGGATCTCCTCGAACAGCGGCGCCAGCTTGGCCGAGTCGGTCTTGGCCTTCAGCGCCAGGTCGCGGGTCTGCTCCACGAACCCCTGGAACCCGCTGCCGGCCTCGCCCAGGTCGGCCACCTCGATCGACTCGTAGAACGTCAGCAGCTTGATCTCCTCGGTGAAGCTGTTGAGGTACCCGGCCGACACGCCCAGGGCCTCGACGGTGCCGGCGATGGCGTCGAGCTGGGTCCGGAACTCGCGCCAGGTGGCGTGCAGCACTTCCAGGTCGCGGTCGGACAGGTCGAGGTGCCCGGCGATCTCGGTGGTGTGGCTGCTGTTGGCCGACAGCAGGCCGCCGGTGGTCTCCAGGTTGCCGCCGATGGCGTTGATGTTGGCGAACAGGCGCTCCAGGTTCTCCCACACCGTGCCGGCGGCGTGCTCCTCCAGCGACGAGGTCCTGGTCAGCTCGGCCATCGAATCCTGCAGGCTGCGCCACCGGCCCTCGGCCTCCCGCACCTGCGTCCGCAGCAGGCCGGTCTTGGCCGACAGCTCGCGCGCCGCCCACGGCGCGTCGGCCAGGCCGGCCCGCCGCAGCGCGGTCTCCTCCTGCCGCCGGATGAAATCGATCTGCCCGACCTGCGCGGTCTCGGTGGCCAGGGCCGCGGCCACCAGCTCCTGGGCCACGCCCAGCCGGGCCGCCGCGTCGCCGATCTCGGCGGTGCTGGCCAGCAGGCTGTTCTTGATCTCCATCTGCTGGCGGGCCGTGGCCTGGATGGCGTCGAACTCGGCGATCACCCGCTGGTTCTGCTGGTCGACGGCGGCGATGCCCCGTCTCATCTGTCCCGCCCGCTGCTGCAGCGCCAGGGCCATCTCGCGGGCCCGGCCGATCCCCTCCAGCGACCGATCCAGCCGCTCCCGGATCTGCCCGGCCTCGGCCGGGATCTCGGCGGTGCGGGCCTCCATCTGCCCGGCCAGCCGGTTCATGTTCTCGGCGATCACCGAGAACCCGCGCCCGGCGCTGCCGGCATGGTAGGCCTTGATCTCGGCGTTGCGGGACAGCTGCTTGATGCCGGTCGACAGGTCGCCCAGCAGCGAGACCAGCGACTGCAGCTTGACCGTGATCTCCGCCAGCTCGCGCAGCCGGGCCCCGGCCTGGTCGTTGAGCGCCACGGTCTGGTCGATCGAGGACAGCATCTGCTGCAGGATCTCGCCGGTGCGGAGGATGATCTTGGTGTAGTCGGCGCTGGTGGCCAGCACCAGGTTGGAGTAGTTGACCACCTCCTCCATGCCGGCGAACAGCTCGCCCGACTTGCTGCCGAAGGCGCTGATGTCGGCGAAGTGGCGCTTGCCGGCCTGGTTGAGGGCGTCCACGCCCTGCATGATCGCCGGCAGCAGCGCGGTGAAGCGGCCCACCAGCGCCAGGTGGGCGGTGACCTCCGCCACCGGCAGCGCCGCGGCCGGGACGGGCG
>JALOPJ010000073.1 GCA_025453955.1 Candidatus Edwardsiibacteriota bacterium
GACCAATGCAACATGGAATGCCGGGACCCCGGCATCCTGCCTGACTGCGCGTCATTGATCACCGAGTGTTCGGACCATCGTCTCCGCGTCCCGGTTCCCCGGCACTTCCTGCAGGACCAGACGATAGTAGTGCCGGGCCGAGTCGCGCTGGCCTGCTTGCAGGTGTACTGCTGCGAGATTATGGTGGAGCAGCGCCGATCCCGGGTATTCCCGCAGGCCGACCCGGAACACCGCCGCGGCCTCGGCCGTCCTGCCCTGCCCCTGCAGCCGCCGGCCCAGGATGGACAGCTCGTCCTGCGACCGGTAGTACCCGCGCGGCAGCGCGGCGTATCCCTGCGGGGTCTTTTTGATGTCGCCGGTGGCGATCGATTCCCCGAGCCACTTCGCTGCCGACCGCTTGCCGTCGAACTTGGCATAACGCTCGGCCAGCAGCGACCGCAACGAGCGGACATCGTCGCCGGTCAGCGCCGGACCGTGCCCGGGCACCGCATGGTCGACCCCGCGGGCCAGGAACCCGTCCAGCACCCGCAGCAGCCGTGGAACGTCGGCCAATGGATCGACCTGGACCGGCCGAGGTGAACAGGTCGCCGGTGAACAGCAGGCGCTCCTGCGGCACGTAGACCAGAACATCGTTGTCGGTGTGGGCGTCACCCGCCCAGGCCAGCTCGATGGCGGCGTCGCCGCCGTCCACCACCAGCGTGTCGGTGAAGGTGCGGGCCGGCGGGCTGGGCCGGTAGTCGCGCTCGAGCGAGGACAGCACCGCAGCCCACGCCGGCATCGGCCGACCGTCGCCGTCGCCCGGCCCGCCGGCCCGCCAGCGGGCGACCTTCCGACGCAGCGGCCACAGCACTTGCGGCGCGTCGGCCGGGAAGTTCCGGACAAAGGAAACGGCGTTGCCGTGGCCGCAGCGCAGGCTGTCGGGGAACAGCTGGTTGCCCGAGCAGTGGTCCCAGTCGCCGTGGGTGTTGACGACCAGCAGGACGTCTCTGCGGCCGGTCTCGCGTTCGATCCGGCGCATGATGGCCGCCATGGTGGCGGGCGAGCGGTGGCTGTCGACGATCACCAGCCCGTTCCGCGTGGCGACGGCGGCCACGTTGTTGCCCAGCAGGGAGCAGACGACGGTGCGCAGCCCGATGCGGGAGGCCCCGATGTCTAATGCCGCATCGCGGGGGCCGCAGGCCAGGGCCAGCAGGCCGCAGCACAGGATCACCCGCCAGTGCCGTTGCCGCATCGCGCGAATGATGAAGCCCCTCGCCGTCCGGCAAGGGGCTCCGTTCTCCTTCAAATGCCCATCCGCTTCTTGGCCGCGGCCAACTCCGCGGGGTCCGGGAACAGCACGGCCTTGCCGCACTGCCGCGGGTTGCCCATCGCGGCCTCGAACCCCTTGGCGAAATCCTTGAGCTCGAACAGGTGGGTGACGATCGGCCGGATGTCGATCCGGCCCGAGGCCAGCAGGTTGCGCACCCGGTACCAGGTGTCGAACATCCTGCGGCCCGAGATGCCGTTGATGGTGATGCCGCGGAACACGATGCCGTTGACGTAGTCCACCGGGATCACGCCCGGCCCCACCCCGAAGGCGCTGTAGCGGCCGCCCTTGCGGATCACCTTGAGGCCCTCCTCCACCGCGGCCGGCGCGCCCACCATGTCCAGCACCAGGTCGGTGCCGTAGCCACCGGTGTGGTCGCGGATGTACTGCAGGCGGTCGACGGTCTTGTCGCCGATGTTCAGGATGTGGTCCGCGCCCATCTTTTTGGCGATGGCCAGCGCGAAGTCGGACATCCCCACCATGAAGATCTGCGTCAGGCCGCAGGCGCGGGCCAGCCCGGCCGCGAACAGCGCGGTGGGGCCGTCACCGAAGATGGCCACCGTCTTGCCGGCCACGTCGCCGTCCTCGCCCAGCAGGGTGTAGCAGGCGTTGCCCATCGGCTCCTGCACCGTGGCCAGCTCCGGCGGGATGCCCTTGTCGTTGACCCAGCAGACGGACTCCGGCACCGCGAAGAACTCGGCGAAGCAGCCGTCGTGGTCCACGCCCACGATCTTCATCCGCTCGCCGATGTGCAGCTGGCCCAGCATCGCCTGCAGGTCGCCGGGGTCGTAGATGTGGGTCTCGGCCGAGATGTAGTCGCCCACGCGGATCCGCTTGCAGTGGGGGCCGACCTCGACCACCTCGCCGGCCACCTCGTGGCCCAGGATCTGGGGAAGCTTCTTCGGCCCGATCCGGTCCCCGGCCCACTTGTTCCACTGGTAGATGTGGACGTCGGTGCCGCAGATCGAGGTGGCCTTGACCTTGACCAGCACCCAGTCGGGCTTCGGCACCGGGACGGGCTGCTGCTGCCACTCGGCGCCCTGGGCCGGCGCGGTCTTGACCACCGCGTTCATCATCTGGGACATGGTATTCCCTTCATCTGTGTTGCGGAAAAGAATGGCCGCGCAGCCGGAGGGTCCTCACTTGTGCGAGAAGGCCGTGTCCAGCGTGATGGTCACCGGGCCGTCGTTGGCGATCTCCACCAGCATCTTGGCGCCGAACTTGCCCGTCGCCACCGCGACGCCCTTGTCCCTGACCGCCCCGACGAACCGGTCGTAGAGCCGCTCGCCCAGCTCCGGCGGCGCCGCGTTGGTGAACGACGGCCGCCGCCCCCGGCGGCAGTCGGCGCACAGCGTGAACTGGGAGACGGCCATCAGCTGGCCGCCGATGTCCAGCAGCGACGCGTTCATCTTGCCCTCGGCGTCCTCGAAGATGCGCAGGTTGACGATCTTGTCGGCCAGGGCCCCGGCGTCGGCCTCGCCATCGGCCGGGCCGACGCCCAGCAGCACCAGCAGTCCCCGGCCGATCGACGAGTGCTCCCGGTCGTCGATCCGGACCGCGCAGCGCGCCACCCGTTGGATCACGGCGATCATGGTCCTTCCTCCGGTCGGTTCTGGGTGCGGGAACGGTCAGGCCCGCTCCACGCTGATGACGTCGCGGATGGCCGCGATCTTGCGCACCAGCTCGTCCAGCTGGGTCCGGCCGGCGACGTCCAGGCTGATCCGGACCACGGTGCGGTCCCGGCCGGCCGTGGCCTGGAGGGCCGTGGTCGGCACCCGCACCGCGTTGACGATGGCCATGATCTGCTCCAGGTTGCCGGCCAGGTTCATGGTCTGGATGGCCAGCTCGGCGTGGTAGACCGGCTCCCGGTCCTTGACGTCCCAGCGCACCGCGATCCGGCGTTCGGGGTGGCTGGCCGCCTGCTCCCGGTACTTGCCGCAGTCCTGGCGGTGGACCGACACGCCGCGGCCGACGGTGACGAATCCGGCGATCGGGTCGCCCGGCACCGGCGCGCAGCAGCGGGCCAGCCGGGTCAGCGCGTCCCGCACGTCCTCGACCGCCACGCCGCTGGCCGGGGCCGCCGCCGCCCCGGGCCGCGGCGGCAGGAACACCAGCTGCTCCTCGGGGAACAGGCCGGGCGACAGCTCCCGCAGCCGGGCCACCACCTGCTCGGTGCGGACGTCGCCGAAGCCCAGCCCGGCCAGCAGGTCGTCCCAGCAATGGAACTCCAGGGCCGCCGCCAGCGACTGCAGCAGCGCGTGGTCGTCGGCCGCGGCCCCCAGCCGCAGCCGGCGGAACTCCCGCTGCACCAGCTCCCGGCCCCGCGCCAGGTGCTCGTCGCGCTGCTCCTTGCGGAACCACTGCCGGATCTTGTTGCGGGCGTGCCGGCTGCGGACGAACCCCAGCCAGCCCCGCGACGGCTGGGCGGCCGGCCCGGTCAGGATCTCGACGATGTCGCCGTTGCGCAGCCGGGTGTCCAGCGGCGCCAGGTTGGCGTTGACGCGGGCCCCGCTGCAGCGGTGGCCGACGTCGCTGTGGACGCGGTAGGCGAAGTCCACCGGCGTCGACCCGGCCGGCAGGTCCAGCACGTCGCCCCGCGGCGTGAACACGAACACCTCCGAGCCCAGCACGTCCCGCTGCAGGTTCTCGACGTACTCGCCGGCGTCGGCCGTCTCCTCCTGCCAATCCAGGAAGGTCTTGATCCAGGGGTAGATCTCGCGCGACAGGGCCTGGGCCCGCTGCGGGGTGCGGCCCTCCTTGTAGGACCAGTGCGCGGCGATGCCGTACTCGTTGACCCGGTGCATCTCCTCGGTGCGGATCTGGATCTCCAGCGGCTGGCCCTGCGGCCCGACCACGGTGGTGTGCAGCGAGCGGTACTGGTTGGACTTGGGCACCGCCACGAAGTCCTTGATCCGGTCCTTGATCGGCACCCACAGCCCGTGCACCGCTCCCAGCGCGGCGTAGCATTCCTCCGGCGTGCCGACGATGATGCGGAACGCGATCAGGTCGTAGATCTGCTCCGGCGCGTACCGCTTGCTCACCATCTTGCGGAACGAGCTGTAGAGGTGCTTGGGCCGCCATTCCAGCCGGAAGTCGACGCCCTGCTCCCGCAGCTTCCCGGTCAGGGCGGCCAGCACCTCGGGGATGATCCGCTCGCGCTCGGCCCGGATCCGCGACACCTGGGCCTCGGTGCGGGCGTACTCCTCGGGCATCAGGTGCCGGAACGACAGGTCCTCGATCTCCCACTTCAGCTGCCAGATGCCCAGGCGGGAGGCCACCGGCGCGAAGATCTCCAGGCTCTCCCGGGCGATCCGCCGGCGCTTGGCCTCGGGCAGGGCCTCCAGGGTGCGGAGATTGTGCAGCCGGTCCGCCAGCTTGATCAGGATCACCCGGATGTCGCGGGCCACCGCCAGGAAGAACTTGCGCAGGTTCTCGGCCTGCATCGCGGCGGTGGGCTCGCCCGAGCCCAGCCGGTCCTTGCCCAGCCCCAGCGCGGTGAGGTGGGTGACGCCGTCCACCAGCCGGGCCACGTCCGGGCCGAACGACTGCTCGATCCGCTCCAGCGGCACGCCGGCGTCCTCCACCGTGTCGTGCAGCAGCGCCGCCTGCAGGGTGGCGGCGTCCAGCCGCAGCCCGGCCAGGATGATCGCCACCGACAGCGGGTGGACGATGTAGGCCTCGCCCGAGGCCCGCTGCTGCGACCCGTGGGCCTGCCGCGCGAATTCATAAACCGTCCGCAGTTTCTCCGCGTCCGCCGGCGCGCCGTAGCCGGCGAAGGCCGCCAGCAACCGTCCCAGCAGCTCGTCGGCCGCCGCCGGCGGGGTCGGCACCGCGGCGGAGTGCGTCGGGACCGGGATGTGCTCTTGGTTGGTCATCGCGTCGTTGCGGGCCTGTGAACAAGCCCAGCATCAGGGTCGCGTTGGACACCGAGGCTGGGCTCGCCGGGAACGGGCGGTTACTTCAGGTGGGGCTTCACCGCCGCCACCACCTCGGGGAAGTCGATGCCGTTGCGCCGGAGCGTCTCCAGCGTGGGGATGCCGTTCTCGGTCCAGCCGCGCCGCTTGTAGACCGCGTCCACCAGCTTCTGGTAGCGGTCCTCGCGGTAGGCGCGGTGCAGGGCCATCTTCTCCTCGGTGGACTTGCCGGCCGGGTCGACCTTCATCCAGTCCGTCAGCTGCTTGTCGTAGCGCTCCTGGCGCGACTCGTACTCCTCCCTGGTCACCGGCCCGACGGCGCGGTAGGGCGCCTTGTCGTACTGCCGCGTGCCCTTGCCCATCCGCAGGTCGAACACCCGCTGGAACTGGTAGACCCGCTCGGACATCGCGATGATCTCCTCCTTGGTGATCTCGCGGCCGGTGACGCCGCTGAACAGGTCGACGTAGTTCTGGACGTGCTCCGGCACCTTGGCCGCCTCCTGGGGCGTGTTGGCGGTGCGGTTGTCGCCCGGCTCGATGTCGTTCCAGGGCAGCTTGCACAGGCCGTTCAGCCCGAACCAGGTGCGGAACATCGGGAAGTAGTACAGCGCCTCGGCCTTGTCCTCGAAGGTCGGGATCTGGTTGTTGACCATGTCCATGAAGATCAGCCAGGCCTCGTCGTGCTGCGGCCCCTTGTTGGTGAGGTAGTAGCCGCCCTGCTGGGCCAGCGACTCCTTGGACATGTACTCCGACTGCTCCAGCCCCTTGCCCTCCAGCGCGATGTCGTCCAGCAGTTGGCGGTCGCCCCAGCCGTTGTCGGCGAACATGGTCTTCATCCGGTGCACGCCCTGGCCGGCGTACTGGGCGCCGAAGCCCTCGCCCCGCGCCATCTGGTGCATCATCTCCAGCTGGGCCTCGCCGTTGCCCCACGTAAGTTCGAGGCCGCCGGTGCGCTCCTTGTCCAGGATGCCGCGCTGCCAGCATTCCATCACGAACCCGGTGATGGTGCCGAAGCTGATGGTGTCGATGCCGTAGGTGTCGCAGTAGAAGTTGCACTCGATCACCCAGTGCGGGTCGAAGATGCCGCAGTTGGAGCCGCAGCCGGCCGCGGTCTCGTACTCCGGCCCGTCGACGATCACCTTGTGCCCCTGGTACGGGCCGGTGCGCAGCGCGAACTCGTCCACGCCGTGGGCGCAGGCCATCGAGCAGCCGTACCAGCAGCCGTCCGGGATGCCCTGGGTGAACTTCCGGATCCAGGTCGTCTTGTCGATGTGCTTGGCGTCGGGGTGGCTGCCGTACTGGAAGTTCATCACCGGCAGCAGGTCGTAGGCGTTCATCACGCTGACGATGTTGGTGGTGCCCACCTTGCGCATGGTGCACATCTTGTCGTCGAAGTCGTGCATCTCCCGGTGCAGCTTGACCCCGGCCCGCTGCACCCGGCCCAGGTCGGCCGGCCGGTTCATGTCGCCCTTGACCTGCGGGCCGTGCACCACCAGCGCCTTGAGGTGCTTGTCGCGGAACACCGTGCCGATGCCGCCGCGGCCGGCCTGCTTGAGGCGGGTCACCTTGCGCCGCACGTCGTAGTAGCAGAAGTTGAGGCAGCCGATCAGGCTGTGCTCGGCGGCCTGGCCGGCCGAGGCCACCGAGACGTTGCGCCTGTCGGCCTCGTCGGCGGCGTACTCGTGGGTGAACTGCTCGGCCGCCACGTGCGAGTTGACCGACTCCAGCGGCGCCCGCTCGATGGTGACCCGGCCCTTGACGCCCTCCAGCACCACGATCACGTCCTCGGTCGCCTTGCCCTGGATCTCCAGGGCGTCGAAGCCCGAGAACTTCAGCAGCGGCCCCAGGTAGGCGCCGACGTTGGAGTCGATCGGGATGTTGGTGATGGGCGACAGCGTCACCACCAGCGACTTGCCGGCCCCGGGGTACTGGGTGATGCCGCAGATCGGCCCGGGCGAGATGATGATGTCGTTCTCCGGGTCGTTCCACTTGGTGGTCGGCTTGATGGCGTCCCACAGGTACTTCAGCCCGAAGCCGCGGCCGCCGGTGAAGGTCTTCTTCATCGCCTCGTCGACCTTCTTCTCGCTGATCTTCATCGTCGAGAGGTCGACGTGCAGGGTGCGGTTGGTGTAGCCCTTCTCCGGCAGGCTGGGGGTGTAGGCGTACTCGGCCAGCACCACGTGGGCCGCCTTCATCTTCTCGATGCCGTCGAGGTAGCGGGTATATTCGAAGACCTTGTTCACGTCCATGTCGTTCTCCTCGTTGGGGCGGACGGCCGTCCGCCCTTACGGTTATCCTTTTCCCTTGTCGGGGTGGGTTTGAAACCCGCCCTTACTGGTGGCTCTCGGGCGATCCGCGGACCGCCCCTACTTCTCCGCGATCTCCAGCGCCTGCTCCGGGCAGGCCCTGGCGCAGGCGCCGCAGGCGATGCACTTGAAGGGCTCGCGCAGGTCGGGGTGGGTGCGCATCGACAGCGTCGGGCAGTAGCCCACGCACATCAGGCAGCCCACGCACAGCTTCCTGTCCAGCATCACCACGCCCTGCTTGTTGCGGGAGAGCGCCTTCACCGGGCAGATGTCGATGCACGCGCCGCACTGGTTGCAGACGTTGATCTCGAAGACGCCGTCCTTCGCGGTGACGCGGATGGCCGACTTGGCCGGGTCGTCCGACTTGTTGATGGTGCGGGCGCAGGCCTTTTCGCAGGCCCGCACGCCCTTGCACTTGGCCGGGGTGGTCTTGAGGTATTTCATGGCTCCATCTGGATGGGGTGAAGTCACGTGTTGACGGTGGATTGTAGCACGTCCGCAGGCCAAAATCAAGACGGAAAAGCCGCCCTTGCGGGCGGCTTTTCTATAACAACCTTTAGTGTGGATTTGTCGGTGCCGGTGGCTTATAGATGTTGCTGACCCCCGGGTCAACCGCCTGGATCGACGCTAGCGCGGCCTCATACGTGTCGTACGGCCCGAACCCGCCGTTCTGCGCGAACTCCCTCACCGGCTGGGTGGTCACGAAGAACCACACGCCCTCCAGTTGGCTCGCGATCGCGTTGTTGTACTGCTCGACCGTCGCGGGATGGACGATGTACTTTCCGCTCTCCAAGTTAATCGATACATACTGCGGTTCGGCGAGTGCGACACCTGAGATCAGCGCAACGATAGATAGCACCAGTAAGAGTTTTTTCAATTATTCCTCCATGTTATTAGTATTTACCAGTTGTTCCCCAGTAAGTTTTATGTCGGGTTATTCGGTGCTGGTGGCTTATACACATCACTCGAACCGGGATCGACAGCAAGGATCGCAGCCTCCGCGGCCTCGAATGAATCATATACCCCGAACACGCCAGCGACGACGAAATCAAGCATCGACTTTGTCGTGGAGTAATACCAGGCATCGTTCGATTCTTCCGCCACGTCATGCTGGTATTGGTGCTCGGTGGCCGGGTGCACCAGGTACTTGCCGGCGACCTGTCGTATGCAGATATAAAGCTTATGCGGCATGTGATTTTTTCTTCCCTTGTGTTTTAAAACCCTTTTCTTAACTGGTTTTTTCCTGACCACCTTCTTTTTGGGCGATCTCTTCTTGGATCCTTTTGATTTCACTGTTGAGGCCTCCGATGTTATGGTTGATGTTCGCGGCCCGAGTAATATAAACCTTGGACCGTTCAATGTCACCCATCTTAAAAGTTGTATCAGATAAATTCACTAAATTTACCGTTTTCATGTAATCAGAATTTAGCTTCTCTGCGAATTCCTGACATTGCTCAAAATAGTCGTAGGCTGAAGAGTAATCATTAAGAGAGTAATACACTAAACCCAAATCACATAAAATATACATAGCTAGAGATATTTCACCTGTCATCAATGATAAGCGATATGCTTTTTCAAGATATTGTTGCGCTTTTTCATTGAACCCCTTTTCCCCATATACATTCCCAGCTAATTTATAAATCCTACAAGCAACTCTTTGTTCAGTATTATCATTACTCTGAGTAAGTAGTACATTCACAGCCTCCAATGCTTTATCATATTCACCTATAGATCGATAGACATCAGCCATATACTCAATTATAACATTCTTGCCTTTGTCATCATTAAGTAAATTATATAATTGAATAGCTTCTTGGTAATATCGCATAGCATCATCTATCTTTTCCCTATATTGACATACTTTCCCCAGCTCCCGATAGCTATTTGCAATACTGTTAGTGTCATTATTATCTTTATAATAACTAAGGGCTCTTGAATAACACTCTTCCGCTTGTTCGAAGGACCCCATGTTTAGGAACACATTACCTTGTGAATAATCAACGTCACCACATTTTATGGTTTGCCCTAAATGTAAATAGAATTTCTTCGACTGTTGAAAATCAATTCTGGCATTTAAATAATCACCTATCAGACATTCCACATCCCCCCGCTTCCTGTACACCTCCGCCAGGCACACCGCGGGCTGGGACAGCAGGGTGTTGACGAACTCGCGCCGCCGCTGCCCCGTCATGCGGCCCCGCCGGCTGCTCGCCCAGCTCGGCCAGCGCCCGCTTGAACGCGTGCTTGGGCAGCTCCCGGTACAGCGCCAGGTAGGCCTGGGCCGCGGCCTGCCGCCGGGCCGGGTCGCCGGTCAGCCGGAACAGGCGCAACAGCAGGTCGGCCTCCTGCTCCGGGTCGGGCGCGGTGCCGGCCAGCGGGGCCAGCCGCGCCGCGGCCTCGGCCGGCGTCCCGCCCGCCGCCAGAACCTCGGTGACCTTGAGGTCGAACAGCACGTCGGCGCGGCCCGCCTTGTCCGCCAGGTCCCTGGCGGTTGCGGACAGCGGCGCGGCCTTGTCCGGATCGCCCCGCTCGACGCACTGCCGCGCCAGCCGCGCCTGGTAGGCGCACAGGTAGTGGTTGAAGCCGATCTCGGCGGCCACCTCGATCGCCTCCCGCAGCAAGCGCTCCGCCTCGTCGGGCCGGCCCCGTTCCTGGTGGACGGTGGCCGTCAGGTACAGCACGTAGCTCAGGATCGGCTTGTCCCTGTTGGCGCGGGCCAGAGAGATTACCTCGTCGTACCGCCGCAGGGCCAGGTCGGTCTCGCCCATGTCGAGGTGCGTGCTGCCCAGGTTGAGCAGCGCCACCGCCAGGTTGACCCGGTCGCCGATCTCGCGCAGGGCCCGGTACTGCCGCATCGTCCACTCGATGGCCTCGGCGTAGCGGCCCTGCTTCTGGTGGATGATGGCGATGTTGCCCTCGGAGAACGCCGTGGACAGCTTGTCGCCGATCCGCAGGCTCTCGCGGTAGGCCCGCTGGTAGCAGGCCATGGCCTCCTGGTAGCGGCCCTGCTCCAGGTGGGCGTTGCCGATGTTGCCGCACATGGTGGCCACCAGGATGGGGCTGCCCAGCCGCTCGGCCGCCGCCAGCGCCTCGCCCAGCACCTCCAGCGAGCGCTGGTTCTCGCCCATGTCGTAGTGCAGCAGGCCGATCCGCCCCAGCGCCCGGCAGGCCATCATGGCGTCGCCGGTGCGCCGGGCGATGTCCAGCCCCTCGCGGAAGTACTCCATCGCCCTGGGGTACTCGGACCGGTGGTAATGCACATTGCCCAGCGTGGTGGCGGCCCGCGCCCGGTTGAACTCGTCGCCCGATCCCCGCAATGCGTCGTAGGCCAGGGAAGCGATACCGTACGCCTCGTCGTTCTCGCCCATCTGGTTGAGCATGGCGGCAAGGTCGGTTCGGGACCGCGCCGTCAGCAGCCGGTCATCGCCGGCCAGCGCCCACTCCAGCCCGCGGCGGTAGGTCGCCAGGGCTTCGGGCCAGCGCCCGACCACCGTCAGGAGGGATGCCCGGTCCCGCAGCACCGGCAGCGGGAAATAGGGCGGCGCCGACCCGGGGCGGGCCAGCCACAGCCGCTTGTGCTTGGCGTTCAGCATGGATCTTTATTGTACCGTGCCGGCCGCCGCCAAGTCAAGGATGAAGATGTCCCGCTTCGCGGGGACAATGAAGGGGTGGCCGAACGCGGCCACCCCTGGGAGCAGTTTGACACGCCGCTCAATCCAGCCGCGGACCCTCGTACCGGCACGGCCAGGCCAGGTTGTTCGTTTGAAAAACCTGCTCCACTTCCTCGAGCGTCGCGTGCATGCCCCAGATGTGCAGGTCGTTGAGCTGCTGCAGCGTGGCCGAGACGTTGTAGTACTTCCCTGCGGGCAGCGTGTTGTTGGCGACGTGCGCGTCCCACTCCGCCTGCGGCATGTGGCGGCAGATGTAGCCGTTCTGCTGCTGGATCATCGCCACGATGACGTACTCGCCATCGGCATGGCTCAGATTGGGGACGGCACCGAGCAGCAGGGACACGGCGCACGCCAACAGGATCGCTTTCCCCTTGAACATGGTAGCTCCTTTATGGTGGTGTTCGGTGTCAACGATTGTACCATATCCAAACCCATCTGTCAAAAATTAAACCATGCGGCGCGGGCCAGCCGGGATTCCGCGGAACTCCGGGGGCTATGTCAAAGAACTCCCGCCGGGACGGGCGCTACTTGCCGACCACCGGCTCCGGCACCAGCGCGATCTCGATCCGCCGGTTCTGGCCGCGGCCGGCCGGCGTCTTGTTGCTGGCCACCGGCCGGTACTCGGCCATGCCGATGGCCTGCAGCCGCTGCGGCGCGATGCCGGCCTGGTCATGCAGGAAGCGCACCACGTTGGTGGCCCGCGCCGCCGACAGCTCCCAGTTGGTGGGGAATTGCTTCTGCAGGTTGGGGTGGATCGGCACGTCGTCGGTGTGGCCCTCCACCCGGATGATCTTGTTCCGGGTGTTCTTCAGCACGTTGCCCACCCGCTCCAGCACCTTCAACCCGGCCGGGGAGATCTGGGCCTCGCCCGAGGGGAACAGGATCTTGTCCACCATGCTCACCGACAGCCGGTCGGCCAGCTGGGTGATGGTCACCTGCCCCTGCTCGATCTCGGCCTTCATCCCGGCGGCCAGTTCGTCGTAGGTGGCCTTGGCCCGGGTCACCTCCTCCTCCTTGGCCCGCGAGATGTCGGCGACCTTGGCCTCCAGCTCGCGCGACATGTCGGCCTTCTGCCCCTCCAGCGCGGCGACCATGTAGGAGAGGTCGCTGACGGTGTTCCGCAGCCCGGCGGCCTCGCGCTTGGCCCTGGCCCCGTCGTACCAGAAGTACACCGCGGCGCAGGCCAGCGCCAGGGCCACCACGCCCAGGGCGATCAGCAGGTTCTTCATTGGCTGTCCTCCTTTGTCGTCGTTGCGGATATCATTACAAAAACATGCGGGAAAGATCGCGCCCGTTCATTATAGACCGTGACCGGGGGCGTGTCAACGCGCTTTTCCCTGCGAAATGAAGATTCCCGGCGGGCCCCGCCCGATCCGCCGCAACGGACAGCGCCCCGCGTCGACGCGGGGCGCTGCGGCCTTCCCGGGATGGCCCGCTATCTGACCACCACGAATTTCCTGGTGAGCGAGCGGCCGTCCGCGGTCAGGCGGTAGAAGTACAGCCCCGCCGCCACCGGGCGGCCGGCCGGGTCGCGCCCGTTCCAGGAGACGCTGTGCCGGCCGGCGTCGCGATGGCCCTCGGCGACCGACGCCACCTTCTGGCCGAGCAGCGAGTAGACGTCCAGCCGGGCATCGCCGGGCTTCGCCAGCGAGAAGGAGAACCTGGCGCCGCCCCGCACCGGGTTGGGCGACACCTGCGCCAGGATGAAGTCCGGCCTGGGCTGGGCGGCGACCGGGTTGCCGGCCACGCCGGTGGCGTGCTCACCGCCGTACAGAGCAAAACAGAGATCGGTCACGCCCGACGACACGGTGCCGATCGGGACCCAGCTGGTCCACCCCATGCCGAATCCGTCGCCGGGGTTGACGAGGTAAGCCGATTGTGTGGCATAGTTCAGCGAGCCGTCGACCGACGTCCAGTACCAGAAGCCATAGGTGGCGTAGTTCATGTGCAGTTGGCACGAGAGCCAGTACCGCTCGGCGGCGGGGAGCAGGATCGGCGTCGTCAGCCGGGCGATGAAGTCCCCGTCGGCGACGCTAAAGCCCGCCGGCGGTACCATGGCCGACGCCACGGTCTGGCTGAAGGCCGGGTACCACGAGCTGTCGGCGGTGATGATGATGCTCAGGCTGTCGGGGACCGGCGCGCCGTTCATGAAGAATCCGCGGACAGCGACGGAGTCGATCCGCACCGTGTCCACGCCCTCGACCGTAAAGTCGTCGGCGATCCAGCAGTCGAAGGCATCGTTCGCCGGCTCGCAGTTCTGGGACACGATGCTGGTCGCGCCCGCGGGGTCGTACTGGTACCAGACCGCATCCTTGACCTCGACGGTGGTGCGGACCGTGTCGTTGGCGTTGTTCTGGTCGGTGGTCAGCGCCGAGTATGCGGTCACGTCATAGACGATGCCCGGGGTGGTGCAGGGCCGCCAGTCCGGCATCGGGATGTCGTAGCCGGCCGGCCCGTACATGGCGCAGAAGACCTTGTGCTCGTAGACCGGAACGCCGGCCGAGTCGATCCGCAGGGTCAGCGGCACGTTGTACTGGATGAACGGCGTCTGGTTGTAGAGGGCGACGGCGGGATGGACCACCGCGCCGTAGTTGCCGACGTACGGCGTCACCCGCAGGCCCTGCACGAAGATGTCCTCCACCACCGGCGCGTCGGTGGTGCCGCGCTCGACGTTGTTCCGGAAATTGCCGTTCCAGCCGCCGATCACGTAGGCGTCGTTGCCCAGGCTGGCCGCGCCGATGGTCCGCCGGCCGGTGACGAAGCCGCCGTCGGCGGTCCAGGGCGCGCCGCCCGAGGTGTCCGCGGCCGGGTCATACCGTTCCACCGTGTTGAGGTAGGACGAATACCCGCCGCCGAAGGCGTAGACCCTGCCGCCGATCGCGGCCACGCCCAGCCCGCCCCGGGCCGTGCCCATCGGTGTCATCGCCGTCCAGGGCGTGCCGCCGGCGGTGTCGGCCGCGGGGTCGTACCGCTCGCACACGGCCAGGTCGCTGCCGTTGTACCCGCCGACCACGTAGACCTTGCCGTTGATCGTCGCCGCGCCGGCGAAGTAGCGGGCCGTCGGCATGGGGGTCTTGGCGGTCCAGGTCCCGCCGATCAGGTCGCAGGCGAAGACCGTGTTGATGGTCGCGCCGTTGTTTCCGCCGATCATGTACAACGTGTCGGCCACCACGGCCACGGCCACGCCGTACGCCGTCGCCGGCAACGCCGGCCCCTGCGCCGCCGAGTCGCCGTCGGGATAGTAGATCTGCAGGTTGCCCACGTACCCGCTGGCGCTGGACCCTCCCACGACGTAGATCCGGTCGCGCCATACCGCGGCGCTGAGGTTGCTGCAGGGCACCGGCAGCGGCGCCTTGCCGGTCCATTGCCCGGTGGCGGGGTCGAACTCCTCCACCGCGCCCGAGTAGGTCGTCGCCTGCACGTTGCCGCCCACCCGATAGATCTTGCCGTCGACGGCAGCCGCGGCCAGCCGGGAGGCGGCGGGATCGATACTGTCGAGCGTGGTCCAGGTGATGGCCTTGGGGGCCGCTGCGGTCGCCGGCGGTTGCGCCGCGGCCTCGTGGCGGACCGGCTGGATGCCGGTGGAGACGACCGGCTGCAGGGCCCAGGCGGTCGCGGCCAATGCCAGGATCGTTGCGAACAGGAATGCTCTCTTCATGGTTCCCTTGTCGTTGTCGGTTGATGTGATCGGTTTGTTGCCTGAAACCGGCCGGGATCGAAAAACCGCCTCTCCTTCTCTTGTTGCAAGCAGCGTTATCCAATGGATAACGCTACTATATGCTGCAAGTTGCGTGCCCCGAAAGATCGCGGCTTCCAACTCCTCTATTCAACTCAGGTTAACGTTAGGACGGTATCAGAAAACACCTTGATTCATTGCATAAAAGTATAACAAGTTATGAATTATCGCATCCGCGATCGATCGATGCCCCCGCCCACCATGACTGAGGACTTCAGCACGACCGGACTCATCGGCCCGTCTTGACGCAGACCAGCATCCCGTCCACGCCCTTGCCCAGCACCGGCACGATGATCGAGACCAGTCCGGTGTGGCGCGCCGCGATTCGGTTGCACTCCAGCACGCCGCCCCGCTTGGGCGCGCCCGGGCTGACCGCCCGGCGCAGCGCGTTGTCGGCCACGATCAGCCCGCCGCTGCGGGTCAGCCGGTAGGCCAGGCGCAGGTAGCCGGGATACTCGTCCTTGTCGGCGTCGATGAACACCAGGTCGAAGGCCGGCACGCGGTCCCGGACCATCCGGCGCATCGCCTGCAGCGCCGGGCCGGTGCGCACCTCGACCCTTTTGCCCAGCCCGGCGCGGTCCAGGTTCCTGCGGGCCGTGTCGGCGTGCTCCTGGTGCAGTTCCAGCGAGACCAGGCGGCCGCCCCGGGGCAGGGCCCGCGCCAGCCAGATGGCGCTGTAGCCGCCCAGCGTGCCGACCTCCAGGATGCGCCGGGCCCGCGCGGCGCGGGCCAGCACCTGCAGCAGCCTGCCGCCGGAGGGCGATACGGCGATGGGCGGCAGCCCTGCCCTCGCGCTGCGCCGCAGGGCGTCCTTCAGCGGGACGTCCTGCGGCGCGAACAGCGCCTCGATGTAGGACTGGGCCGCACCCCAGCCGGGAACGCCATGCTTCGGCATCGATCGCGTCCTCCTCGATCAGTGGCTCGAACCGGTACGAATGGAAAACCCCTCTCCTGATGCATGAGGAGAGGGGTTTGGGGGAGGTCTAGAACTCGATGCCGCCGGCCACGGTGATCATCGGGGCCCAGGTGACCTCGACGTCGCTGTTGCCGCCGGCCGGCTGGGAGATGAACCCGGGGGCGATGAACGGCGACATCCCGCCGGCCTTGAACTTGAGCTCGATGGTGGCGCCCAGCGCCATGCCGTTGATCCCGTCGTCCAGGTCCTCCAGGCTCATGTGGCGGTAGCCGATCTCCAGCCCCGGCTTCAGCGTCACCGTCTCGCTCAGCTTGAAGCAGGGCTTGATGGTGCCGCCGATCTCGAAGCCGGAGGCGCTGTTGTACGCGTCCGGGATCGTGGCGGAGCTGCCCTTGACATGGTCCAGGGTGATCATCAGGTAGGAGGCGTAGATCCCCATCGCCAGCTTCTCCACGATGTAGGCGTCGAGATGGGCCTTGAAGAACGGCGACATGCTGTTGATCACGTCGACGCCCTCGACGTTGATCGTGCCGGGCAGGACCATGCCGGCCGAGATGCCGATGTCGAACGGCTTGAGCGCGGGAGCGGGCGCGGGCTGGTACATGACGGGCTGGTCCTGGGCGGCCAGCGGCGCGGCCAGGGACAGCAGCAGGGCGGCCAGGACGGACAGGGCGATGCGCATGGAAACCTCTCTGTTGGGTTTGATGAATGGTTGCCCGTCTATTATATGACCCCATCAGTGTTGTTGTCAACGTGATTTTCAGGCCGGACCGGAGATTCCTGGCCGGGCCCTCCCGCGGTCATTGTGGGTACGACCCCCCCCCGAACGCTTTCGGGGAGGGAGGCAGGGAGGGGTCGCCTGCACGAGCGCCGATGGCGGGTTTAAAAAGTCCCCTCTATCAAGAGGGGATATGGGGTGTGTCGTTGCAGGGACATGGCGCGCCATGTCCCGACAGTCATTACGAGAAGGCTATTCCGCCTGAACGAACGAAGTAATCGACTATCAAAAAACAGGGACGCGGTTTGCCGTGTCCCTGCGGATCGCGTCGTCCGAGCTATCGCAGTTTACAGGATGGCCTTGCGCTGCGCCCGCCCCTCCATCCACCCCTTGATGATCCGCGCCACGTCCTTGCACTCGTTCAATCTGACCAGCTCCACCAGCTCGCCGGCAGCGGCCGGGGGCAGCGATAGCTCGTCCCGCAGCAGCTGCACCGCGGCGCCGTCGTGCCGGCCGCCCACCAGCTTGCCCAGCCGCACTTCCAGCGGTTCCTCCGGCGGCGTGAACGGCTTGCGGCCCCGCGCCTCGGCCGGGATGGCCACGGTGTTGCCGCAGTGGGCGCAGCGCACGGTGGCCTGGCCGGGCTTGGGGTTCAGTTTCCCGCCGCAGGCCTGGCAGGATAGGGTATATGGCTTTTGGTCCTTGGTCATCGCAAGACATCTTCAATAATTACTGCAGTGACACCTTGATCGCGGTCTTTTCCTGGGCGTACCTGACCTTGCCCTCGCGGGTTAGCCAGCCCAGGGCCAGGTACAGCTCGCGATCGTTGAGCTTGGACCGCTTCTTCAGCGCGGACAGGTTGGTCTCGCCGTCGGCGTGGAGGATGGTCCACAGCTTGCCGGCGTTCATCCCGATCGCTGATGTCCACATGGGGGTTGCCTCACTTTCGTGTGCTATGCATCGATCGCCGCCGTGGCTGCTGCGAACCCTTCCAGCTGCGACAGCACCCGGCTGCCGTTGTTGATCACCTCTTCATTGGAAAAC